>MNCZ01000099.1 GCA_001914695.1 Gammaproteobacteria bacterium 13_2_20CM_66_19 | reverse complement strand
GCTCAACCTGCGCCCGCTCCCGGCGGTGACCCGTGAGGCCTGGCGAGCGCTCTTCGATCACTACGTGTTCGCAGCGCAGGACGGGGTCAGCGAGCACATTCCCGAGCCGCGGCGCGGCGTGTTGGGCGAGCTCTCCGCGGCGGACGCCGCGCGCGTGCGAGCGTATCTCGCAGAACGTCTGCAGGCTTCGAAGTGAGGCGTCCGGCCCCGGACTGCCGTGCCGCGGCGCTCCTCGTATGGGGCTGCGTGACCGGCGGTCCCCCGGCGCACGCGGGTGGGCCGGACGCCGCGCATGGCATTCGCACCACGGCCGACATCATTCCCGCCCCGGCGCAGCTCGTCCCCGGGCGCGGCGCGTTCCTCGTCAGCGAGCGGACGGTCGTGTGGCTACCGCGCGACCCGGGAGCAGGCGAGAGTGCGCGCTACTTCGCCGACCTGGTGCGCCGGACGCACCCCGGCTGGCTGACCGCGATCGCGGGCTCGCCCGGCCGCACAAAGAGGCCTGCGATCGTCTTCGATCTCGAGCGCGCGCCGCCCGGCGCGAGCCCGGAGAGCTACGAGATCCGCGTCACGCCGCGGCAAGTCGTGGTGTCGGCGGGCGATCGGCGCGGCCTCTTCTATGGCGGCGTGACACTCTGGCAGCTGTGTACCGCGGGCATGGGGGCGCCGGCAACCGGCGCGCAGTCGGCGCGCCGCATCACGCTGCCCGCGCTGCAGATCCCCGCGCTGCACATCATCGATGCGCCGCGCTTTCGCTGGCGCGGCCTGATGCTCGACTCGGCGCGCCACTTCCAGTCGCCCGAGTTCGTCATGCGCTACATCGACTGGATGGCGCTGCACAAGCTCAACGTGCTCGGCTGGCACTTGACCGACGACCAGGGCTGGCGGCTCGAGGTGAAGAAGTATCCGCGCCTCACCGAAGTAGGAGCCTGGCGCGTGCCGGCGGGCCGTGCGGCGGCGCGGGACATCGACCCGGCCACCGGCCGGCCGCGCCTCTACGGCGGCTACTACAGTCAGGATGAGGTCCGCCGCATCGTTAGCTTTGCCGCCTCACGCAACGTCACGATCGTGCCGGAGATCGAAATGCCGGGTCACGCGAGCGCCGCCATCGTGGCCTATCCACAGCTCGGCGTGATGAGCGATCCGCCGCCCGCAGTGCCCAGCGACTGGGGCGTCTTCACCAACCTCTTCAACGTGGAGGAATCCACCTTCGCCTTTCTCGAGGACGTGCTCGCCGAAGTCATGGAGCTCTTTCCGGGGCAATTCATCCACGTGGGGGGCGATGAGGCGGTCAAGGACCAGTGGCAGGCCTCCGCGCGGGTGCACGAGCGCATGCGCGAGCTCGGGGTGGCGAGCGAGGATGCGCTGCAGGGCTACTTCACTCACCGCATGGGAGAGTACCTGCGTGCGCACGGCCGGCGCCTCGTCGGCTGGGACGAGATCCTCGAGGGCGGCGTGCCGCCCGATGCGGCGGTCATGTCCTGGCGCGGCGTGCAGGGCGCGATCGCGGCGGCCGCCGCCGGACACGATGCGGTGCTCTCGCCCGACCCGACGCTCTATCTCGACAGCCGCCAGGGCCGCTCGCCGAGCGAGCCACCGGGCCGCGGCACCGTCGAGACGCTCGCCG
This sequence comes from Gammaproteobacteria bacterium 13_2_20CM_66_19, assembly GCA_001914695.1. Lineage (GTDB taxonomy): Bacteria > Pseudomonadota > Gammaproteobacteria > Steroidobacterales > Steroidobacteraceae > 13-2-20CM-66-19. The sequence goes on along the minus strand of MNCZ01000099.1, from coordinate 87,205 downwards.
ACGTCTATCACTTCGACCCGCTCCCGGGGCCTCTCGCGGGGGACCAGGCTCACGTGCTCGGGCTCCAGGGGAATCTCTGGACGGAGCACGTGCGAACCGAAGAGCGCGCGGCCTACATGACCTGGCCGCGTGCGGCCGCCCTCGCCGAGGTCGGTTGGTCGCCGCCGGGCCGTCTCGACTGGTCGGATTTCACGCTGCGGCTGCCCGCGGAGTTCCGTCGCCTGAAGTCGCTCGGCGTGCACTACTCGGACGATGTGTTCGCACCGCCGCGGAGCGTCGGGCCGCACGATCGGCACATGAGCCAGGACCTCAAGACCTGCACCGGCAAGCTCGTCCTGTCGCTCGAGGATGACGCGCCGATCGAGGGCGCGCGCGCGGTGTTTCTCATCGACATCATGAATCCCTGCTGGATGCTGCCCGCCGCCGAGCTCTCGCCCACCTCGAGACTGACGGTGGCGGTCGGGCAGGTGCCGTTCAATTTCCAGATCGGCAAGGACATCGAGGCGATCAAGCTCGACCCGCCGCGCACGGCCGCGGGAGAGCTCGAGGTGCGCCTCGACTCCTGCGACGGAGATCCGGTCGCGGTGCTGCCGCTCGCGCCGGCGGCCGACAACGACGCCGTGACCGAGCTCCCCCCGGTGTCGGTGCCGGGTGCGCCCGGAGCGCACGACCTGTGTTTCCGCTTCACCCAGCGCACCCTCGATCCCACGTGGGCGATCGACTGGGTGCAGCTCTCGCCATGACGGCGGTGCGCACCGTGAGGCTGCTCGCCCCGCTCGCGGGCTGGAGCACCCCACTGGAAGAGGCGCCGGACGAGGTGTTCGCCAGAGGTCTGCTCGGCGACGGAGTGGCCATCGATCCGACCTCGGCCAGGCTCTGCGCCCCCTGCGACGGGGAGCTCATCGTGATCGCCGCCGCGCGACACGCCGTGACGCTCCGCACTCCGGAAGGGTGCGAGGTGCTGCTGCACGTCGGCATCGATAGCGTGGAACTCGGGGGGCAGGGTTTCGAGCTGCACGCGCGGCAGGGTGTCCGGGTCAGAGCGGGCGAGCCGCTCCTCAGCTTCGATCTGGATCTGCTCGCGCGGCGCGCCAAGAGCGTCCTCACCCCCGTGATCGTGACTGCCGACAGCGGCTTTCGGATCGTGCGCCGGAGCTCGGGCTGCGAGCTCGCGGTCGGGAACTTCCTCATGGAAGTCGCCTCGCAAGCGGCTGAGGTGCCCGCGCGGACTGCGCCGGGCGATGCGGCAACGGTGCGCCGCCTCAGAGTCGACTTTGAGCACGGCATTTACACGCGGCCGGCGGCGCTGCTTGCGCGCTCGGTGAGGAGTCTCGCCGCGGACGTGCGCATCGCGGCGCACGGACGCGAGGCCAACGCGCGCAGCATCGTGGCGCTGATGGCGCTCGGCGTCGAGCGCGGGGAGGAGATCGAGATCCGTGCCACCGGGCCCGACGCCACGGTCGCCGTGCAGGCGCTGGCTGCGGTGCTGGCCGGGACGCTGTCGTGAGGCTCGGGCTCGCGGGATTGCAGAAGGTGGGCGGCGCCCTGATGCTGCCCATCGCCGTGCTGCCGATCGCGGGCCTCTTGCTGCGACTCGGGCAGCCGGACCTCCTCGACTCGGCGTCCGTGGCCGCGGCGGGCGCGGCGATCTTCTCGAACCTGGGGCTGCTCTTCGCGATCGGCGTCGCGGTCGGGCTCGCGCGCGAGAATCACGGTGCGGCGGGGCTCGCGAGCGTGGTCGCGTATCTGGTCGCGACCAGGGGAGCGGAGGTGCTGATCGCCGTGCCGCCGGACGCAGTGGCGGACTTGAGCGGCCGCGCGCGCGAGCTCGCCGCCGCCGCCTACAAGACGCGCGAGCTCGCCAAGCTCAGCGTGCCGACGGGAATCCTCTCCGGACTGATCGCCGGAGCGCTCTACAACCGCTTCTACGACATCAAGCTCCCGAGCTATCTCGCCTTCTTCGGCGGACGGCGCTTCGTGCCGATCGCCAGCGGGCTCGCGGGACTCCTTCTCGCGGGCGCATTCGGCACGCAGTGGCAGCACCTCGAGGCGGGCATGGACGTGCTCAGCCGCTCGGTGCTGCATGCGGGCGCCTTCGGACTCTTCGCCTACGGGGTGTTGAATCGCGTGCTGATCGTGACCGGGCTCCATCACATCATCAACAACATCGCCTGGTTCATCCTCGGCGACTACCACGGCGTCACCGGCGATCTGAAACGTTTCTTCGCGGGCGATCCGACCGCCGGAGTCTTCATGGCGGGCTTCTTTCCGGTGATGATGTTCGGGCTGCCGGCCGCCTGCCTCGCCATGTATCACACCGCGCGCCCCGAGCGGCGCCGCGCGGTCGGGGGACTCCTCGGCTCGATCGCCCTCACCTCGATACTGACCGGGGTGACCGAGCCGATCGAGTTCACCTTCATCTTCCTCGCGCCGGCCCTCTATGGCGTGCACGCGCTGCTCACGGGAGTCGCGTTCATCATCATGAACGCGCTGCACGTGAAGCTCGGGTTCGGCTTCTCGGCGGGACTCTTCGACTATGTGCTGAACTACAGCCGCGCCACGCGGCCGCTGTGGCTGTTGCCGGTGGGGCTCGTGTACTTCGCGCTCTACTACGGGCTGTTCCGGCTCGTCATTGTCAGGCTCGATCTGAAGACTCCGGGACGCGACGCCGCCGAGAGCGCCGCGGCGCCGCCTCCCGCCGCGCCGGCCGATCGCGCGCGCGCGTGGATCGCGGCCCTCGGCGGCGCCGCCAACCTCGTGTCGGTGGACGCCTGCACCACGCGGCTGCGGCTCGTCATCGCCGATCAGTCCGCGGTCGATGCCGCGGCGTTGACGAGGCTCGGGGCCCGGGGCCTCGTGCGCCCCGCCGCCAACGCGCTGCAGGTCGTGGTCGGCCCCCAGGCCGACCAGTTCGCCGGGGAGATCCGCGGCGCGCTCCCGGCGGCGCGGGCGCCCGCGCACGCCGGTTCCGGCGCCGACGCGGCGGCGCTGCTCGCCGCGCTCGGCGGCCGTGCCAACGTGCACGCGGTCGAGACCGCCTCGAGTCGTCTGCGTGTGAGCGTGGGCGATGCTGCGCTCGTCGACCCAAGCGCCATCCGCGGCCTGGGGCTGCGCGGGGTGGCGGTGCCGGAGCCGCGGTGCGTGCACGTGATCGTGGGTCCGGCCGCGGCCGAGGTGGCAAGCGCGCTCAGAAGCCTGCTGGGTTAAGCCCACGGTTTGGATGCGTGAACATACGTATGGCGCATACATTCAAGCGCTTGCTACCGTGGGGACAGTAGGATTCTCTTTATCGAAGTTTTCCCGTACTCTGACATGGATAACTGCGTGCACGGAGCGAGCTTCGAGTCGAGCTTGAGTCGCAGTGGGATACCTAAAACTAGAAAGATCTAGAGGGATTTGAAGATGCTCATTCTTACGCGCCGGGTTGGCGAAACCGTAATGATCGGCGACGAAGTCACCATTACAGTTCTGGGGGTCAAGGGAAATCAGGTTCGCGTTGGCATCAATGCGCCGAAGAGTGTCGCGGTACACCGCGAAGAGATCTACGAGCGCATCAAACGCGAGCAGCAGGCGGAGGCGCCGGAGAAGCCCAAGGCGGAATACGCCCCAGCCTGAAATCGCGCCCGGACGGAATATGTCAACAGGCGCCGGCCTGGGCGAGGCCGTGCGCTTAAGCGTTTGAGCGGCGTGCTCAGCGGAAGCTCGGTAGCACGGAGCTGACGAGCGACTGCACCTCGGAGCGGCGCACGACGAGAGCGGCCTCTGCGATGTCGGGTGCGAGCAGCCGGTCGCTCTGCGCGAAGGGGACCCGAAGCCGCAGTGCCCCGTGGGCACCCGCGAGTCGCGCCGAGGTCTTGAGCGGCGCCCTGAAATCCAACCCCTGACAGGCGGCGAGAAATTCGAGCGCGACGACGTTCAGCGCGTTGCCCGTCATGGCGAGCAGCCGCCGCGCGCCGTGCGTGGCCATGCTCACGTGATCTTCCTGGTTCGCCGAAGTCGGAATGCTGTCGACGCTCGCCGGGTGGCAGAGCATGCGGTTCTCGGCGACGAGCGCGGCGGCGGTCACCTGCGCCATCATGAAGCCGGAGTTGACTCCGCTGTCGGGCGTGAGGAACGGCGGCAGGCCGCTCATTTTCGGATCGATGAGCAGTGCCAGGCGCCGCTCGGCCAGCGAGCCGACCTCGGCGCAGGCGAGCGCCAGGATGTCGGCCGTGAACGCCACGGGCTCGGCATGGAAGTTCCCGCCCGAGAGCGCTTCGCCTGCCTCCGGAAAGATGAGCGGATTGTCGGTTACCGCATTCGCTTCCACGGCGAGCGTCGCGGCCTGCTGGGTCATGAGATCGAGGCACGCCCCCATCACCTGCGGCTGGCAGCGAAGCGAATAGGGGTCCTGCACGCGGCTGCAGGTGCGATGCGATTCGCGGATCGCGCTGCCCTCGAGGAGCTCGCGGTACACCTGCGCCACCCGCGCCTGGCCGTCGTGACCGCGCACGTGATGGATGCGCGCGTCGAAGGGCGCATCGCTTCCCTGCAGTGCATCGAGCGACATCGCCCCGCTCACCACCGCCGCCGCGAACACCGTCTCGAGCTCGAAGAGCCCCGCGAGCGCGAGCGCGGTCGATACCTGCGTGCCGTTGAGGAGCGCCAGTCCCTCCTTCGGCCCGAGCGCGAGCGGCGTGAGTCCCTCCTGCGCCAGAGCCTCCGCGGCGGGCAGCACCTCGCCGTGACGGCGGATTTCCCCGAGGCCGAGCACGGCGAGCGACAGGTGCGCAAGCGGGGCGAGATCGCCGGAGGCGCCGACCGACCCTTGCGCCGGCACGCAGGGCATGAGACCGGAGTTGATGAGCCGCTCGAGAAAGCGCACCAGCTCGACGCTCACCCCGGAGAATCCCTGCAGCAGGCTCGCGAGCTTCAGCACCAGCGTCAGGCGCACGATCGCGTCATCGAGCAGCGGGCCGACCCCGGCGCTGTGCGAGAGGATGATGTTCCGCTGCAGGAGCGTTCTCTGCGCCGGGGCGATGCGGGTGTTCGCAAGCAGCCCAAAGCCGGTGTTGATCCCGTAGACGGGCGCATCGCCGGCGGCGAGGCGCGCGGTAACGGCGTGCGCCTCGCGCACCGCGCCGAGCGCTGCCGCATCGATTGCCACGCTCAGCGGGCCCGCGTACACGCGCCGCAGCTCCCCGAGTCGCAGCGGCCGGGAGCCAAGCTTCAGGCGTTCGGGTTCGGCCATCGCAGCACCTCTGCCGCGCGGACCACCGTCCGGCGGGGATTGAAGCCAATCCAGTAACCGAGCTCCTCGATCGAGCGCACGTTCCACGCCACGAAGTCCGCCGCCTGCCCCGGGGCGAGCGCGCCGCGCTCGTATTCGAGCCCGAGAGCGCGGGCCGCATGGCGCGTCGCGCCGAGCAGCGCTTCCTCCGCGGTCAGCCCGAAGAGCCGCGTCGCCATGCTCATCGCGGTGAGGAGCGATGCCGCGGGCGCGGACCCCGGATTGCAGTCGCTCGCGACCGCGAGCGCCACGCGGTGCGCGCGCAGCGCATCGAGCGGCGGCCGGCGCTCGGGCGCCAGGCAGTAGTAGGCGATCGGGAGCAGCACCGCCACGGTGCCGGCGCGCGCGAGCGCCGCGGCCTCCGCTTCGCCCGCGTACTCGAGGTGATCGCAGGAGAGGGCGCCGGCAGCAGCCGCCATCAGCGTGCCGCCGAGGTTGCTGAGCTGCTCGGCGTGCATCTTCACCGGCAGGCCGAGCGTGCGCGCGGCCTCGAACAGCCGCGCGGCCTGCGCCACGCTGAAGGCCATGCGCTCGCAGAACACGTCCACCGCATCGACGAGGCCCTGTCCGGCGAGCTCCGGCAGCCACTCGCGCGCGACGACGTCGATGTACTCGTCGGCGCGACCCTGGTATTCGGGCGGCAGCGTGTGGGCGGCGAGCAGCGTCGTGCGCACGGTCACCGGGAATGACCGCCCGAGCGAGCGCGCCACGCGCAGCATCTTCGCCTCGTCCGCGAGGGTGAGGCCGTAGCCGGACTTGATCTCGACGGTGGTCACGCCCTCGCTCAGGAGCGAGGCGAGCCTCGGTGCGCTCTCATCGAACAGCTGCTCCTCGCTCGCCGCGCGCACCGCGCGCACCGTGGTGAGGATGCCGCCGCCCGAGAGCGCGATCTCCTCGTACGAGCGCCCGCGAAGGCGCTCGGCGTACTCGGTGGCGCGCGTGCCGGCGAACACCAGGTGGGTGTGGCTGTCGACGAGTCCCGGGGTGACCCACGCGCCGGAGAGGTCGTGCACCTCGTGCGCCGCTGCCCCGGGAACCGCGGCTTCGTCCCCGACCCACTCGATGCGGCTGCCGCGTGTCAGGAGCGCGCCGCGCGCGATGATCCGCGAGTGCCCGTCGCAGGTGTAGAGCTGTGCGTTGCGCCAGAGCTTGAGCGCTTCGGCCATGGCCGACCCGTTCCGCGCTCAGCCCCGCAGGAACGGCAGGTTGAGGCCGCGCGCCCGGGCGCACTCGATGGCGCTCTCATAGCCGGCGTCGGCGTGGCGCATCACGCCGCTCGCCGGATCGTTCCACAGCACGCGCTCGATGCGGCGCGCAGCCGCCGCGGTGCCGTCGCACACGATCACCACGCCGGCGTGCTGCGAGTAGCCCATGCCGACGCCGCCGCCGTGATGGATCGACACCCAGGTGGCGCCGCTCGCGGTGTTGAGGAGGGCATTGAGCAGCGGCCAGTCGGCCACCGCGTCCGAGCCGTCCTTCATCGCTTCGGTCTCGCGGTTGGGGCTGGCGACGGAGCCCGAATCGAGGTGATCGCGGCCGATCACGATGGGCGCCTTGAGCTCACCGCGACCGACCATCTCGTTGAAGGCGAGGCCGAGGCGGTGCCGGTCGCCGAGCCCCACCCAGCAGATGCGCGCCGGCAGCCCCTGGAACTGGATGCGCTCGCGCGCCATGTCGAGCCAGTGATGCAGGTGCGTGTCGCCTGGCAGGAGCTCGCGCACTTTCTTGTCCGTGCGGTAGATGTCCTCCGGATCGCCCGAGAGCGCAACCCATCTAAAGGGACCCATGCCGCGGCAGAACAGCGGCCGCACGTACGCCGGCACGAAGCCGGGGAAGGCGAAGGCCTCCTTCAGGCCCTCGTCGAGGGCGACCTGGCGGATGTTGTTGCCGTAGTCGAAAACCGGGACCTTCTGCTTCTGGAACTCGAGCATCGCCTCCACGTGAGCGCGCATCGAGGCGCGCGCTTCGCGCGCGACCTGCGCCGGATCCTCACCGCGCAGGCGGTCCCACTTCTCGAGCGTCCAGCCGCCCGGCAGATAGCCGTTGACCGGGTCGTGCGCCGAGGTCTGATCGGTCAGCGCATCGGGGCGCACGCCGCGGCGCAGGAGCTCCGGGAGCACCTCGCAGGCGTTGCCGAGCAGGCCGACCGACACCGGCTTCGCGGCGCGCCGCGCGCGCTCGAGGATCTCGAGAGCCTCGTCCAGCGTTCGCGCCTCGACGTCGAGGTAGCGCGTCTTCAAGCGCTTGGCGATGCGCTCGGGGCGGCACTCGACGGCGAGCATCGAATCCACTTGCCGGCGAGCCGCCCGCCGTAGTGCTGGCGCCCCATCTCCACGAAGGTCTCGTAGGTGCCCTGCACGATGCCCTGACTGCCGATGTAGATCCAGGAGCCGGCGGTCATCTGGCCGAACATCATGAGCCCCTTGCGATCGAGCTCGTTGAAGTGATCCCAGTCCGCCCAGCGCGCCACGAGGTTGGAGTTGGCGAGCAGCACGCGCGGGGCGTCTGCGTGCGTCGGGAATACGCCGACCGGCTTGCCGGACTGAATGAGCAGCGTCTCGTCGTCCCCGAGCGCCTTGAGCGCCGCCACGATCTCGTCGAAGCACTGCCAGTTGCGGGCCGCCTTGCCGATGCCGCCGTAGACCACGAGTTCCTGCGGCCGCTCGGCGACCTCGGGATCGAGGTTGTTCATCAGCATGCGCAGCGGCGCCTCCGTGAGCCAGCTTCGGCACGAGAGGGCCGTGCCGCGCGGGGCGCGCAGCGGCGGGCGGGTCTTTACGGAGTCGTTCATGGCACTACCTCGGCTGGCTGTTCGCCGCGAGCTCGTAGCGGGAACCGGGATGATAGAGGTCGGCGACGCTGGCGACACGTCCGCGGGAGAAGGTGCGGCGCAGGATCAGCAAGCACGCCTCGTCCCCCTCGAGCTTGAGGAGCCGGCGGATACGCCGCTCCGGCACCACCGCGCGCACGATGTGCTCGGCGCGCTGCAGCGGCGCCACGCGGATCAGGAACTCGTGGGGCGTGATGTGGGAGAAGTCGTTGCGCAGGTAGCCGGGAGCGACCTGCGGATTGACGTAGCGCTCCTCGACCTGGAGCGGGGTGCTGTCCTCGAAATGAGTGAGGAGCGAGTAGTCGAGCGCCGCGCCGGGCTTGACCCCGCAGCGCTCGGCGAGCTCGCGCGAGGCGCTCACCGACTCGAGCGCGTGCACGCGCACGCGATGCTGCCTGCCGCGCGCGCGGATCTCGTCGGCGATGTTGCGCACCTCGAGGGGGTGGGCGTGCACGCGCTGCTCGGCGACGAAGGTGCCGACTCCGGCCACCCGGACCAGCACCCCGTCCGCGGCCAGCTCGCGGAGCGCCCGGTTCGCGGTCATGCGCGAGACGGTCAGGGTGCGGGTGAGCTCGTTCTCGGAGGGCACGCGCTCGCCGGCACGCAGCGCCCCGCCCGCGATCCGCTCGAGGATGAAGTCCTTCACCTGGAGGTAGCGGGCGGCGGCCTGGGGCAGCGACATTGGGGGCGGATCGCGAGGGACTGCGAGGGGCGCCATGGTGGCACCGGGAGGGCCGAGTTGTCTATACAGGTCCAGGGTGGAGACCGGGGGGTCCAGGGCGAGGACCGGGCGCGGCGCGCTGCCCGAAGCCCGGCGCCCTTTGCCGCGCTGTTCCCTGCGCGCCCCGGTTCCGGTAAAATGCGCGCCCCGCGCGGGCTGCGGCCGTGCGGGGACGGGTGGCTGGTGTCGCGCGGCGGAGCGGACTAAAGAGCGCGGCGCCCCCGAGAATAAGATATGACCGAAAGCCCCCCGCGGGGCTTTTTGTTTTTCGGTGGGCCTTGGGGCCCTTTTTTTGTTTGCGGCACTGGGACGGACGGGAACGAAGGCGATGAAGACGGTCACGGCAGGTCTGCGCGAGCGCTTGTGGGCGCTGCTCGAGCCGCTGCTCACGCGGCTCGGGTACGAGCTCGTCGAGCTCGATTACGCCCCGGGCCACGGCCGCTCGCTCCTGCGGCTCTACATCGACGCGCAAGCGGGCGTCGGGCTCGATGACTGCGAGCGCGTCAGCCGCGAGGTGTCCTCGCTCCTCGACGTCGAGGACCCGATCCCGTCCGCCTACACGCTGGAGGTGTCCTCGCCGGGATTCGACCGGCTGCTGCGCACCCGGGCGCACTTCGGGCGCTTCGTCGGCTCCCGGGTGTTCGTCGAGCTCAAGGAGCCGCGCGCCGGGCGGCGGCGCTACACCGGGACGCTGCTCACGGTGGATGAGGGCGGCATCGCGCTCGAGGTCGACCGCGAGCGCGTGGCGATGGGGTTTGCGGAGATTGGCGAGGCGAGGCTTGCGTCCTGACGGGCGAAGCGCGTGTTAGAGAGGTACGCGGCACAGTGAACAAGGAAATCCTGATGGTGGTGGACGCCGTCTCCAACGAGAAGGGCGTCGACAAGGAAGTGATCTTCGAGGCGCTCGAAGCCGCGCTCGCGTCCGCGACCCGCAAGAAACACGGCGAGGAGTGGGACGTGCGCGTCGCCATCGACCGCAAGAGCGGCGACTACGAGACCTTCCGGCGCTGGAAAGTGTTCGCCGACGACTCCAAGGAGCTCGAGGTGCCCGAGCACGAGCTGCGGCTCGAGGACGCGCTCGAGCTCGATCCCAAGGCTGAAGCGGGCGGCTACGTCGAGGAGCCTATGGAGTCGGTGGCCTTCGGGCGGATCGCCGCCCAGCAGGCCAAGCAGGTGATCGTTCAGAAAGTGCGCGAGGCCGAGCGCGCCCAGGTCGTCGACGCCTACCGCGACCGCGTCGGCTCGCTGGTGGGCGGGGTGGTCAAGCGCGTCGACCGCAACGGCATCTACATCGACCTCGGCGGCAACGCGGAAGGCTTCGTGCCGCGCATCGACATGATCCCGCGCGAGCAGGCGAAGCCCCAGGATCGCATCAAGGCGTACCTGAAGGAGGTGCGCTCGGAGCCGCGCGGTCCGCAGCTGTTCCTGACGCGCACGGCGCCCGAGTTTCTGATCGAGCTCTTCAAGCTCGAAGTCCCCGAGGTCGGGCAGGGCCTCATCCAGATCCTCGGCGCGGCGCGCGACCCCGGAGTGCGCGCCAAGATCGCGGTGCGCAGCAACGACCCGCGCATCGATCCGGTGGGGGCCTGCGTCGGCATGCGCGGCTCGCGTGTGCAGGCGGTGTCCAACGAGATCGCCGGCGAGCGCGTCGACATCATTCCCTACGTCGATAATCCTGCCCAGTTCGTGATCAACGCCATGTCGCCGGCGGAGGTCATGTCGATCGTCGTGGACGAGGACGCGCACAGCATGGACATCGCGGTGGCGGAGGACAAGCTGTCGCAGGCGATCGGGCGCGGCGGCCAGAACATCCGCCTCGCGAGCCAGCTCAGCGGCTGGGATCTCAACGTCATGACCGAATCCGACGCCGAGACCAAGAGCGAGACGGAGGCGAAGGAACTCGTGCAGAACTTCATGAAGCAGCTCGACGTCGACGAGGACGTCGCCACGATCCTCGCGCAGGAGGGCTTCTCGACCATCGAGGAGATCGCCTACGTGCCGCAAGCCGAGATCGCCGCGATCGAGGAGTTCGACGAGGGCATCGTGAAGGAGCTGCGCAATCGCGCGCGCGACGTACTGCTCACGCAGGCGATCGCGAGCGAAGAAACGCTCGATCAGTCGATGCCGGCCGATGACCTGCTGCTGCTCGAGGGCATGAGCCCGGACCTGGCGCTCACCCTCGCGCGGCGCGGCGTGCGCACGCGCGAGGATCTCGCCGAGCAGTCGGTCGACGAGCTCGCGGACATCGAGGGGCTGGCCGCCGACCAGGCGGCGAAGCTCATCATGACCGCGCGCGCCCCGTGGTTCGAGGCAGGTTAAGCGTATGGCGGAAGTGACCGTTTCCCAGTTTGCCGAGGTTCTCAAGGTGCCGGTCGACCGGTTGCTGGTGCAGCTCGACCAGGCCGGCATCAAGGTGTCGGGCCCCGACGCGCGCATCAGCGACGACGCCAAGCTCGAGCTGCTGACGCACCTGCGCCGCAGCCACGGGAGCGAGGCGGACGGCGACGGCGCGCCGCGCCGCATCACGCTCAAGCGCAAGACCCAGAGCGAGCTGAAGCTGGCGAGCGTCCAGGGGCGCGCCCGCACCGTGAACGTGGAAGTGCGCCGCAAGCGTACCTACATCAAGCGCGACGTGCTGGAAGAGCGGGCGCGCGTGCAGCAGGACGAGATCGATCACCGCCGACGCGAGGTCGAGGAGGCCGCGCGCGCGGAGAGCGAGCGCGCCGAGGCCGAGCGGCGCGAGCGCGAGCGGCTCGAGGCCGAGAACCGCCGCCGGGTCGAGCAGGAGGAGGAGGCGCGCCGCCGCGCCGCCGAAGATGCCCGCCGCGCCGCCGAGCAGCGCACCCGCGAGGACGAGGCGCGACGCACGCGTGAGCGCGAGGAGCACGAGCGGCGCGAGGGCGACCGGGAGCGCCCGCCGGCGAGTCCCCCGCCCCCACCGGTCGCGCGCGAGCGCGTCGCCGCCGCCGCCGCCGCCGTCGCCGCCGCTCCGGCGGCCGCGGCCGACGACAAGCAAACCCGCTACGGCCGCCAGGAGCTGCACGTCACCGGCGACGTCAGCTCGCGCTATAAGAAGAAACGCCGCGCCAAGGCGCGCCCCGTTCCGGCGGCCGCCGAGGGCCGGCACGGATTCGAGATGCCGACCGCACCGGTGGTGCGCGAGGTCGGCGTCGGCGAGACCGTCACGGTGGCGGAGCTGGCGCAGAAGATGGCCGTGAAGGCGACCGAGGTTATCAAGGCGCTCATGAACATGGGCGTCATGGCCACCATCAACCAGCCGATCGACCAGGACACCGCGGTGCTCGTGGTCGAGGAGATGGGCCACACGCCGAAGGTCCTCAAGGAGAACCAGATCGAGGAGGGCCTGCAGGGAGCGCAGGCCGAGGCGGAAGTTGCGCCGCGTCCGCCGGTCGTGACCGTCATGGGTCACGTCGACCACGGCAAGACCTCGCTCCTCGACTACATCCGCCGCACCAAGGTCGCGGCAGGCGAGGCGGGCGGCATCACCCAGCACATCGGCGCCTATCACGTCGAGACCCCGAAGGGCGTGATCACCTTCCTCGATACCCCGGGCCACGCGGCATTCACGGCCATGCGGGCGCGTGGCGCCAAGGCCACCGACATCGTGGTGCTGGTGGTCGCGGCCGACGACGGCGTGATGCCGCAGACCATCGAGGCCGTCCAGCACGCGCGCGCGGCCGGCGTGCCGATCGTGGTGGCCGTCAACAAGATCGACAAGAGCGACGCCGACCCGGACCGCGTGCGCACCGAGCTCTCGAAGCACGAGGTGATTTCCGAGGATTGGGGCGGGCAGAACATGTTCGTGCCGGTCTCGGCGCGCACCGGACAGGGGATCGATCAGCTGCTCGATGCGATCCTGCTGCAGGCGGAAGTTCTCGAGCTCGGCGCACCGCGCACCGGGCTCGCCTCCGGTGTGGTGATCGAATCGAGCGTGGAGAAGGGGCGCGGCGCGGTGGCGACGGTGCTCGTGAAGAAGGGTACGTTGCGCCTCGGCGATCCGATCATCGCAGGCTCCGAGTACGGGCGGGTGCGCGCGATGTTCGACGAGAACGGCAAGGCGGTCACCGAGGCGCCGCCCTCGATGCCGGTGGTGGTACTCGGCCTCTCGAGCGCTCCCAACGCCGGGGATGACCTGCTGGTGGTGGAGAGCGAGCGCAAAGCTCGCGAGGTGGCGCTCTACCGGCAGGGCAAGTTCCGCGACGTCAAGCTCGCGCGCCAGACACCGCGCGGCGAGGACGCGTTCTCGCAGATCGGCGAGGACAAGGCGGGGCTGGTGTCGGTGCTCATCAAGGCCGACGTGCAGGGCAGCGCCGAGGCGCTGCGCGAGGCGCTCACCAAGCTCTCCACCGAGGAGGTTCAGGTGAAGATCGTCGCCAGCGGCCTGGGCGGCATCACCGTCTCCGACGTGCAGCTCGCCGCGGCCTCCAAGGCGCTCGTCATCGGCTTCAACGTGCGCGCCGATGCCGGTGCGCGCGAGGCGGTCAAGGAGACCGGAGTCGAGGTGCGTTACTACAGCATCATCTACGAGGCCATCGACGACGTGAAGCAGATGATGACCGGGATGCTGCGGCCCGAGGTCAAGGAGCAGATCGTGGGCGTGGCGCAGGTGCGCGAGGTGTTCCGCTCGAGCAAGTTCGGCGTGGTGGCGGGCTGCCTCGTGACCGAGGGCTACGTGCGGCGCAACCATCCGATCCGCGTGCTGCGCGATAACGTAGTTATCTTCGAGGGCGCGCTCGAGTCGCTGCGCCGCTTCAAGGACGACGTGAACGAGGTGCGCGCCGGCACCGAGTGCGGTATCGGCGTCAAGAACTACCAGGACGTGCGCGCCGGCGATCAGATCGAGTGCTTCGCGCGCATCGAGGTCGCGAGAACCCTGCAGTAATGACGCAGGCCCGCACCCAACGGCTGGAGTCCGAGATCCAGCGGGCGCTCGCGACGCTGATCGCACGCGAGCTGAAGGATCCGCGCGTCGGCAACGTGACCATCACGGCGGTGAGCATCGCGGCCGACATGGCCACGGCGCGCGTGTTCTTCACGCCCTTTGCCTCGCAGCACACCCCGCACGAGGTGCGCAGCGGACTCACTCACGCCGCGGGCTTCCTGCGGGGCGAGCTCGGGCGGCGGCTGGCGCTGCGCTATGCGCCGCGGCTCGAGTTCGTGTTCGACGAGAGCGTCGAGGACGCGGCGCGCCTCACGAGCCTCATCAACCGCGCGGTCGCCGGCGCGCCAGCCGGCGCCGGCGCCACGGCGTCGCAACCCGCCCCCGGCGCGGACCCCGGGCCGCCTGAGACCGGCGCCGGCCCCCCGGGGCGCTGCAACCCCTGACCCGCATGCCCAGCGGCATCCTGCTGCTCGACAAGCCGCGGGGCCTCACGTCGAATGCAGCACTGCAGCGCGTTCGGGCGCTCCTCTCGCGTCCGAAGGCGGGCCACGTCGGAAGCCTCGACCCGCTCGCCACCGGCATGCTGCCGCTTTGCCTCGGCGAGGCCACCAAGATCGCCGGCGAGATCCTCGCCGCCCGTAAGCGCTATCGCTTCACGCTGAGCCTCGGCGAGCGCACCGCGACCGGCGACGCGGAAGGCGCGGTCACCGCGAGCGCGCCCGTGCCGCCGCTCGAGCGCGGCGCGGTCGAGGCGGTGCTGGCGCAGTTCCGCGGCCGCCAGAAGCAGACTCCACCGATGTACTCGGCGCTGAAGCGCGCCGGACAGCCTCTCTACCGGCTCGCACGCTCAGGGGTGACCGTCGAGCGCGCGGCGCGCGAGGTGGAGCTGTTCGAGCTCGAGCTGCTCAGGCTCGAGACCGCGGGCCTCGAGCTCGAGATACTGTGCTCGAAGGGCACCTACGTTCGCGCGCTGGCCGAGGACCTGGCGCAGGCTCTCGGTACCTGCGGCCACGTGAGCGCGCTGAGAAGACTCTACGTCGAGCCTTTCGCAGCCGAGCCGATGCAGACGCTCGAGTCGCTGGCAGAGGTGCGGGCCCGGGGAGCCTGGCCCGCGCTGCTGCCGCCCGACTGGCCGCTCGCGCATCTCGCCGCGGTGCGCCTCGAAGCGGACGAGGCGCGCCGGCTCCTCCAGGGGCAGAGCGTGCCGGCGCAGGTTCCCGAAGCGCCCGCGCGGGTGCGCCTGTACGACGACAGCGGCGTGTTCCTCGGTCTCGGAGAGGCGGACGGGCGCGCGGTGCGACCGCGCCGGCTTCTCAACCCCGGGATTTGAGCCTCAGCGGCCGTGCACGGTCAGCGAGGGATCGAGCATCCGCAGCGCCGGTCCCAGCTCGCGCTGGCCGGTGCGCTGGAGGTCGTTCTGGGTGTACGTCTGGCCGAATCCAACGCACTCGTCGGCCTTCACCGGAATCCGGGTCGCCGTGTCGGAAACGCAGTCCCGCCGGGGGGCCGCGGCGAGCGAAGCGGCTCTCGCCACATCGCGCGCCGGGGTGGGGGCGACCGTGGCGCATGCCATGAGCGTGAGGAGCAGGAAGGCGCCGGTGAGGAGGGTCTTGAGCATCGGAGGTACCTCATCCCGATGCTAGAACCGGCCCGAGCGCGGCGCAAGCGTTTCCGCCTCCGCGGTGGGCTTCGCGGGCGCGAGGAACTGCCGCTCGAGATCCGCGGGCGAAAGCGGACGCGCGAGGAGAAACCCCTGCGCCTCCTGACAGCCTCGCGAGCGCAGCCACTCGAGCTGCCCGGGACGCTCGATCCCCTCGGCCGTCACGGTGACCCCGAGGCTCTCGGCCAGCGACAGGATGGCGTTGGCGATGGCGGCGTTGCCCGCGGCAGTGTCCACGTCGTGCACGAACGCCTTGTCGATCTTGATGCGGTCGGGCGGAAAGCGGGTGATGTAGGCGAGCGAGGAATAGCCGGTGCCGAAGTCATCGAGCGCGACCCGGCAGCCGAGCTCGCGCAGCCGTTTGAGCGCGGTGCGCCCGGCGGCGGAGTCCTTGATCAGCACCGATTCGGTGATCTCCACCTCGATCAGAGACGCAGGAATCATGGCCGCCGCCGTCTCCTCGGCGATGACGCGCGCCGGGTCGCCATGCAGCAGGTCCTTGCCCGAGACGTTGATGGCCACCGGCACGGTGAAGCCGCGGTCTAGCCACGCGCGCAGCTGCCTGCACACCGCGCGCACCACCCAGCTGCCGATGTCGAGGATCAGGCCGCTGTCCTCGGCGATCTCGATGAAGCGCGTCGGCGGGATATCGCCGTACTCCGAGTCGCACCAGCGCAGCAGCGCTTCGACGCCCACCAGTTGATTGTCCCGCAGACGGAATTTGGGCTGATACACCAGGCGCAGGCGATCCTCGGCCACAGCGCGGCGCAGCCGCGCCTCGAGGTCGAGCCAGTTGCTCAACCGGCTGCTCATCGCAGGCGTGTAGACGGCAACCGACTCGGCGGCGCCGCTCTTGGCCTGGTACATGGCGGTGTCGGCGTGCTTGAGCACGGTGACGACGTCGCCGCCGTCGTCCGGATAGACGGCGAGCCCGACGCTGGGCGCCGGGTAGAACTCCAGCCCCTCGTAGAGAATCGGCTCCTTGAACGCCGCCGCGCAGGCTTCCGCGATCGAGATGGCGCGCGCGCGCGCCGCGGGATGCCGCAGCAGGATCACGAACTCGTCGCCGCCGAAGCGCGAGAGCGACAGGTGCTGGTTCTCGGCCCTGAAGCCCTCGAGCACGCCGCTGAGCTTCCCGGCGACGTTACGCAGAACCGCATCTCCCACCGAGTGGCCGAAGGTGTCGTTCACCCGCTTGAAGCTGTTGAGGTCGAGGTACACGATCGCCACGGCTTCCTGAAGGTGCGCCGCCTCGGGCACGAGCCGCTCGGCGGTCTCGATGCAGCACTGGCGGTTCGGCAGCCCGGTGAGCGGGTCGAAGTACGCGAGACGCTCGATACGCTCGGCGGCGGCGGCATTGCGCAGGATGTAATCGAGGCGTCGCGGCAGCAGGGCCCAGTTGACCGGCTTGCTGATGAAGTCCGTGGCTCCGGCGTCAAAGGCGCGGCCGATGGCCTCGGCGTCCTCGTGCCCGGTCACCATCACGATCGGCACGGTGGCGAAGCGCGGCTCCGAGCGCAGCCGGCGGCACACCGAGTAGCCGTCGAGGCCCGGCATGTCGACGTCGAGGAGCACGATCGCGACATCCTGCGAGCGGGCGGCCTCGAGTGCGGCCCCGCCGTTGTCGAAGGCCAGCGGCGTGAGTCCGCTCGCGCTGACCGCCTCGGCGAGCAGCAGGCGGCCGAGATCCTCGTCGTCGGCGATGATCGCGACGCCTGTCGTTGCGACCGTGCCGCTCATGCGCTCGCTCGCAGGCGCATCGCCGAGAGCTCGGCGATGAGCGCGGGATGGGCCGCGGCGAGCCGCTGACTGAGCTCGCGCGCGGCGGGGGTATCGCCCGCCTTGCACAGCCGCTCGAGCTGGCGGACATCCCGCGCGAAGGCGCCGGCGCCGACGTTGGCGGCGCTCGAGGCGAGCTTGTGGCAGACGGCGGCGGCCGCGGCGAGGTCGGAGGATTCGAGCGCGCGGGCAAGCTGCGCCAGGGACGCCGCGCAGCTCGCCTCGAAGAGCTCGACGAGCTTCGAATAGAGGTCCCCGTGTCCGTCGCCGCGCAGGCGGCGGAGCCCCGCGATCGCGGACGGATCGACGCTCGCGAGCGGCTCGGCGCGCGGGGCGCTGCCCGTCGGCGGGGCGCTGCCCGTCGGCGAGGCGCTGCGCGCGCTGAAGCGGCGCACCGCACGCGCGCACTCCTCGAGGGTGTAGGGCTTGCTCAGCATCTCGTCCATGCCCGCACGCAGGCACGCCTCGCGGAAGTTGGCAGCATCGTGCGCGGTGAGGGCGACGATCGGGACGCGTCCCGCCGCGCCGCCCCGCTGGCGGATGAGAGCAGTGGTCGCGAAGCCGTCCATGACGGGCATGCTCAGGTCCATGAGGATGAGGTCGAAGCGCTCGGCGGCATTGCGGGCCACGGCCTCTGCGCCGTCCTTGACCCAGACCGACGTGCACCCGAGGGCCGTGAGATATCCCTGGGCGACCGCCGCATTCACCGCCTCGTCCTCGACCAGCAGCACGTGTGCGCCGAGAGGCTCCGCGGCAGGCACGGCGGCGGTAGCGGGCGCGGCTCCAGCTGCGCCCGCCGACTCGGCGAGCACTGCGGCGAGGGCCTCGCGCAGCGCGCTGCGCTCGACGGGCTTGAGCACCACGGAGCGCGCCTCGAGGCCCGCGAGATCCGGGGAGTCGAGCTCGGCCGTGCCGGCGACGACGATCAGCGGCGCGTGGGAGGCGCTGCCCGCGCCGAGGCGGCCCTCGAGGTAATCGCGCTGACTGCTCGCATCGACGAGCACCAGGTCTTCGGCCCCGTCGGCGGGCGAGTCGGCCTCGCCCTGCACGGTGAGACCGAGCGCGCGCACGTGGCGCGCGAGGGATTCGGCGAGCGCGGGGCGGCGGCTGAGAATCCGAACGCGGCGCATCGGCAGGGGCGGCTGCGAGGCCGCCGGTGCCGGTCCCGCCGGGAGCTCGAGCCGCAGATGGAACGTCGAGCCGACCTGCGGCCGGCTCTCGACGCTGAGGCTGCCGCCCATGAGCTGCGTGAGCTCGCGGCAGATGGCGAGCCCGAGCCCGCTGCCGCCGAAGCGGCGGCTGGTCGACTCGTCCGCCTGGGTGAACGGCTCGAAGATCCTGCCGATGGTGGCAGCATCGATCCCGATGCCGGTGTCGCCCACCGAGATCTCGACGCTCGCGCGGTCGGCGGTGGTGGCGGCACGCACTTCCGCCCGGACGAGCACTTCGCCCCGCGCGGTGAACTTGACGGCGTTGCCGATCAGATTCATCAGGATCTGCCGTACACGCAGCGCATCCCCGCGCAGCGAGCAGTGCTCGGGCGGCGGCGGCGAGACGATGAGCTCGATGCCCTTCGCCTGGGCGGCGCCCGCGAAGAGGCTCGAGCATTCCTCGAGAACCTGGCCGAGATCGAAGGGCAGAACCTCGAGCGCGATCTTGCCGGCGTTGATCTTCGACAGGTCCAGCAGGTCGTTGACGATCTGCAGCAGCACGCGCGCCGAGGAACGGATGGTCTCGGTGAGGCGCGACTGGGTCGAGGAGAGCGGCGTGCGGGTGAGGAGCTCCGTCATGCCGACCACGCCGTTCATGGGCGTGCGCAGCTCGTGGCTCATGCGATCGAGGAAGTCGCTCTTCGCCCGCACGGCTTCCGCGAGCTGGCGGTTGCTCTCGGTGAGCTCGCGGGTGCGCAGCTTGACCTCGGATTCGAGGCGCTGGCGGGCGTCGAGGACCTGCTGGAACTTGAGCCGCTGCAGCCGCACGCGGTAGGCGATCACGCCGAGCACGGCGAGCGCGTAGCCGATGCAGGCCCACCACGATTTCCACGGAGGCGGTTCACGGTGGATGGTGAGCTTGAGCGGCGTGCCGCTCCAGACCGAGTCGGAATTTGCGGCCCGCACCTCGAGCAGATGATCGCCCGACTCGATATTGGTGAGCGTGATGCGGCGTTGCGTGCCGAGATCGAGCCACCGGTCGGTCAGGCCCGTCATGCGGTAGGCGAGGCGATTGCGCTTCGGGGAGGCGAAATCGAGCGCGCCGAAGTCGAGCGACAGGATGTTGGCGCGGTAGCCGAGGTCGATGCGCTCGAGGAGCCAATAAGGCTTCGGTCCCGGCGCCGGCGCGCCGAGCACCTCGACGCGCGTGAGCGCCACGTGCGGCGGCAGGCGGTTCTCGGTGAGGCGCGCGGGGTCGAAGATGTTGAATCCGCCGGGCCCGCCGAAGGCGAGGCGCCCGTCGCGCAGCCGATGGTAGGCGCCGGAGTTGAATTCCTCGCCCTGCAGGCCGTGCTCGCGATGGTAGGTCTTGATGCCGTCGCTCTCGGGGTCGTAGCGCGTGAGCCCCGCATCCCCGCTGAGCCAGATCCGGCCGGCGGCGTCCGCCACCACCCCGTACACGGTGTCGCTCGAGAGGCCCTCCTCGCGGGAGAGCACCTTGAAGCGGATGGCATCGGGCGCCGCGACGGAGCCCTGCACCAGCGCGAGTCCGCCGCCGTCGGTCGCGACCCAGACGCGGTCGCTCGCATCGACGGCGAGCGCATAGACGGTGTTCGCCGGCAGGCTCGCGGGATCGCGCGGGTCGTGCCGGAACACCTTGACGACGGTGCCGTCGGCGCGTGCGAGGTCGAGCCCGCCGCCTTCGGTGCCGAGCCAGAGGTCCCCGTGTGCATCCTCGGCGATCGCGGTGACGTGGGGCGAGCTCACCGCGCCCGGCGCCGCGGAGCCGTAGGGGAGCTGGCGCACGCGTCCGCTCGCGGGGTCGACGACGTTCGCGCCGCCGCCGTGCGTGCCGACCCAGATCGCGCCGTCGCGCGCCTCGAAGAGGCTCATGATGCCTGCGGCGCTCAGCGAATGTTCGTCGCCCGGCTTCACACCGAACGACTGCAGGCGTCCGTCGCGCGAGAGCCTGCGCAAGCCGCTCGCAAAGGTCCCGATCCAGAGCGTGCCGTGCCGATCCTGATGGAGCGACATCACGCGCTGATCGCCGATGGCGTTGCGGCGGCCGGTGATCGCGTCGATGTCGGTGGTCTGGCCGCTGTCGTCGTCATAGAGCGTGAGCCCGCCTCCGAGGGTGCCGATCCACACCCGGTTGTCGGGCCCATCGGCGAACGCGGTCACCAGCTTGTCCCCGAGCCAGCCCGGCCGGTGGCCGCCGAGCTCCCAGCTGCGCGGATTCCAGCGGCTGACGCCGCCCGCGCGCGTTCCAATCCACACCAGGCCGGTGGCATCCTGGTACAGCGACATGACGAACGAGTCGCGCAGCGAATCCGCATCGCTCGGGTCATGACGGTAGTGGCTGAACTGTCCGGTGGCGCGGTTGAGCATGTCCAGCCCGCCCGCGGTTCCGACCCACAGATGACCTGCCTGATCCTCGAGCAGCGCCCGCACGTCGTCTGTGGTGAGCGAAGCGGGGTTCTCCGGGTCGTGACGCAGCACCTGCAGCAGCTCGCCGGCGTGATCCAGGCGGCGCAGCCCCGCATCGGACGTGCCGACCCAGAGCGAGCCGGAGGAATCCTGCAGCACGCGCGCGACGTGGCTGCCACCGACCGAGCTCAGGTGCGCGAAACCATGATGCTCGGGCTGCCAGCGCTCGAGCCCGGCCTCGGTGCCGACCCAGAGCGTCCCGGAGCGATCGAGCAGAAGCGCGTTGATGTGGTCGTGGATGATGGAGCTCGGGTCGCCGGGATCGTGGCGCAGGTGCTCGATGCGGCCCGATGCGGGCTCGAGAACGTCGACACCCGCGTCGAAGGTTCCGACCCACACGCGGTCGTCGGCATCCACCAGCAGCGTGTGGACCGCGTTGCTGGCGAGAGAGCCGGTGTCTTTGGGATCGTGGCGGTAGACGATGAAGTTGTCGGTGGCGCGCTGCCAGCGCGCGAGGCCCCCGTCCTTGATGGCGATCCACAGATCGTGGTGACGATCCTCGACGATGGCCTCGATGTAGTTGCCCGGCAGCCCGCCGTGGGCGGTGCGCGAGTAGGCGTAGCGGAACAGCTCGTGGCCGTCGTAGCGCACCAGGCCGTCCTCGGTCGCGAGCCACACGAACCCCTGCGAATCCTGCAGCGTCGCGAACACCGTGCCCTGCGGCAGGCCGTCGGAAGTGGTCAGGTGCTCGAGAATGAGCGGCGCATCGGAGGCGCGCGCGCTCAAGGCCGCCGCGAGCAGGCACGCCGCCGTGGCGAGTCGCGCGGCGGGTCGGATGCCCCTGTGCAGGGTGGTGCTCACGCGCCAAGGATGCATGGGGGCGGTTCCGGATGTGTTGACCGAAGTCAGGCTTGCTGCTGCCGGTCCGCTTTACGAGAGCTGCGTCACAGTCGGCTTACTGGTTGGGTGCCGCAGCGGCGAGCGCCGTCATCGACAGCAGCGCGATCAGTATCGAGGCGCTGGCGCGCAGAGTTCGCATATCCCGGAGTCTCTTAGTGGGTTTCTTGGGGCGGCATTGTCGTCGGGAAGTGACGCCGGTCACAGCGGAACCGGACTCGCATCGCCGGCAGCGGCGTGTGACGTGCTTCGCATAAGAGGCCTGTCAAATCGCCGGCGAGACCGCGACACAGACAGACTCACGCGCGCCTCCAGCGCGGCGCGACCGGTGAGGCCCGGGAGAGGGTCGGTGAGGCCCGGGAGGGCCGGTCAGGCTCCGACGGCCGCGCGCGCGGGCGCTGTTATGTCAGGTGCGGCATCGCGGAACAGGTCGCCGCTGCCGTAGCGGCAGCCGAGCGCCAGGAGCGCTTCGCGCTGCCCGGAATCGTCGACGCCGCTGGCGATCGGAGTCAGCCCGAACGCCTGGGCGACCGCGATGCCGGCCTGGCACACCTTGCGTGACTGGGTCTCGCGGCGCAGCCCCGTGACCCAGGCGCGATCGAGCTGCAGGCCCCAGAGCGGCGCGCGTGCCAGCAGCTCGAGTGAGCCCATGCCGCGGGCGACCTCATCGACGACCACTCGGGCGCCGAGCCGCGCGAGGTCGTGAAGGTCGAGCGGGTCGCGGGTGACGAGCGCGCGCTCGGCGATGCGCAGCTCGAGCCGCTCGGGCGGCAGCGCCCCTTCCGCCAGGAAGCGGCCGATGTCGGCCGCAAAATCCTCGTGCAGCACGTGATGGCGCAGCGCTCCGAAGGACACCCGCACGTCCGGGTCGGCAGCGGCGGCGAGCGATGCGAAATCCTCCTTGAGGCAACCGAGGACGGCCCGGGACAGCTGCGCCGCAAGGCCCGTCGTCTCGGCGACCCGCAGAAACTCGGCCGGCCGGATCTCACCGCGCAGCGGGTGCAGCCAGCGCAGGTACCCGACCCAGGCGGTGAGGCGCCCGGTCTCGAGATCGTGCCGGCCGACGTAGCGCAGGCGGATGTCGCGATTGGCGATCGCCTCGCGCATCTCGCGGGCGATGTCGAGGCGCGCCAGCGACTCGAGCCGCATCGTATCCGTGAAGAAGCACACTTCGGATGAGCCGCGGCGGCGCGCTTCGGTCGCCGCCGCGCGCGCATGATCGAGGAGCAGCTTCGGCGTGGAGGCGTCCTGGCCGAGGATGGCGACGCCCGCGTACGGCGTCAGATGGAACTCCGCGCCGCCGATCGCAATCGGCTCGCGCAGGCTCGCGGACAACCCCGCCACGCACTCGCCGATCGCTTCGCGATCCGCACTCTCGAGCACCAGCGCGAGCAGGCTCTCGCTCAGCTGCCCGAGGTACCACCAGGGCTTACCGTCCCGCTCGTCCGATTTGGCCGGCAGACGCAGGATCGCCGTGCTCATGATCTGCTCGGAGACCTTGGTGGCGATGATCTGCGCGATGTCGCTGATGCCGTCGAGCTGGATGACGGCGACCGCGAGCGGCCGCTCGCGCAGCGCCGCCATCGCCATCGACTCCTTGCAACGTCTGAGGAAGCCGCGGCGGTCGAGCTGGGGACGGGGCCGCTCGTCGCTCCCCTCGAGCGAGTCGTCCCGCGAGCTTGCCGAGGCCTGCCGGATGATGCACAGCGCGCGCTCCGGACCCCGGGCGCTGGCGCGTGCCTCATAGGCGATGCCGTCGTGCTCCAAGCGCGCTTCCGCCGTGGTGCGCAGCGCCAGCGACCGGCGCATGAGCAGCTTCAGGAACTCCGCGACGGGCGCCGGCCAGAGACTCTCGATCCGCTTGCCGGCCGCATCCAAGCGGCAGCGAAGGCCCGGCACGCCGTGTCCTCCGCCGCATTCCAGCACCAGGCCGTCCCGTCGGATCAGGACGACGAGATCGGGCAGTCCTTCGATCAATGCATCAGCGCTCATGCGGGCAGACGTTTCAGGATCGCGACAGAACTGCGTGCGATCCTACGGACGCGCCGGCCGGGGAGTCGTAGATGCACGTCGCGCCAGCGCAGTGCGCTCTGAGACAGGATTCGTAAGTCGCTGATTTGTCGGCCGCATTATGTCGTGAGCGGCGCCTGATGCAAACCGCGGACAGGGCGCGGCGCACTTCGGAATCGCACGCCGCCCCCGCGATTCTCGCGCCGCATGGCAGGTGAGTCGTCCCGTGCGGCTCGCCGATGAGCGCACACCGTTGCGCCGCTCATCGGACGGCCGCGTAACGGAACGCATCGCGTGCGGCTTGTAGCGGCACGCTACGGGCGGGTAGAATCCCGCGCTTGCTAAAAGGGCTCTTGAGACAATTAGTTAGGACGATCGCGCCATGGCCTTAACCAGCGAGAAAAAGGGCGGAATCCTCGCGCAGTTCCGCCGCGGACCGGCCGACACCGGCTCACCGGAAGTTCAGGTGGCACTGCTCTCCGAGCGCATCAACGGACTCGGCGAGCACTTCACCGCGCACAAGCGTGACCACGCCTCGCGCCGCGGGCTCGTGAAGCTCGTGAACCAGCGGCGCAAGCTCCTCGATTACCTCAGAGCCACGCAACCCCAGAAGTACCAGGAGCTCGTCGAGCGACTCGGGCTTCGCCGCTGAAAACTCAAGGGCCGCCGGCAACGCGCGGCCTTTGTGTTTTCGCCCTTGAGATTTCCGAAGATCCAACTTTTCGAGGATTGAGCCTTGAGCGTCGTCAGCAAATCATTCTCATATGGTCAGCATTCAGTCACCATCGACGCGGGTGAGATCGCCCGCCAGGCGGAAGGCGCGGTGCGCGTCGCCATGGGCGATACCGTCGTGCTGGTCACCGCCTGCATACAGCAGACCCCGACCGCGGGGCGCGATTTCTTTCCCCTGACCGTCAACTACGTCGAGAAGACCTACGCCGCCGGCCGCATCCCGGGCGGCTTCTTCAAGCGCGAGGGCCGGCCGACCGAGAAGGAGACGCTGACCTCGCGCCTCATCGACCGCCCCATCCGTCCACTGTTTCCGGACGGGTTCTACAACGACGTGCAGGTGGTGGCGACGGTGCTGTCGATGGACCCGGACATCG
The DNA here is from genome assembly GCA_001914695.1 of Gammaproteobacteria bacterium 13_2_20CM_66_19. Taxonomy (GTDB): domain Bacteria; phylum Pseudomonadota; class Gammaproteobacteria; order Steroidobacterales; family Steroidobacteraceae; genus 13-2-20CM-66-19. The sequence goes on along the minus strand of MNCZ01000099.1, from coordinate 62,452 downwards.
ATGCCGACATTCCGGCGCTCCTCGGCGCATCCGCCGCGCTCGCCCTGTCGGGCATTCCGTTCAACGGCCCGATCGGAGCTGCGCGGGTCGGGTGGAAGGACGGCCGTTATGTCCTCAACCCGACCGCGACGGAGCTCGCGCAATCGCAGTTGCATCTGGTGGTCGCCGGCACCGCGCACGCGGTGCTGATGGTCGAGTCGGAGGCGAAGGGGCTGTCCGAGGAAGTGATGCTCGGAGCCGTCGTGTTCGGACACGAGCAGATGCAGACCGCCATCCGCGTCATCAAGGAGCTCGCCGCGGAAGCGGGCAAGCCGCGTTGGAGCTGGCAGCCGCCGGCGGAAAACGCCGAGCTCATGAGCGCGCTCAGCCTCCATGCGCAGGCGGCGCTCGCCCAGGCTTACACCATCACCGAGAAGCAGCAGCGGCACGCGCGGCTCACCGAGATCAAGACCCAGACCCTCGCGACGCTCGCCGGAGGGGATCAGCCCAAGTGGACCCAGGAGGCCGTCGAGAGCGCGCTCTTCAGGCTCGAGAGCCGCATCGTGCGCCAGCGGATCCTCAACGGCGAGCCGCGCATCGACGGGCGCGACACGCGCACCGTACGCCCGATCACGGTCAAGGTCGGCGTGATGCCGCGCACGCACGGGTCGGCGCTCTTCACCCGCGGGGAAACCCAGGCTCTGGTGCTGACCACGCTCGGCACCACCCGCGATGCGCAGATCATCGACGCCCTCGAGGGCGAGCGGCGCGAGCCGTTCATGCTGCACTACAACTTCCCGCCCTTCTCGGTGGGCGAGACCGGCATGATGGGAGCCCCGAAGCGGCGCGAGATCGGGCACGGCAATCTCGCGCGTCGCGGCGTCAGTGCGGTGATGCCGGACATGACTGCCTTTCCGTACGTGATCCGCGTCGTGTCGGAGATCCTGGAGTCGAACGGCTCGAGCTCGATGGCGAGCGTGTGCGGCACGTCGCTGTCGCTCATGGACGCGGGGGTTCCGATCAAGGCGCCGGTGGCGGGCGTTGCCATGGGGCTGGTGCTCGAGGGCAGCCGCTATAAGGTGCTCACCGACATCCTCGGCGACGAGGATCACCTCGGCGACATGGATTTCAAGGTCGCCGGCACCAGGGACGGCGTGACGGCGCTGCAGATGGACATCAAGGTCGAAGGCGTCACGCCCGAGATCATGCGCGTGGCGCTCGAGCAGGCGCGCGCTGGCCGCCTGCATATCCTCGATGAGATGAACAAGGTCATCCGCGAGCCGCGCGCCAAGATGTCCGAGTGGGCCCCGTCGATCATCACGCTCAAGATCGATCAGGAGAAGATCCGCGACGTCATCGGCAAGGGCGGGGCGGTCATCCGCCAGATCACCGAGGAGACCGGCACCACCATCGACATCGAGAGCGACGGCACGGTCAAGATCGCTTCGGTCTCGGGCGCCGCCGGGCGCGAGGCGCAGCGGCGCATCGAGCTCATCACCGCCGACGTCGAGGTGGGCCAGATCTACGAGGGCAAGGTCGCGCGGCTCATGGATTTCGGAGCCTTCGTGACCATCCTTCCCGGCCGCGACGGGCTGGTGCACATCTCGCAGATCTCGAACGAGCGCGTCGAGCGGGTGAGCGACAAGCTCAAGGAGGGCGATCTGATTCGCGTGAAGGTTCTCGAGGTGGATCGCCAGGGACGCATCCGTCTGTCGATGCGCGACCTCGACTCCTGACGGCCGCGGCGCCGCGCGCTTGCCTCTCAGCCCGGGGGCCCGCGTCCGCCGTTCTGGCTCGCAAACAGCTTCAGGCTCTGCTCCAGGTAGCTGCCGACGGTGCTGCGCATGGCGTCGCCGTAGGAGCGGATCACCTGTGAGAGGAAATCGCGGCTCATGAGCGGCTCGCCGTCATGCTCCTGCTCCGCGATCACCTGCAGCAGGATCGGGCGGGTGATGTCGCCTTGGGTCTTCTTGTCGATGACCACGAAGTCGACCCGCTCGATCACCAGCCGGCGGATATCGGCGAGCGTGATGTACCGACTCTCTACCGTGTCGTACAACCGCCTGTTGGGATACTTCTTAATTATTCGCGCGCTCATCGCAGGTCCCTCACTATGGGTTATGCACCTTCCCTAGTGCTGGGCCGTTTCGACATACCATATTACATCCGTCGGTAGCGGCGCCGCGAACCCAACTCGCCGAGCGCGCTTCCGGAGACTCCGCTTCAGTCGGCGCCGGGGGCGGCGGCGCGGACTTCCCGCACGCCGTGGAACCGGTCCAGTTCCCAGTGGGCGCAGGCCCATTCGAGCACCCGGCTGGGTGACTCGAGCTTGAGCGTGTCCGGAGGGCCCTGGTTGAGGAGCCTGAGGGCCTCGTGCAGCTCCCGGCCTGAGGGGTGCGGATCGAGCGCCACGGAGCGCCGGGCCTTGGCGAGCTTCGCGCCGCCGGGCTCCGTGACCAGCGGCAGGTGGAGGTAGTGCGGGGTGGGCAGCCTCAATGCCCCCTGCAGCGCGATCTGCCAGGGCGTGCTGTCGAGCAGGTCGGCACCGCGGACGACGTCCGTCACCCCCTGCAGCGCATCGTCCACGACCACCGCCAGCTGATAGGCGAACGCCCCGTCGCGGCGGCGGATGATGACGTCCCCGCGCTCGCCCAGCTCGAAGCGGCACTCCCCCTGCGCGCGGTCCTCGAAGCAGACCGTTCTGTCATCGACGCGAAAGCGCGTGGCAGTGGCTCCCCGGCTCTGCGGTCCGTTGCGGCACGTGCCCGGATAACCGCCGTCGGCATTGCGCTCGGCCCGCGTGCAACTGCACTGGAAGGTGAGGCCGAGCGCCTCGAGGGTGGCGAGGGCCTCGCCGTAGTGATGCGTGCGGGCGCTCTGGTACTCGACCGCGCCGTCCCAGGTGAGCCCGAGGGCCTCGAGCATGCGCAGCGTGCGCTCGGCGCAGCCGGGAATCACCCTTGATGCGTCCAGGTCCTCCATCCGCAGCAGCCAGCGGCCGCCGCGACTGCGGGCATCGGCGAAGCTGCCCACCGCGGCGACGAGCGAGCCGAGATGGAGCGATCCGGTCGGGGAGGGCGCGAAGCGCCCGACGTAGTCCGCCCGCGCGGCCCGGGGTGCTCTAGCGATAGCGGTCGTCGCGGTCGCCGTACTGGCGCTCGCGCCGTTCGCGGCGTTCCTGGGCTTCGATGCTGAGCGTGGCCACCGGGCGCGCCTCGAGGCGCTTGATCCCGATCTCTTCGCCGGTCTCGAGGCAGTAGCCGTAGGAGCCATCCTCGATGCGCTTGAGGGCGTCGTCGATCTTGCGGATGAGCTTCCGTTCGCGGTCACGCGTGCGCAGCTCGAGGCTGAATTCCTCCTCCTGCGTTGCGCGGTCGTTGGGATCCGGGAAGTTCGCCGCCTCGTCCTTCATGTGCGTGACGGTGCGATCCACCTCGACCATGAGGTCGCGCTTCCAGCTGTTGAGAATGTTGCGGAAGTGCTGGAGCTGCTCCTTGCTCATGTACTGCTCGCCCCGCTTGGCGATGTACGGCTGGACGTTGCGGGGACCGGCGAGCAGGCTTCCCGGCTCGATCAGCTCGGCGTCCTCGCCGTCGGCCGTCGCAGCGGGCGCGGGCCCGACGCGGTTGCCGCCGAGCATCGAGGTCGCAGCGCGGGGCGGGCTCGCGGGAAGCCCGGGGCGCAGCGGCTTTCTCGTTTCGGCAGCCGGCTCGCTGGCAGCGGGGGGTGCGGCCGCGCCGGGCTTCTTCGGCGGGGGCGGGGTCTTGTGCGGCGGCGCCGCGACCGCTCTCACACGCAGCGGTTCGGGCTTGTGCGCGGTCGCCTTCCTGACCGCTGGCCGGCTGGCCGCCTTCTTGCCCTTCGCGGACCTAGGCGCTGGTCTCTTGGCCGGCATCTAATGGCTCCTCAAATCGGCATCAGCCTCGTGAAGAACGCGCGATTATACCGGCGGTCCCCGGGCTGTACAGGTGGTGAAACCTGAGCTCTTTCGGGGTGGTGGTTTACCTGATGTGCGCCCTCCGCGGGTGCTGCGCTGCGCGGGTGCGCTGCGCTGCGCCGCCGCGGCCGCGGGACTTCTACGGCAGGACCGCCTTCGGCTGCGGCTCCCAGGCGTCCTGTCGTCTGTCTGCGACAACGGTCGTGCAGATCCCGCCGCGCACGTTGAAGCGCGCCGTGAGGCGGAGGAACCGCGCGCGGAGCGTCGCGTCGAGGTGATCGACAATTTCGTTCGTGACCGCCTCGTGATACGCGCCACGGTCGCGGAACGACCAGATATAGAGCTTCAGCGATTTCAGCTCCACGCACAGCCGGTCGGGCACGTACTCCAGATCCAGCGTCGCGAAGTCCGGCTGCCCTGTGCGTGGACACAGACACGTGAACTCGGGAATCTGCATGCGAATGGTGTAGTCGCGATCGGGCGCGGGGTTCGCGAAGGTCTCGAGAGCCTTGGTGGGCGTCGTGGGCATATTCCTCTACACTACACCATCCTCGGGGCCGCCCAGGAGGCGGAAGATAGGCGCGATGCGGCTGACCAAGATCAAGCTCGCCGGCTTCAAGTCCTTCGTCGATCCCACCCAAATAACCTTCCCCAGCAATCTCACCGGTGTCGTCGGTCCCAACGGCTGCGGCAAGTCGAACGTCATCGACGCCGTGCGCTGGGTGATGGGCGAGCTCTCCGCCAAGCATCTGCGCGGCGACAACATGGCGGACGTGGTGTTCAACGGCTCCGCCGCGCGCAAGCCGGTCGGCATGGCCTCCGTCGAGCTGGTGTTCGACAACTCCGACGGCAAGATCGGCGGCGCCTACGCGAGCTACGGTGAGATCTCGCTGAAGCGCCAGGTGGCGCGCGACGACACCTCGGCGTACTTCATCAACGGCGTGCGCTGCCGGCGCAAGGACATCACCAACCTGTTTCTCGGCACGGGGCTCGGCTCGCGCAGCTACGCCATCATCGAGCAGGGCACGATCTCGCGCGTCATCGAGGCGAAGAGCGAGGACATGCGCGCCTTCGTCGAGGAAGCCGCCGGTGTCTCGCGCTACAAGGAGCGGCGCAAGGAGACCGAGGCGCGCATCGCCGAGACCCGCGAGAATCTCGAGCGGCTCCAGGACGTGCGCGACGAGGTGGAGAAGCAGATCCGGCACCTGCAGCGTCAGGCGGCGACCGCCCGGCGCTACCAGGCGCTGAAGGAGCAGGAGCGACGCCTCGCCGCGGAGCTCCTGGCGCTGCGCCTGCGGGACCTCGACAGCGGCGGCAAGGTGCACGACGCCGCGGTGCGCGGGCGCGAGCTCGCCATGCAGGAGGCGCTCGCCGCGCAGCGCGCCGCCGAGGCCGCGATCGAGAAGCAGCGTGCGGTGCAGACGGCTCACGGCGACCGTCTGTCGGCGGTGCAGGGCCGCTACTACCAGGTCGGAGCCGACATCTCGCGGCTCGAGCAGTCGATCGAGCACACCCGCGAGCTGCGCGAGCGCCAGCGCGCGGATCTCGCGCAGGCGCAGGCGACACTCGGGGAGCTCGCGGCGGACATCGCCCGCGACCAGGGCGAGCTCGCCGCGGTGTGTGCGGAGATCGCGCGGCTCGCGCCCGAGCGCGAGGCCGCGCAGCAGGCCGAGCAGCGCACCGGCGCGGCGCTCGAGGCGAGCGAGCAGGCGCTCCAGGAGTGGCAGCAGCGCTGGGAAGAGCACACGCGGGCGGCGAGCGGGGCGCAGCAGTCCACCGAGGTCGAGCGTACCCGCATCGAGCAACTCGAGAACCAGCTGCGGCAGCTTCGGGCGCAGGCCGAGCGGCTCGCCGGAGAGCGGCTCAGTCTCGGCGCGCAGGATGGCGGCCCGCAGCTCGGCCAGCTCGCGCTCGAGGAATCCGAGGCGCGTCGCGCGAGCGAGCGGTGCGCGGGGGCGCTCGCCGAGGCGCAGGCGCGGGTGCAGGCGCTGCGCACCGCGCAGCTCGGCTGCGAGGAGCGCCTCGAGGGCGCGCGCGGCGCGCGCGAAGCGGCGCGCGGCGAGCTCACCTCGCTCGAGGCGCTGCAGGCGGCGGCGCTCTCGGATCATGCGGGGCAGGCCGCCGAGTGGCTGCGCGGTGCGGGCCTCGCCGCGCGGCCGCGGCTCGCGGCGGATCTCGAAGTCGAGCCGGGCTGGGAGCGCGCCGTCGAGACCGCGCTCGGTGACTACCTGGAGGCCGTGTGCGTCGAGCGGCTGGAGGAGCTCTCGGGCGCACTCGCCGGTCTCGCCGCCGGGCGACTCACCCTGGTGGAGAGCGGCGAACGCGCCCGCGGTGCTGAGGCGAAGACGCTCGCCGCCCACGTCAAGGGTCCGCCGGCGGTCATCGCGCGGCTCGCCGCGGTGTCGACGGCCGAATCGCTTGGCAAGGCGCTCGCGGCGCGCGGCGGCCTCGTCGACGGACGCTCCTTCATCACGCCCGCGGGCGAGTGGGTCGGCCGCGACTGGCTGCGCGTCAGCCGCGGCCCCGACCCGCGGGCCGGGACTCTCGAGCGCGAGCACCGCCTGAGGAGCCTGCGCGGTGCGTCGGCGGAAGCCGACCAGCGGGTCGCGGAGGCCGAAGCAGAGCTCGCCGCGGCGCGCGAGCGGCAAGCGCAGGCCGAGACCGAGCGCGAGCGTACCCAGACGGCGCTGCAGGCCGCACAGCAGAGGCACGCCGAGCTCCTCGGCCGGCTCAAGGCGACCCAGGCGCGCGCCGAGGAAGTGAGCGAGCGCGGCGAGCGGCTGCAGCAGAGCGCCGCAGACATCGCGCGCGAGAGCGCGGTGGCCGAGGAGGCGCTGTCACGCGCCGCCGCCGAGCTCGCGCGCGCGCAGGCGCTGGCCGCCGAGCTCGCGACGCGCGAGCGCACGCTGAGCGAGGAGCGCGAGGAGCGGCGCGCGGCGCTTGGCTCGGCGCGTGCGCGCTCACAGGAGGCGCAGGCGAGGGCTCGCGACCTGCACGTCAGCTTCGAGTCGCGCCGTTCGAGCGAGAGCTCGATGGCCGTGGGCCTGCGTCGCATGAGCGAGCAGCGCGAGCAGCTCGAGCGACGGCGCGCGGAGCTCGAGCAGGAGCTGGCCACGGGCGATGAGCCGATCGCCGCGCTTCAGGCGCGCCTCGACGAGGCGCTGGCGCTGCGACTCACGGTGGAGGCGGAGCTGGCCGTGGCGCGCAGCGCCCTCGAGGAAGCCGACGCCGCCCTCAAGGCGCTCGATGAGCGGCGCCTGATGGCCGAGCAGCGGGTGAGCGCTGCGCGCGAGGAGCTCGATGCGGCGCGCCTCGCCGCCCAGGAGACTCACGTGCGGCGGGCGGCGCTCGCCGAGCAGTTCGCGGAGACCGGCTGCGACCTCGGCGAGGTGCTCGCCGGCCTCGAGCCGACCGCCGATGTGGCGGCCTGGGAGCAGTCGCTCGCCGAGGCGCGTGCCGAGGTCGAGAAGCTCGGACAGGTCAATCTCGCCGCCATCGACGAGCTCAAGGAGCAGACGCAGCGCCAGGAGTATCTCGACAGTCAGTACGCCGACCTCACGTCGGCGCTCTCGACGCTCGAGGAGGCGATGCGGCGCATCGACAAGGAGACCCGTGCGCGGTTCGAGGACACGTTCGAACGCATCAACACGGGGCTGCGCGACAAATTCCCGCGCCTCTTCGGCGGAGGGCACGCCTACCTCGAGCTGGTCGGCGAGGACAAGCACACCGCCGGCGTCGCCGTCATGGCGCGGCCCCCGGGCAAGAAAAACAGCACCATCCACCTCCTGTCCGGCGGCGAGAAGGCGCTGACTGCGGTGGCGCTCGTGTTCGCGATCTTCGATCTCAACCCCGCCCCGTTCTGTCTGCTGGACGAGGTCGACGCGCCGCTCGACGAGCACAACGTCGGACGCTTCTGCGACATCGTGCGCGACATGTCCTCGCGCGTGCAGTTCGTGCTCATCACCCATAACAAGGCCACCATGGAGCTCGTCTCGCAGCTGATCGGCGTGACCATGAACGAGCCGGGCGTCTCGCGCCTGGTCACGGTCGACGTCGACGAGGCCGTGCGGCTGGCGGCGGTCTGACCATCCTTACGGAGCGGGGCACTAATGTCCGAGCTGCGCTGGACGCTGCTGATACTCGGGGTGGCCTTCGTCGCCGGGCTCGGGTGGTGGGAGCGGCGTCGACCGCGCCAGGGGGGCGGCGCCGGTGGCGCGTCGCGCATCGCACCGCGCGAGCCGCCCGCGCAAGCTCCCCCGCCGCCGCGGCGCGAGCCGACTCTCACGCTGCCGACGATGCGCGCCCGCGATCCGCTCGTGAGCAACGCTCTGCCGGTCCTCGGAGCCGCGGGCGCAACGGTTGCCCCGGAGCGCACGCCGGGGCGGTCGGACCCGCGCGAGCGCGCCGCCGAGGTGCACGCAGCCGCCGCGCAGGACGAGCGCGAGCCCCCGGTCTCCGGCGCGGGGGGCGCCGTGGCGGGCGTGCCGCTCGAGAGCCTGCCACGACTGCCGCCGGCGCCCGTACCAAGGGTCGAGTGGCCGCCGGATGAGCGGCGGCGCGTCGTCGCGCTGCGGCTGGTCGCGACCCAACCCGAGCGCTTCGCGGGCCGCTCGCTCCGCCAGGCGCTCGCGGCGGAAGGCTTCGTGCTCGGTCGCTTCGCGATCTTCCACAAGCCGGACGAGGAGCAGCGCGCGGTGCTGAGCGCTGCGAGTCTCTCGACGCCCGGCACCTTCGATGAGGACACGATGGACTCGCAGCACTACGGCGGGCTGTCGCTCTTTGCGGTGCTGCCGGGGCCGAAGCCGCCGCCCGAGACCTTCGAGGAGCTCATCCTCACCGCCCGCAGCCTCAACGACCGCCTCCAGGGAGAGCTGCAGGACGAGCAGGGCAGTCCCCTCACCCCGGCGCGCATCGCGCTGCTGCGCGAGCGCCTTGGCGCCGGGGCGGGTGCATGACGGAGGAGGCGGCGGCGCGCGCGGCGGAGCTGCGCGCGCAGATTGCACAACACGACTACCGCTACTACGTGCTCGATGATCCGCTGATTCCCGACGCCGAGTACGACCGGTTGATGCTGGAATTGCGCGCGCTGGAATCGGCGCATCCCGAGCTCATCACGCCCGACTCGCCCACGCAGCGTGTGTCGGGAACGCCGGGCGGCAGTTTCGGCGAGATCGTGCACAAGGTTGCGATGCTCTCGCTCGACAACGCCTTCTCGGAGGAGGACGTGCAGGCCTTCGACCGCCGCGTCCACGAGCGTCTCGGCGTCACGGGCGACCTCGACTACGTCGCGGAGCCGAAGCTCGACGGGCTCGCGGTGACGGTGATCTACCGCGACGGCCTGCTCGCACAGGCCGCGACGCGGGGCGACGGCCTCACCGGCGAGGACGTCACCCCCAACGTGCGCACCATTCGCGCCGTGCCGCAGCGCCTGCGCCCGCCGGCTCCGCCCTTGCTCGAGGCGCGCGGGGAGATCTTCATGCCGCTCGCCGGCTTCGAGCGCATGAACCGCGAGGCGCGCGAGCGCGGCGAGAAGGTGTTCGTGAATCCGCGCAACGCGGCCGCCGGGAGCCTGCGGCAGCTCGACGCGCGCATTACCGCCTCGAGGCCACTCACGGCTTTCTTCTACGGCCTCGGGGCACTCGAGGGCGCCGCCCCCCCGGCGCGCCAGAGCGAGCTGCTCGAGTGGTTGCGCAGGCTCGGCCTGCCGACATCCCGGGACGCGCGCACCGTGCGCGGAGTCGCGGGCTGCCTCGGCTACTATCGCGAGCTGGGCGAGCGGCGCAGCTCGCTCCCCTACCAGATCGACGGCGTCGTCTACAAGCTCGATGACCGCGCCGACCAGGAGCGGCTCGGATTCGTGTCGCGCGCGCCGCGCTGGGCGATCGCCCACAAGTTTGCTCCCGACGAGGCGCTCACCGTCGTCAGGGACATCGAGTTCCAGGTCGGCCGCACCGGAGCGCTCACGCCGGTGGCGCGGCTCGCGCCGGTGTTCGTGAGCGGCGTGACGGTGAGCAACGTCACGCTGCACAACATCGACGAGGTGCACCGCAAGGACGTGCGGGTCGGAGACACCGTGGTGGTGCGCCGCGCCGGGGATGTGATCCCCGAAGTGGTGAGCGTGGTGCCCGACCGGCGGCGAGAGGACGCCCGGCCGGTACAGCTGCCGGAGCGCTGTCCGGTGTGCGGCTCGCGGGTGTTGCGCGTCGAGGGCGAGGCGGTGGCGCGCTGCACCGGCGGCTTCACCTGCAGCGCTCAGCGCCAGGAGGCGCTGCGGCACTTCGCGAGCCGCCGCGCGCTCGACATCGAGGGTCTCGGCGAGAGGATGATCGAGCAGCTGGTCGAGCGTGACCAGGTGAAGTCGCCCGCCGACCTCTACGCGCTCACGCTGCCGCAGCTCGCGCAGCTCGAGCGCATGGGAGAGAAATCGGCCGCGAACCTGCTGGCGGCGATCGAGAAGAGCAAGCAAACGACCCTGCCGAGACTGCTGTACGGGCTCGGTATCCGCGACGTCGGCGAGGCGACCGCGCTCGCCCTCGCGCGGCACTTCGGCTCGCTCGAGCGGCTGATGAGTGCCGACGAGCGCACGATCCAGCAGGTGCCCGACGTCGGGCCCGTGGTCGCGGCGCACATCGCGGCCTTCTTCGCCTCCGAAGAACACCTTAGAGTTATCAAGGCGTTACGCGATAAAGGTGTGACGTGGCCTGATCTGGAGCCCGCGCCCCGCAGCACCGGCTCGCTCACCGGGCGCACCTTCGTCATCACCGGCACGCTCTCCAGCATGACCCGCGAGCAGGCCCAGGAGGCGCTCACCGCGCGCGGCGCCAAGGTGACCGCGAGCGTGTCGAAGAAGACCAGCTACATCGTCGCCGGGGGCGAGGCGGGTTCGAAGCTCGCACGGGCCGAGGAGCTCGGTGTGCCGGTGCTCGACGAGCAGCAGTTCCTGGAGCTGCTCGGCAGCGACGGCGGCTGAGCGGGTGAGCGGCGCGCTTAGTTCTTTCTCGGTGTTGGGCTCGGCGCGGGCGCCGCGGGCGTGCCAGCCGGTGCCGCCGTCGCCGCGCCCGGCGCAGCGGCGCCTCCCGCGTTGCCCGCCGCCTGACCCGAGGGCGCCTTGTCGAGAAACCTCTGGATCTTGGCGCTGCGCATCAGCTCGTCGGCGTAGCCGTGGAACTTCTTGTTCTGCACGATCTGCTCGAGGCGCTGGCGCACCTGCTCGAAGGGCGGCGGCGTCAGCTCGCGCCTGTCGAGCAGCTGGATCACGTGCCAGCCGAACTGCGTCTGCACGGGCTTGTGAGTGTATTCACCGGGCTTGAGGCCCATCACCGCGCCCGAGAATTCCGGCACCATGCGATCGGGGGTGAACCAGCCGAGGTCGCCGCCGTTGCTCTTGGAGGGATCCATGGACTCGCGCCTGGCGAGCTCGTCGAACTTCTCACCCTTGCCGAGGCGCGTGACGATCTTCTCGGCGAAGGGCTCGGTGGCCACCAGGATGTGGCGCGCGTGGTATTCCTGCTTCGGTTGACTGCCCAGCTGCGTCTCGTATTCCGCGCGCAGCTCCTGCTCGCTCGCCTTGCGATCCTTCAGGTAGCGGTCCGACACCGCCTGCTGCAGCACGTTGAGGCGCGAGAGCTCGAGGAGCGCTGCGGTGTCGGTGCTCTTGTCGAGACCTTCTTTGGCGGCCTCCTCGGCCACGAGGCGCGCGCGGATCAGGTTGTCGAGCGCGAGACTGCGCTGCTCGGGGGGGAGCTCCGCGGAAGTCTTGCCGCTGATTCCCTTGATGTAGAACTCATAGAAGTCGCGGCTGATGGGGGTGCCGTCCACGGTCGCTACCGGCGGCGAGACATCGCCGGCGGTCGCCGCGGTCTTCGGCTGGCAGGCGCCGAGCGCGGCGAGCGCGGCCGCGAGGAGCAGGAGACGCAAGTGGTTCATGGAGACACCGAATTGGCTGTTGGAAACGACTTGTTGGTGACGACTCATCCTCGATCGGATGCTTCCTCGGGGCTGCGCGCGACGATGTTGAGTGCGTGCACGGCCTCGCCCATCAACGGGGCGACCGCGGCGTAGACCATGCGGTGGCGCTCGAGGCGGCTGCGGCCGCGAAAGGCACCGGCCACCAGCGTCACCTTGAAATGGCCGCCGCCGCGTGCGCCCGCGTGGCCCGCGTGGCGCGCGCTGTCGTCGACGATCTCGAGCGTGCTCGGCGCGAGCGCGCGCTCGAGCGCGGTCCGCATCTGCACCATGACCGATTCGCTCATACGCTTGCCTCCGTTCAGCCGCCCTCGCAGGCGCCGGCGCCGGGGCGGGCGGCGATGCGCGCGCGTGCGAGCCACAGCAGCTGCAGGGTGATGCCGGCGAAGGTGAGCAGCGTCAGCCCGAACATCTTGAAGTTGACCCAGGCGCGCTCGCTGGCGTTGTAGGCCACCACCAGGTTCAGTGCGCCCAGCAGCGCGTACAGCACCCCCGACGAGAGGTTCAGCCGCTGCCACTGAGCGGGGCTCGCCCGCAACCGCTCGCCGAGCGCCGGCGCGAGCAGCCGCTCCGTGAGCGTGCGCTCGCCGATCCGCGAGCTCGCGAGGAAAGCGAGGCCGAGCGCCCAGAACAACACGGTGGGCTTCCACTGGATGAACAGGCGATTGTGCAGCAGCAGCGTCGCCGAGCCGAAGACGAGCACCAGCACCGCCGACAACGCGTGGAGCGCGGGGATGCGCCGGTGGCGCAGCCAGTCGAGGGCGAGCACCAGCACCATGGCGGCCATGAGCACCGCGGTCGCCGCGTACAGGCCGCGCAGCCGGTAGGTCGCGAAGAATGCCACGAGCGGCGCGAGGGCGGTGAGAGCCTGCATGGGGAGCGGTGCGCGGGTGTTCCGAAGTCGAGGCTGTACGCGGCAAAACGGCCGCGTATATTGTCATGCGCGGCGTCCGAGTTCCATCGTCAGGGAGTTCTGCGGCAGCGCGAAGCAATGGCCGAATACATCAAGCTGCACCCCGTCAATCCGCAGCCGCGCCTCATCCGCAGCGCCGTGGAGCTGCTGCGGTCCGGAGCGGTCATCGCCTACCCGACCGATTCCTGTTACGCGCTCGGCTGGCACATCGGCGACAAGGCCGCACTCGAGCGCGTGCGCCGCATCCGCCAGGCGGATCGCCATCACCACTTCACGCTGGTGTGCGCGGATCTCGCCGCGGTCGGCCGCTTCGCACGGCTCGAGACCTGGCAGTTCCGCATGCTGCATGCGTGTCTGCCCGGGCCGTACACGTTTCTGCTGCGCGCGACGCGCGAGACGCCGCGCCGCCTGCAGCACCCGCGCCGGCGCACCATCGGCGTGCGCATCCCCGATCATCCGGTGCCGCGGTTGTTGCTGAAGGAGCTCGGCGAGCCGCTGATGAGCTCGACGCTGCTGCTGGCCTCCGACCCACAACCCCTCACCGAGGGGCGCGAGATCATGGCGCGGCTCGGCCACGAGATCGATGCGGTTCTCGACGGCGGCGACTGCGGCATCGAGCCGACGACCGTGGTTGATCTCTCGGTGACGCCGCCGCTGATCGTGCGCCAGGGCAAGGGCGATCTCGGCCCGATCACCGGGCGTGCGCTATAATTCGCCCTCGTGAATCAGCGCCTTTCCGTCGTGCGCCGTGCGGGGCAACCGCGCGCCGCCGCCATCCCCCGCGACGCACAGCCACCCGTGCCGGCAGCCGCAGCGCTGCTGCGGCCAGGCACGTGAGCCAGCCGGCGCCCGCGCGGCGCGTCCTCTCCGGCATGCGGCCCACCGGCCGGCTGCACCTCGGCAACTACCACGGCGCGCTGCGCAACTGGGTCGAGCTGCAGTACCAGTACGAGTGCTTCTTCTTCGTCGCCGACTGGCACATGCTCACCACCGGCTACGACGAGACGGCGCCGCTTCAGGAGCACATCCGCGAGGTGCTCATCGACTGGCTGGCCGCGGGCCTCAACCCCGGAGTCGCGACGCTCTTCATCCAGTCGCACGTGCCCGAGCACGCGGAGCTGCACCTGTTGCTGTCGATGATCACTCCGCTCGGCTGGCTCGAGCGCGTGCCGAGCTACAAGGATCAGCAGGAACAGCTGAAAGAGAAGGATCTCGGCACCTACGGCTTCCTCGGCTACCCGCTGCTGCAGAGCGCGGACATCCTGGTGTATCGCGCCGCCTACGTGCCGGTGGGCGAGGATCAGGTGGCGCACGTCGAGCTGACGCGCGAGGCCGCGCGGCGCTTCAATCATCTCTACGGACGCGAGCCCGACTTCGAGGCGAAGGCGGAGCGCGCCGTGAAGAGCCTCGGGGGACGCAACGCAACCAACTACCGCCAGCTCCGCCGCAGGTTCCAGGAGGCCGGCGACACCGAGGCGCTGCAGCGCGCGCAGGCTCTGGTGCACAGCAATAACCGCATCACGGTGGCCGACCGCGAGCGGCTGCTCGGCTTCCTCGAGGGCACGGGCGTCACGATCCTGCCCGAGCCGCAGGTGCTCCTCACGGCAACTCCGAAGGTGCCGGGACTCGATGGGCGCAAGATGTCGAAGTCCTACGGCAATACCATCGGGCTGCGCGAGGAGCCCGAGCAGGTGGCACAAAAACTCCGTGCCATGAAGACCGACCCCGCGCGCGTGCGGCGCACCGATCCCGGCGACCCCGACAAGTGCCCGGTGTGGGACCTGCACCAGATCTATTCCGACGAGGCGACCCGCAAGTGGGCGAGCGAGGGTTGCCGCAGCGCCGGCATCGGCTGCCTCGACTGCAAGCAGCCGGTGATCGATAAGATAGTCGAGGAGATCAACGGCATGCGCCGGCGCGCCCAGGAGTACGAGGACAACCCGGAGCTGGTGCGCGGCATCGTCGCCGAGGGCGCCGACAAGGCGCGCGAAGCGGCGCGCGAGACGCTCGACGAAGTCCGCCGCGCCATGCACCTGCGTCCCGACTGACTTACGCGGTGACCCCCATGAAGGCGAAACCGACCCTTTCGATCGTGGTCTCCAACACACCCCAGCCGAGCGCGCCCGAGCCGCCGCCGCAGCAGGTCGAGATGCCGTTCGCGGTCGTCAACGGCGAGCCGATCTCGCAGCTGCCGCGCGACCTCTACATCCCGCCGCAGGCGCTCGAGGTGTTCCTCGAGGCCTTCGAGGGGCCGCTCGATCTGCTCCTGTACCTCATCCGCCGGCAGAACCTCGACATCCTCGACATCCCGCTCGCGGAGATCACGCGCCAGTACATCAAGTACATCGAGCTGATGCAGGAGCTGCAGCTGGAGCTCGCGGGGGAGTACCTGGTGATGGCCGCGACGCTGGCGGAGATCAAGTCGCGGATGCTCCTGCCGCGGCCGAAGGCCGAGCAGGGGGCCGAGGAGGACCCGCGCGCGGAGCTGGTGCGGCGGCTTCAGGAATACGAGCGCTTCAAGCGCGCCGCCGCCGAGATCGACAGCCTGCCGCGCCTGGAGCGCGACGTGTGGCCGACGAGCGTCGAGCTGAAGGACCGCCGCCCGCTCGAGGCGCTGCCGCAGATCGCGCTGCAGGAGATGCTGATCGCGTTCAAGGAAGTCGTGGCGCGCTCGGAGATGTTCGCCCACCATCACATCCAGCGCGAGCGCCTGTCGGTGGGCGAGCGCATGAGCGACATCCTCGCGCAGCTGGAGGGCGCCTCGGGGTTCGTGCCCTTCGTGCAGCTGTTCCGGCCGGAGGAAGGGCGCATGGGCGTCACGGTCACCTTCGCCGCGGTGCTCGAGCTCCTGCGCGAGGCGCTGATCGAGATCGTGCAGGCCGAGGCCTACGGCCCGCTGCACGTGCGCGCCGCGAGCCCCGCGCCGGGCTTGCGCGTGGTAGCTGGCCCCGCTGCGGCGCCCGAGGGCGCCGACCCGCGCGCACCGCACGCCGGACAGGATCCCCGATGAGCGATTCATACCTGAGGAACGTCATCGAAGCGGCGCTGCTCGCCGCGGGCGCCCCGCTCCCGGTCGCGGAGCTCACGCGGCTCTTCGATGAGAGCGCCCGCCCGAGCGTGCAGCAGGTGCGTGCCGTGGTCGCCGCGCTCGCGGAGGAGTACTCCGGGCGCGGCATCGAGCTCAAGGAGACCGCGGGCGGCTTCCGCATCCAGGTGCGGCGCGAGCTCGCCGGCGAGATCTCGCGGCTGTGGCCGGAGCGCGCGACCCGCTACTCGCGGGCACTGCTCGAGACGCTGGCGCTCATCGCCTACCGCCAGCCGGTCACGCGCGCCGAGATCGAGGCGGTGCGCGGCGTGGCCGTCAACCCCAACATCATCCGCACTCTCATCGAGCGCAACTGGGTGCGCGTCGTCGGCCACCGCAACGTTCCCGGCCACCCGGAGCTGCTCGGAACCACGCGGGAATTCCTCGACTACTTCGGTCTGAAGAGTCTCGATGAGCTGCCGCCGCTCGCCGAGCTCAAGGCGATCTGCGACGTGAGCCTCCAGCTCGGGCTCGCGGAGGAGGAGAATCCCGAGGACGATGAGCTGTCCGCCGAGGGCGGCGGCTCGCGCGAGCTGGTCGCCGGGCCGCGCGATCTGGAGGGCTGATGCGGCGCGCACCGCGGCCCGCGGCCGCCGCGCGTCGCCGAGCTCCCGGCCGCCCGCGTGGCCCGACTGCGGCGCGCGCGGCGGTGCGGCCGCTCACCGAGCGGCTGCAGAAGATGCTGGCGCGTGCCGGGCTCGCCTCGCGGCGCGAGGCGGAAGTCTGGATCCGCGCCGGCCGGCTCACCGTCAACGGCCGCACCGCGACGCTCGGGGCGCGCGTCGCTCCCCACGACGAGGTGCGTCTCGACGGTCGCCTGGTGCGCGCGCACGCCGCGCCCGCTCGGGCGCGGGCCTTCGTCTGTCACCGCTCGCCCGGCGAGCCGCTGCGGACGCCGGCCGACCCCGGGGACCCCGCTGCGGGAGAGACACCCCGGACGGCGCTCCTCGAGCGGTTGCCGCGGCGCTCGGGGCGGCGCTTCATCGCGGTGAGTCCGATGCCGCGTCCGGATGGGGGCCTCGAGCTCGTGACCTCGGACGGCGAGCTGGCGCTGCATCTGCAGCGCGCGGTTCACTCGCTCAGGAGCGAATTCAGCGTGCGGGTGCGAGGGGAGCTCAGCGCGCCGCAGCTGGAGGGCATCCGCGGCGGAGCCCTCGATAGCGGGGCGCAGCTCGCGGTCGAGCGCTGCGAGGCCGGCGGCGGGGAGGCCGCCAATCGCTGGTACGCGCTCACGGTGCGCGGCGCGAGCGGCCGGCAGGTGCGGCAACTCTTCGAGCGCCAGGGGGCGCTGGTGAGCCGCGTGCTGCGTACCCAGCTCGGCCCCGTCATGCTCGAGCGCACGCTCGCGCGCGGCCGCTTCCGCGAGCTCACTCAGGCGGAGCGCCGCGCGCTGCTCCCCGGGCCGGCGGCTCCGCCCGGCGTCTGAGCGTCGAAGGCCTGCCCCGTGACCCCGCGGCTCGCCGGCCCGAGGAGCGCAATGTAGGGTCCGGTGAGGGAGTCCGGCGGCGGCAGGCTCTCGAGGTCTTCGGCGGGATAGGCCTGGCGGCGCATGGCGGTGCGCGCGCGCCCGGGGTTGAGAGTGTTGACGCGCACGTGGCTCACGTTCTCCAGCTCCGCGGCCAGCACCTGCGCCAGCCCCTCGACGGCGAACTTGGACACGGCGTACGCGCCCCAGTAGGCGCGCCCGCGGCGCCCGACGCTGCTGGCGGTGAACACGAGCGACGCGTCGGCGGATTTCTTCAGCGCGGGCAGCAGCACCTGGGTGAGCACGAACGCCGCGGTGAGGTTGACGTGCAGCACGCGGCACCAGGTTGGCACGTCGTAGTGCTCGATCGGCGTCAGGGTTCCGAGAAGCCCGGCGTTGTGCAGCAGTCCGTCGAGGCGCCCGTAGCGCTCGAGCACGGCATGAGCGAGGGCCTCGTAATCGCGCGCCACCGCCTTCTCGAGGTCGAGCAGCGCGATGCTCGCCTCCGGCTGCCCGGCCGCGGCGATCTCGGCGTGCACCGCCTCGAGGGCCGGCGCGTTGCGGCCGACGACGATGACGCTCGCCTGATGCCGGGCGCAGGCGAGGGCGACCGCGCGGCCGAGGCCCGAGCCTGCACCGGTGATCGCGATCACCCGGCCGGCGAGCTCGGCGGGACCTGCGGTGTGGTTGCGGGGATCAAACACTAAGGTTCAGCGCTCCTCTCGCTTGGGCTCAGCCTGATCGGGCGAAGCCGCGTCCGGCGTCCGCCCGCCGCGCGGCGCGCCACGCGCACCAGCCGTCGAGCGGCGCGTGATGCTCGCGCGAGAGGCTCGCGCGCGGCAAGCGGCGTTCCGCGCGCCGCGAGTGCGCGCGCCTCACGGCGGCCCAGACGATGAGACCGCGCAGCGGCGGCTGCGCCAGGGGCGGAAGCGCAGCGACGCTCGCCTCGAGCGCCGCCCGCGCCTGGCGGTGCCGCGCCCGCACCAGCTCCGCAAGGGCCGCCGGCCACGGCGGCCGCGCGAGCTCCTCCGGCGTCGCCGGGGCGCGCTCGAGCTCATCGAGCGACAGCCGCAGCCGTCCGAGCCGCGCATCGCTCGCGAGCGAGAGCAGCAGCTCGATCTCGCGCAGGCTCCGGCCGAGGGCGCGCGCGGGCTCCGCCGCCGCCGCCGGCGCGGCGAGCTGCACCGCCGGCTCGATCATGGCGGCGCTCCAGCGCTCACAATAGCCCTCGAGCTCGCGGCGCGTTCCGAAAGTCGCCGCGGCCAGGTCCCACACGGCGATGTCGACCAGTCCCGCGAGGCCTGCGGGCGGCGCGAGCCCCGAGGCCGCAAACAGCGCGCCGAGCTCGCGGGTGAGTGGGTGGCTCGGGCGTGCCTGCGTGGAGCGCTCGCACTCCTCTCGCCACCACGCGAGGCGCGCGTGGGCGAGTTGGGTGTCGAGGCCGGGGCGGAGACTCTCGCCGATCTCGCGCTCGAGGGCGAAGAGCGTCGCGAGCGGCTCGCGCAACGCCCGAGGGGAGTAGAGCCAGGCGAGGGCGCGGGCGGCGGGCGCCTCAGGCCTGTCGGGCATTGCTCGCGCCCGGGCTGCCTCCGGGCTGGGCGACGCCCGGCGTGTCCTCTCCGGGGGCGGCGACGGGCGCGGCGACGGGCGCGCCGGCGGGCGGTGAGGCGGTCGGTCGCTCCGCTGCGCTCGGGCCACCGGGGCTGCGCGTGAGCTGCACGATCGGCTCGAGCTCCGGGAGCGGCGCGTCCGCCGTGACGCCGAGCTCGCCGAAGCGACGCGCCTGCGGCAGCACGTGGCGCTCGAGCGAGCCGACGGCCGCGTTGTAGGCCTCAACCGCGGTGGCGAGACGTTGTCCCATCCGCCCGAGATGGCCGTTGAAGGTGGCGAGCCGCCGGTAGAGCTCCTGACCCAAGTCGCGGATCAGCGCGGCGTTGTGCGCGACTGCCGCCTGCCGCCAGCCGTAGGCGACCGCCTTGAGCAGCGCAATCAGCGTCGACGGCGTGGCGATGATCACATTCTGGCCGAGCGCGGTCTCGAGCAGCTCCGGACGCTCGCCGAGAGCTGCGGAGAGGAACTGATCGCCCGGCAGGAACAGCACCGCGAACTCGGGGCTGCGCTCGAACTGCGTCCAGTACTCCTTGGAGGCGAGCTCGCGCACCCGCGTCTCGACCTGCTGCGCGTGGCGCCTGAGCGCCTCGCGGCGCTCCTCCTCGCTCTGCGCCTCGAGGGCGGTGAGAAAGGCCTCGAGCGGCGTCTTGGCGTCGATCACGAGATCGCGCGCGTCGGGCATGTGCACGACGAGATCGGGACGGAGCGAGCCGTCCTCGCCCACCACCTGCAGCTGCTCGGTGAAGTCGCAGTGCTCGGTGAGGCCGGCGAGCTCGACCAGGCGGCGAAGCGTCAGCTCGCCCCAGCGGCCGCGCACCTCGGGACGGCGGAGCGCGGTGGCGAGGTTGCGCGTCTCGCGCTGCAGCTGCGCCTGTCCGCCGGCGAGCGTCTCGATCTGGGTGCGGAGAGTCGCAAAGGCCTCGCGGCGCTCGCACTCGAGGGATTGCACCTGCGCCTCGGTGCGCTCGAGCGCGGCGCGCAGCGGCTGCACCAGCTGCTCGATGGCGAGCTCGCGCTCCCGGAGCGCGCCGGCAGCCACGGCCTGGTCGCGTCCCAGCGCCTCGCGCGCGAGGCGCAGGAAGAGCTCGCTGTTCGTGCGCAGCGTCTCTCCCGCGAGCGAGTCGAACGCGGCGCGCAGCCGCGTCTCGGATTCCTCGAGGAGCTTCAGGCGATCGGCTTCATTGAGGGCGCTCGCCTCGAGTCGCACGCTCGCGGCGGCGAGCTCGATCCGCAGCGCCTCGATGCGACCCGCGGCGCGCAGCTGCACCACCAGGGCACCGAGCACCGCGCCGGTGGCGAGCGCGGCCGCGGCGACGAGGAGAACGGCGAGCGTCGTCATCGCCCGAAATGCGCCAGGTAGTTCACCGCGACGCTGCGAGTGAGCGCTGCGCGCGCGGTGAAGGGGTTGAGCTCGAGGCCCGCCATCGAGCGCAGCTCGAGCCCGGCGGAGCGCGCCCAGCGGGCCAGCTCCGCGGGCCGGATGAGCCGCTCGTACTCGTGCGTGCCGCGAGGAATCAACTTGAGCAGATACTCCGCGCCGACGATGGCCAGGAGGAACGAGCGGAGGTTGCGGTTGAGCGTCGAGACAAAGAGCGCGCCGCCCGGGCGCAGCGCGCGCGCGAGCGTCGCCACCATCGCTGCGGGCTCGGGCACGTGCTCGAGCATCTCCATGCAGGTCACGACGTCAAAGGCTCGAGGCTCCGCCGCCGCGAGCTCCTCTGCGGCGGCGACGCGGTAGTCGATGGCGAGGGAGCCCTGCGCCGCGTGCAGCCGCGCCACCTCGATCATTCCGGGCGCGAGATCGATGGCGGTGACGCGTGCGCCGGCGCGCGCGAGCGCCTCGGCGAGGAGCCCGCCGCCGCAGCCGACATCGAGCACCCGCTGGTGCGCGAGCCTTGCGCGCTCGGCGATGAATTCGAGCCGCACCGGGTTGATGAGGTGCAGCGGCCGGAACTCTCCCTGCAGATCCCAGAACCCCGCGGCGGCGGCCTCGAACCGCGCGAGCTCCGCGCGGTCGGCGTTTGCGCCCGCGGGTGCGCTCACGCGGCGGCCTCCATCCCGATGCGCTCCGCCCAGCGCATGGGGAGCGCGGCGAGCTCCTCCTCATCGAGTGCCACGAGGCGCCCGGCGCAGAGCGCCGCCCGCCCGGCCGTCCACACATCGCTCACCTGGCCGCGGGCGGCCCCGAACACGATCGCGTCGTGGACGCCTGAGCCCGGAGCGCCGCTGAGCCCCCCGAGATCGATGCAGGCGAGATCGGCCGCCTTGCCGGGCTCGAGCGAGCCGATCCTCGCGGCAAGCCCGAGCGCCGCGGCGCCGCCGAGCGTCGCCATGCGCAGCGCCTGCGCCGCATCTACGCCGCAGACGAGCGCCGCGGTGCGCGCTTCGGTGAGCACGTCGAGCGCGCCGGCCGCGGCCGGACTGTCGGTGCCGAGCGCGCCGCGATCGACGCCCCTCGCCACGACCGGGACACGCGCGCCGAGGCGCAGATCCGCCTGCGGACAGCTGACCACGCTCGCGCCGTGGCGGGAGAGGAGTTCCAGATCCGCCTCATCGCAGACCGTGGCGCCGATCGCGGTGAATCCGGCGCGCAGCAGGCCGAGTGCCCTGAGCTGGCGCAGCCACCCTGAGCCGGGCGGCGCGCGCGCGCTGTCCTCGACGCCAGGCGCGCCCTGCGGCCCGGGCCCGGAAGGCTCCGTCAGAGCGGCAAATTCCTCGAGGTGCAGCGCGATGCGGGCGTCGAGCTCATCGGCCACGCGCCGCACTCGCGTGAGCAGCGCCTCGCTCATACCGTGCGAGACGAGCGGCGCGAAGTAAAGCGCGATCCGCGGGTCCGACCGGTACTCGTCCCAGAGCCGTTCGGCGCGGGCGAGATGTGCGGTCGCACTCTCCGCCCACGGGGTGGGGGCTTCCGAGACCGGCAGTGCGATCGCCGCGCGCACGTGCGCCGCGGCCGCAGCGCGCGCGGCCTCCTCCGGATGGAGACTCAGGTCCGCGAAGCAGGTGATCCCGGCGCGCAGCATCTCCGCGAGCGCGAGCCGGGTTCCGTCGCGCACGAAGTCGGCGCTCAGGCAGCGCCGCTCGATGGGCGCGAGGGTCTCGCGCAGCCAGGATGAGCGCGGACCGCGCACCGGGAGGCCCCGGAGCAGCGCGTGGCTGGCGTGCGTGTGGGCGTTCACCAGGCCGGGCAGCAGCACATGGCGCGAACGCACTACGTGCTCGCGGGCCTCGAAGCGCTCGCGCAGCTCCGCCGCGGGACCCACCGCGAGGATGCGTCCCGCCGATACCGCGAGCGCGTGCTCGGCAAGAGCGACGTTCGCGGGCGCGATCGGCAGCAGCCAGCGGGCTTCGATCAGCAGGTCGGCCGGTTGCCTGGTGGACACGGTTTTCCCAGCGGTGACTCCCCGAGAGCTGTCGCGATGAGCGCGAAGCGCTTACGCGCAGTATATCGGTGCATGGGCGGGCTTAGAATGTGCGGCGCGGTTTTCACCAAGGAGCACACCATGCCCAAGTACCTCATCCAGGCGGCCTATTCGGCCGAAGGCTTGCGCGGCCTGCAGAAAGACAAGGCGTCCGGTCGCAAGCAGGCAGTCGTCAAGGCGGTCGAGAGCCTCGAGGGGAAGGTCGAGGCCTTCTACTTCGCGCTCGGCGACAGCGACGTCGTCGTGATTGCGGAGTTCCCCGACACGGTGAGCGCGGCGGCGCTTTCCCTCGCCGTATCCGCGACCGGTATCGCCAGAACCCGGACCACGGCGCTTCTCACCGTTGAGGAGACCGATCGCGCGCTGACGAAG
Organism: Gammaproteobacteria bacterium 13_2_20CM_66_19; assembly: GCA_001914695.1. GTDB lineage: Bacteria > Pseudomonadota > Gammaproteobacteria > Steroidobacterales > Steroidobacteraceae > 13-2-20CM-66-19. The sequence continues at coordinate 39,703 of MNCZ01000099.1, read as the reverse complement.
AAGCTCACCTACAGAGCCCCGGGCGCCTGAAGGCGCTCGCCCGCCGCCTCGCGGGGCCGTCAGGCCCCGGGGCGGCGGCGCTCGCGTGATAGAATTGCCGTTTTATTTCGCCGCCGGATAAGGTGGGGGACTCAAGCCCTTCGATGGCCGAAATCGCCCGTGAAGTGCTGCTGGTCAGTCTCGAAGGAGAGATGCGGCAGTCCTATCTCGACTATGCCATGAGCGTGATCGTCGGGCGGGCGCTGCCCGACGTCCGTGATGGACTCAAGCCCGTGCACCGCCGCGTGCTGCACGCCATGCGCGAGCTCGGCAACGACTGGAACAAGGCCTATAAGAAGTCCGCCCGCGTGGTGGGCGACGTGATCGGCAAGTACCACCCGCACGGCGAGAGCGCGGTGTACGACACCATCGTGCGCATGGCGCAGCCGTTCTCGCTCCGCTACCTGCTGGTCGACGGCCAGGGCAATTTCGGCTCGGTCGACGGCGATCCGCCGGCGGCCATGCGCTACACCGAAGTGCGCATGTCGCGCATCGCGCACGAGCTGCTGGCCGACATCGCCAAGGAAACCGTCGAATTCACGCCCAACTACGACGAGACCGAGCTCGAGCCCTCGGTGCTGCCGACGCGCATCCCGAACCTGCTGGTGAACGGTCAGACCGGCATTGCGGTCGGCATGGCGACCAACATTCCGCCGCACAATCTCACGGAGACCGTCGATGCGTGCCTGGCGCTGCTCGAGGATCCGTCGCTGCCGCTCGCCTCGCTCATGCAGCACATGCCGGGGCCGGACTTCCCGACCGGCGGCATCATCAACGGCGCGCAGGAGATCGCCACCGCCTATCGCACCGGGCGGGGGCGCCTGTCGGTGCGCGCGCGGGTCAGCATCGAGGACATCGGCCGGGGCGATCGCCAGGCGATCGTGGTGACCGAGCTCCCCTACCAGGTGAACAAAGCGCGCCTCATCGAGCGCATCGCGGAGCTGGTGCGCGAGAAGCAGATCGACGGCATCGCCGGCGACGGGCTGCGCGACGAATCCGACAAGGACGGCATGCGCATCGTGATCGAGCTGCGCCGCGGCGAGGTCACCGAGATCGTCCTCAACAACCTGTATGCCCAGACGCCTTTGGAGACGGTGTTCGGCATCAACATGGTGGCGCTCCAGGACGGCCAGCCGAAGCTGATGTCGCTGAAGGAGATGCTGGAGGCGTTCATCCGCCACCGGCGTGAGGTCGTCACCCGGCGGACGATCTTCGACCTCGCCAAGGCGCGCGAGCGGGCGCACATCCTCGAGGGCCTCGCGGTCGCGCTCGCCAACATCGATGCAGTGATCGCGCTCATCAAGGCCGCCGCCTCGCCCGCCGAGGCGCGCGCGGGGCTGCTCGCGCGCTCCTGGCCGCCGGGCATCGTGAGCGAGCTGCTCGAGCGCGCCGGCGCCATCTCCACGCGCCCGCGGGAGCTGCCGGCCGAGGCCGGACTCGCCGGCGGGGCCTACCGGCTGTCCGACGCGCAGGCGCAGGCGATCCTCGACATGCGGCTGCACCGGCTCACCGGGCTCGAGCAGGACAAGATCGTCGCCGAGTACCGCGAGCTCCTCGCGCAGCTCCAGGACCTCAGCGACATCCTGGCGCGCCCCGAGCGGCTCACCCAGGTGGTGCGCGAGGAGCTGCTCGAGATCCGCACGAACTACGGCGATGCGCGCCGCACGGAGATCAATCGCGATCACCTCGACCTCACCACCGAAGACCTGATCGAGCCTCAGGACGTGGTGGTGACGCTGTCGCACGCCGGTTACGCCAAGAGCCAGCCGCTCACCGAGTATCAGACCCAGCGCCGGGGCGGTCGCGGCAAGAGCGCCACCGCCGTCAAGGACGAGGACTTCGTCGAGAAGCTGTTCGTCGCCCACACCCACGACACCGTGCTGTGCTTCTCCAACCGCGGCAAGGTGTATTGGCTCAAGGTCTACGAGCTGCCGCAGGCGGGCCGCGGCGCGCGCGGCAAGCCCATGGTGAATCTGCTGCCGCTGGAGGAGGGCGAGAAGATCAACGCGCTGCTGCCGATCAAGCAGTACGACGAGCAGCACTTCGTGTTCATGGCCACCCGCGCCGGCACGGTGAAGAAGACGCCGCTCAGCGCCTTCTCGCGCCCGCGCTCCACCGGCATCATCGCGGTCGACCTGCACGACAACGATCAGCTGGTCGGGGTGGCGCTCACCGACGGCGAGCGCGAGATCATACTGGTGTCGAGCGGCGGCAAGGCCATCCGCTTCCACGAGAGCGAAGTGCGCTACATGGGGCGCGAAGCGGCCGGGGTGCGCGGCATACGCTTGGGTAGCGGCCAGCAGCTGATCTCGCTGATCGTGGTCGGCGAGGGGCACGTGCTCACCGGCTCCGCCGCCGGCTACGGCAAGCGCTCCCCGCTCGCGGAGTTTCCCGTGCACGGCCGCGGCGGCCAGGGCGTGATCGCGTTGCAGACTTCCGACCGCAACGGCGACACGGTGGCGGCGCTGCAGGTGATGCCGGGGCAGGAGATCATGCTGATCAGCTCCACCGGCGCGCTGGTGCGCACCGCGGTGGACGAGATCTCCGTGCAGGGTCGCAACACCCAGGGAGTGCGGCTCATCCGGCTCGGCGAAGGCGAGCGGCTCGCCGGGATCGGGCGCGTCGAGAGCCTGGATACGGGCGAAGAGGAGGCCGCGGCCGAGCGCGAGTTGCAGGCCGGCGCCGGCGAGCCGGCCGCAGATACTTAGGCCATGCGCGTCTTCAACTTCGCAGCGGGGCCGGCCGCGCTGCCCCTGGAAGTCCTCGAACAGGTCCGCGGGGAACTCACCGACTGGCAGGGCTCGGGCGCCTCGGTGATGGAGGTGAGCCATCGCAGCAAGCCCTTCCTCGCGGTGGCGCGCGAAGCCGAGCGGCTGCTGCGCGAGCTGCTCGCGGTTCCCGAGAGCTACAAGGTGCTGTTCGTGCAGGGTGGCGCAACGGGTCAGTTCGCCGCCGTGCCACTGAACCTCGCGCGCGCCGACTCCGCCGTCGATTACCTGAATACCGGCCATTGGTCGAAGAAGGCGATCGGCGAGGCGCGCCGGCTCGCCGGGAAGGTGAGCATCGTCGCCGACGAGGGCGCCTCCCGCTACACGACCGTGCCTGCCGCCGAGACGCTGCGCCTCACCCCGGGCGCCGCCTACGTGCACTACACGCCCAACGAGACGATCGGTGGAGTGGAGTTTCCGTACGTGCCCGACACCGCCGGCGTGCCGCTGGTGGCCGACATGTCCTCGACGATCCTTTCGCGTCCTCTCGAGGTGTCGAAGTTCGGCCTGATCTACGCGGGGGCGCAGAAGAACATCGGGCCGGCCGGTCTCACGGTCGTCATCGTGCGCGAGGAGCTGACGGGCAAGTCGCGGCCCGGGACGCCCGCGGTGTGGGACTACAAAGGCATCGCGGAGGCAGGGTCGATGCTCAACACCCCGCCCACCTTCGCGTGGTACTGCGCGGGCCTCGTGTTCCGGTGGCTGAGGGCGCAGGGGGGACTCGGTGCGGTCGCCGCGCGCAACCGCGCCAAGGCGGAGCTGCTCTATCAGGCGATCGACGGCTCCGGCTTCTACTCGAACCCGGTCGCGCGGGAGTGCCGCTCGTGGATGAACGTGCCCTTCACGCTCGCCACGCCTTCGCTCGATGAGACCTTCGTCGCCGAGGCCCGCCGCGCCGGGCTCGCCAACCTCGAGGGCCATCGCTCCGTCGGCGGCATGCGCGCGAGCCTCTACAACGCGATGCCGCTCGAGGGGGTGCAGGCCCTGGTGGCTTTCATGAAGGAATTCGAGCGCCGCCACGGCTGAAGGCAAATGGCTTACCGTATCCTGACGCTCAACGAGATCAGCAGCCGGGGGCTCGCGCGGCTGCCGCGCGAGCGCTACGAGGTCGGCGCGAAGGTGACGAACCCCGACGCGATCCTGGTGCGCTCGGCCGACCTGCACGACTTCGCGATCCCGCCGGGCGTGCGCGCCATCGGCCGCGCCGGCGCGGGCGTGAACAACATCCCCATCGACCAGATGAGCCGGCGCGGCATTCCGGTCTTCAACACCCCGGGCGCCAACGCCAACGCGGTGAAGGAGCTGGTGCTGGCGGGGCTGCTGCTGGCGGCGCGCAACATCGGACCCGCGTGGCTGTTCGTGCGTGCCCTCGAGGGGGACGATGCGGCCATCGAGGCCGCGGTCGAGAAGGGCAAGAAGAGCTTCCTCGGCTTCGAGCTCCCCGGTCGCACGCTCGGGGTGGTGGGGCTCGGGGCGGTCGGCGTCGAGGTGGCGAATTCGGCGCTGGCGCTCGGCATGAAGGTGCTCGGCTACGATCCGCAGCTCACCGTGCAGCGCGCCTGGCAGCTGTCGTCGAGCGTCGAACAGGCACTCTCCCTCGAAGACCTGTTCACGCGCTCCGACGCGATCACGGTGCACGTGCCCCTGAATGAGAGCACCGAGGCACTGGTGAACGGCGCGCGGCTCGCGCTCGCGAGGTCCGGCGCGACGCTGCTCAACTTCGCGCGCGCCGCCATCGTCGACAGCGCCGCGGTGCTCGCGGCTCTGGACGCCGGGCGGCTGCATGCCTACGTGTGCGATTTCCCGAGCCGTCTGCTCAAGGAGCATCCCCGGGTGATGACCCTGCCGCATCTCGGCGCCTCGACCGGGGAGGCGGAGGAGAACTGCGCCGTCATGGTCGCCGAGCAGCTGCGCGACTTTCTCGAGAACGGCAACATAAGAAACAGCGTCAACTATCCGGAGGCGGTGCTGCCGAGGGTACCGAACACCACGCGACTCAGCGTCGCCAACCGCAACGTGCCCAACATGGTAGGCCAGATCTCCACCTGTCTCGCCGCGCATGGGATCAATATCGCCGACCTGCTGAACAAGTCGCGCGGCGAGTACGCCTACACGCTCATCGATGCCGACGGCGGCGTCGGCGAGGAGCTCCTCGCGAGGATCGGCGCCATCGACGGGGTGCTGTCGGCGCGCATCGCCTGAGCGCACGGCAAGGGGGAGCGCCTGTCCATGGCCCGAAAGAACCCGAAGCCCCCGCGCGCGGCGCGCCGCAAGTCCGCACCTCGGGCGCCGGCGGGGGACGGGCCGGCGCGCATCGCGCCGGGGGCGGCGCCGGCGCCAGGGCCGCTCGATCTCGGGGAGGCGCGCGGCCGCATCGACGCGGTCGACGAGAAGATTCAGGCGCTGATCAACGAGCGGGCGCGCCTCGCGCAGCAGGTCGGGATCTCGAAGACGAGCGGCGCGCGGACGGTGGATTTCTATCGCCCGGAGCGCGAGGCGCAGGTGCTGCGGCAGGCCCAGGCGCGCAACACCGGGCCGTTGCGCGATGCGGAGATCCTGCGCCTGTTCCGTGAGATCATGTCGGCGTGTCTTGCGCAGCAGGAGCCGCTCAAGGTGGCGTTCCTCGGTCCCGAAGGCACCTTCACTCAGACCGCGGTGCTCAATCACTTCGGCCACTCCGTACGCGCGCTCCCTCTCGCCTCGATCGATGAGGTATTTCACGAGGTGGAATCGGGGAGCGCCGACTTCGGCGTCGTGCCGATCGAGAACTCCACCGAGGGCACGGTCAACCACACGCTCGATCGCTTCCTCACTTCCCCGCTCAAGATCTGCGGCGAGGTGGAGTTGCGCGTGCGTCATCACCTCATGGGCGCCATGAGCGAGATCGCGCGCATCGAGCGCGTCTGCTCGCACCCCCAGTCTCTCGGCCAGTGCCGGCAGTGGCTGGACGAGCACCTGCCGGGCGTCGAGCAGGTGCCGGTATCCAGCAACGCCGAGGGGGCGCGGCGCGCCCGCGACGAGAAGGGGAGCGCCGCGATCGCGGGCGAGACCGCGGCCGAGATCTATGGCCTGAAGATCCTGGTCGCGGAGATCGAGGACCGCGCCGACAACACGACGCGCTTCCTCGTGCTCGGGCGCAGGCTCTTCGCCCCGAGCGGCGAGGATCGCACGACGCTCCTCGTCTCGGTGGGGCACACCGACGCGCCCGGGGCGCTCTACCGGCTGCTCGAGCCGCTCGCGCGCCACCGGGTGTCGCTCACCCGCATCGAGTCGCGGCCCTCCAGGCGGCGCAAGTGGGACTACGTGTTCTTCATGGACCTCGAGGGGCATGCCGACGAGCCGCGGGTGTCCAAGGCGCTGGCGGCGCTCAGGAAGCGCGCCTCGCTCTTCCGGGTGCTCGGCTCCTATCCGCGGGCGGTGCAATGAGCCCACCGGGCGCCGACCGCTATCGAGTGCGCGCCGGCGGGAGCATCAAGGGCTCGCTCACCGTGCCCGGCGACAAGTCGATCTCGCACCGCGCCCTCATGCTCGGCGCACTCGCCGACGGGGACACGCACATCAGCGGGTTTCTCGCGGGCGAGGACTGCCTGTCCACCGCGCGGGCGCTCGAGCAGCTCGGGGTTGCGATCGAGCGGCCCGCGGAAACCGAGGTCGTGGTGCACGGCGTGGGCGCACACGGCCTCGCGCCGTCGCCGGCGCCGCTCGACATGGGCAACGCCGGCACGGCGATGCGCCTGATGATGGGAGTGCTGGCGCCGCAGAGATTCGACTCGACGCTCATCGGCGACGAGTCGCTGATGCGCCGGCCGATGGAGCGGGTCGCCGTGCCGCTGCAGATGATGGGCGCGCGCATCCACACGCGCGAGGGCCGCCCGCCGGTCGAGATCCGCGGCACGCCGCATCTGCGCGCCATTCATTACAGCCTCCCGGTGGCGAGCGCGCAGGTGAAGTCCGCGGTGCTGCTCGCGGGGCTCGCCGCCACCGGACGCACCGAGCTCACGGAGCCCGCGCCCGCGCGCGATCACACCGAGCGCATGCTCGGCGCCTTCGGCGTACGGCTGCAGCGCGACGGGCGAAGGATTGCGATGGAGGGGGGGCAGCCGCTCACCGGCACGCGCATCGCGGTGCCCGCGGATTTCTCCTCGGCGGCGTTCTTTCTGGTCGCCGGCTGCCTGGCGGCCGATCCCGCCCTCACCCTCACCAACGTCGGCGTGAACCCGACGCGCACCGGTCTCATCGAGCTGCTGCGCCGCATGGGAGCCGACATCCGCCTGCAGCCGCGCACCGCAGCCGGGGACAGCGACGCCGAGCCGGTCGCGGATATCGAGGTGCGCCGCAGCGCGCTCCACGGCATCACCGTGCCCGAGACGCTGATTCCCAACTCGATCGACGAGTTTCCGGTGTTCTTCATCGCCGCCGCGTGCGCGAGCGGCGAGACGCTGGTGCGCGGCGCGCTCGAGCTGCGCGTCAAGGAGAGCGATCGGCTGGCTGCCATGGCGGCGGGGCTCGAGCGTCTCGGGGTCGAGCACCAGCTGCTCCCCGACGGCCTGTGGATCCGCGGCGCCGGAGAGCTCGGCGGCGGCACCATCGACAGCTCAGGCGATCACCGCATCGCGATGGCGTTCGCGGTCGCCTCGCTCAAAGCGCGCGCGCCGATCGAGATCCTCGAGGTGGCGAACGTGGCGACCTCTTTCCCGGGGTTCGTGGACACGGCGCGCGCCGCGGGCTTGCGGATCGAGGCGCTCTGACGGACGCTGCCTGAGGATGTCCCGCACGCGATCCCCTATCGTGACCATCGACGGCCCGAGTGGCTCGGGCAAGGGCACCATCAGCCGCGCCGTCGCGCGCCGCACCGGCTGGCACCTGCTCGACAGCGGCGCGCTGTACCGCCTGGTGGCGCTGGCCGGCGCCACCGCGGGTCTCGAGAGCGTCGACGAGCGCGGTCATGGCGAGATCGCCGCGTCCATGGACGCCCGTTTCGGCTCCGCCCCCGACGGGAGCGAGCGCGTGTGGCTCGACGGGCGCGACGTCACCGAGGCGATTCGCTCGGAAGGCGCCGGGCAGGGGGCCTCACGGGTTGCGGCATGGCCGGCGGTCCGCGCGGCCCTCCTCGGGCGCCAGCGGGCCTTTGCCAGATCCCCGGGGCTGGTCGCGGACGGGCGCGATATGGGCACCGTGGTCTTCCCCGGGGCCGACCTGAAGATCTTCCTGACCGCCACCCCCGAAGAAAGGGCCCTGCGCCGGCATAAGCAGTTGAAAGACAAGGGATCGGATGTTAGCCTTCCCGCCCTTTCGCGCGAGATAGCCGAGCGGGACCTCAGGGATCAGACCCGCCCGGTCGCCCCGTTGAGGCCGGCGTCCGACGCCTGCGTGATCGACTCGACCGGCATCAAGATCGAGGCGATCGTCGGGCGGGTGCTGGAACTCATGACCGCCCGGTGCCTGTGGCCGTGACAGCCTCTCGTTCGCGTACGCACGGAAGGTGATTCGAAGTCGGCGCTCGCCGGATTGCGGGTGCCCGGTGTTTCTTTCCTGGGCCTCAGGACGAGTGCTCCAGTGCAGGCACGCCGGTGGCGTGCAAAGTGAAGGTATGACAGAAAGTTTCGCGCAGCTTTTCGAGCACAGTCTCGCCAATCAACGCATCCGCCCGGGAATGATCCTCACGGGGCTCGTGGTGGATGTCACCCCCGACGTCGTCATCGTCAACGTAGGCCTCAAGTCCGAGGCCGTCATCCCCCTCGAGCAGTTCAAGAACGAGCGCGGCGAGGTCGAGGTCAAGCCCGGCGACCAGGTGGAGGTCGCACTCGATTCGGTGGAGGACGGCACCGGCGAGACCCGCCTGTCGCGCGAGAAGGCAAAGCGCGCCCGCACCTGGACGCGCCTCGAGGAGGCGTTCAACAAATCCGAGATCGTGACCGGTGTCATCACCGGGCGCGTCAAGGGGGGCTTCACCGTCGAGATCGAGAACGTGCGCGCCTTCCTTCCAGGGTCGCTCGTCGACGTGCGCCCGGTGCGCGATACCTCGTATCTCGAAGGCAAGCCGCTCGAGTTCAAGGTCATCAAGCTCGATCAGAAGCGCAATAACGTCGTGGTGTCGCGCCGCGCGGTGGTCGAGCAGGAGTTCTCCGCCGAGCGCAGCGCGCTCATGGACAACCTGCAGGAAGGCGCGGTGGTGCGCGGCACGGTCAAGAACCTCACCGATTACGGCGCCTTCGTCGATCTCGGCGGGATCGATGGGCTGCTGCACATCACCGACATGGCCTGGAAGCGCGTCAAGCACCCCTCCGAGGTCGTGAAGGTGGGCGACGAGGTCGAGGTGCGCATCCTCAAGTTCGACCGCGAGCGCTCGCGGGTGAGCCTGGGACTCAAGCAGCTCGGCGCCGATCCGTGGCAGAACATCGCGCGGCGCTACCCGCCGAACACCCGCGTGTTCGGCAAGGTCACCAACATCGCCGACTACGGCGCCTTCGTCGAGATCGAGGACGGGGTCGAGGGACTGGTGCACGTCTCGGAGATGGACTGGACCAACAAGAACGTCAACCCCGCGAAAGTGGTGCACACCGGCCAGGAAGTCGAGGTGATGGTGCTCGACGTGGACGAGGAGCGCCGCCGCATATCGCTCGGCCTCAAGCAGTGCCAGGCGAACCCGTGGAAGGAGTTCGCTGAGAATTACAACCGCGGCGATAAGGTGGCGGGCCAGATCAAGTCGATCACCGACTTCGGCATCTTCATCGGGCTCCCCGGCAACATCGACGGCCTCGTGCACCTGTCGGACATCTCCTGGGATCAGCCCGGCGAGGAGGCGGTGCGCAACTACCAGAAGGGCCAGCAGATCGAGGCCATGGTGCTGTCGATCGACCCGGAGCGCGAGCGCATATCGCTCGGCGTCAAGCAGCTCGCGAAGGATCCGTTCTCGAGCTACATCGCCGACAACCCCAAGGGCACGATCGTCAAGGGTGTGGTGAAGGACGTCGACGCCCGCGGCGCGGTCATCGATCTCGGCAACGGTGTCGAAGGACAGCTGCGCGCCTCCGAGCTCGGCCGCGACCGAGTCGAGGACGCGCGCACGGTCCTCAAGGTCGGCGACGAGGTGGAGGCGAAGTTCACCGGCGTCGACAAGAAATCACGCACCATCTCGTTGTCGATCAAGGCCAAGGAAGCGCACGAGGAGGCCGAGGCTGTCCAGAGCTACCGCTCGGAGCAGACGCCCTCGGGCACCAGCCTCGGGGATCTCCTGAAAGAGCAGATCGGTTCCGGAGAACGCTGAGCGCTTCTGGCCTTATGTCGCAACGCATGACCAAGTCTGAGCTCATCGAGATAATCACTGCCAAGCAGAAGCACCTGCCGGCCAAGGACGTCGAGCTGGCGCTGAAGCAGATTCTCGAGATCATGAGCGACGCGCTCTCGCAGGGCGAGCGCATCGAGATTCGCGGCTTCGGCAGCTTCTCGCTGCACTTCCGGCCGCCGCGTCAGGGGCGCAACCCCAAGACCGGCGAGGCGGTGGCACTCTCCGGCAAGCACGTGCCGCACTTCAAGCCCGGGAAGGATCTGCGCGAGCGCGTGAACGATGGGGCCGGCCGGCCGATCCGCGACTAGAGTCCACCGTCCGGCGGCCGGCGTTATCGCTTGCCACGCGGACCTGATATCGTCGCGGTGTGTTCGAGCTGCCCCCACTGCTCCTGGCTCTGGCGTTCATCCTCGTCGGGCTCGCCGCCTGGTTTCTCGGCCGCCGCAACGGCGCGGCGCGCACCGTGCGGTTGCCGCGCGACTACTACGTGGGCCTCGACCACCTCATCAACGACCGCTTCGATCACGCCGCTGAGATCTTCACGCGCATGGCCGCCGAGGCGGAGGGCGATGCCGCCGAGATGCAGTTCGCGCTGGGGAGCCTGTTCCGGCGCCGCGGCGAGGTCGATCGCGCCATCGCGCTTCATTCGCGCCTGCGCGATCACGGCGGTCCACGCCTGCGCGACAAGGCCGCGTTCGCTCTGGCGCTCGACTATCAGAGCGCGGGACTCATGGACCGGGCCGAGCGTGTCTTCGAGGAGTTGGCGGCTTCGCGCGAGTACCGGCACGCGGCGCTCGATCAGCTGGTAGCCATCTACGAGACCCAGGGCGACTGGGCCAAGGCGCTCAAGGTGTTCCACGAGCTGCCGCCGGCCGTGCAGGCCGAGCGGGGGCGGGTCGCCGCCCACTACCTCTGCGAGCTCGCCGAGCACGCGCTGGTGCAGGGTGACAGCGAGCGCGCGCGGACGCTGCTGCGGCAGGCGCGCACGCACCAGCCGGAGCTGCCGCGGGCTGACATCCTCACCGCGCGTATCGCCGAGAAGGCCGGTGACGCCGCGGGTGCCCTGCTCCTCTACCTGCACGCGCTCGAGATGTCGCCGGGACTTGCGCTCGAGATCATTCCCGCGGTGCTCGGCAGCGCTCGCCAGATCGGGCGCGCCGACATGTTGAGCGAGCTCGGGGCGCGGTTGCGACAGAGCGGCCGGGTCACGCCGCGGCAGCTCGCCTGGCTTCTCGCCACCGCCTTGCCGCCCGCGGACGCCGCCGGACTTGCGGGCCTGGCTGCGGACCTCGGCGGCGGGATCGAGTCGGCTGCGGAGGCGAGCTCGCTCGGCGCGCTCCTGATGCGCATCGGCGATGCCGGCGGCCGCTACCAGTGCGATGACTGCGGGCTCCACAGCGTCGGCTGGTACTGGCGCTGCCCGAAATGCCGCTCCTGGGACAGCATGCGGCCCTCGGTCTTCAAGTGGGCCGAGCGCACCGAGCGGCCGGCGGGGGCCACCTGCGGCGGCGGCCCCCAGTGAGCCCTGGAGAGAAGATGAGGACCCGCTTCAAGTCGGCGATCCGCACCGCGGTCTTTCCCGTGGCGGGGCGCGGCACGCGCTTTCTGCCCGCGACCAAGGCGAGCCCTAAAGAGATGCTCCCGGTGGTCGACAAGCCGCTGATCCAGTATGCGGTCGAGGAAGCCCTCGCCGCGGGCGCGCAGCGCCTGGTGTTCATCACCGGCGCCTCCAAGCGCGCCATCGAGGATCACTTCGACTCCGACCAGGAGCTGGAGCTGACGCTCAAGCAGCAGGGCAAGAGCGATCTGCTCAACCAGCTGCGCAGCGTCCTGCCTTCCTACGCCTCCTGCATCTATATCCGGCAGCCGGCGCCCCTCGGGCTCGGTCATGCGGTGCTCTGCGCGCAGCCCGCCGTGGGCGCCGAGCCCTTCTTCGTGCATCTGGCGGATGATCTCATTCGCAGCGACGTCGCCTGCCTCGCACAGATGGCGCAGGTCTACGAGTCCCGGCACTCCAGCGTGCTCGGCGTGCAGGTGGTGCCGCGGCAGGACACCGAGAAGTACGGCATCGTCGCAGTGGACGGCGACCGCGCGGTGACCAGCCGCGTGCGCAGCATCATCGAGAAGCCCAAGCCCGCCGTCGCACCCTCGAACCTCGCGGTCGTCGGCCGCTACGTGCTCACCCCGGCGATCTTCGAGCATCTGGAGAGCATCGGCTCGGGCGCCGGCGGCGAGATCCAGCTCACCGACGGCATCGCGGCGCTCATGCGCGAGGAGGCGGTCTACGCCTATCGCTTCAGCGGCAAGCGCTACGACTGCGGCAGCAAGCTCGGCTATCTGCAGGCGACCGTCGAATACGCGCTCGGCCACGCCGAGCTCGGACGCGGCTTTCGCAAATACCTGCAGGGTCTCGACCTCTCGGCCGGCGCCCCCGCGCCCGCGCGCCCAGCCGCGGCCGGCAACGGCGGCGCTCTCACGGCAGCCAAACCGTGGCGAGCGCGCCGCCCCCCGGACGGTTCGCGAGGCTCAGCCCGCCGTGCGCTTCGACGATCTCCCGGCACAAGGTAAGTCCGAGTCCCGTCCCGGCGGGCGGAGGAACACGAGCGCCGCGCGGTAAGCGCTTGCATCGCCTGCCGGCCCTTGCGCACGCGAAGCTGCCCGCGCAAAGTGAGCGCCTCGTTGAAGGAGGAGTCGATGGCTACCAGACGCTCAAGCGATATCCCGGCGAGTTCCACCGCACGCACCGGCACGCCGCGCGTTGCCGCGCGGCCGCCCAAGTCAGTGACGCCGCAACCCACGCGGGTGACGCTGACCGCCGAAATGCGGCGCACGACGATCGCGGAAAACGCATACCTGCGCGCCGAGCGGCGCGGCTTTGCCCCCGGTCACGAGACCGAGGACTGGCTCGCCGCGGAAGCGGAGATCGACGCGCTGCTCAAGGTGTCACACGGGGGCTCACCGCAGTAGGCGTTGCCGGCGGGGCGCCCGCCGGCCGTGGCGCCGGCGGCCGTAGCCCGTTGGAGTACAACACCCGCCCGTCAGGGCACACGAACACCGCATCGTACTCGGGCATGCGGTTGATGATCTCGAGCGTTTTTTCAGGGCCCAGCACGAAAGCGGTCTTCGACATGCCGTCGGTCTGCGTGGCGGTCGGCGCGAGGATCGTGGCGCTGCGCACCTTGCTGGCCGAATGGCCGGTGCGCGGGTCGATGATGTGGTGGTAGCGGACGCCCTTCTCGTCGAAATAGCGTTCGTAGTCGCCCGAAGTCGACATGGCGATGTCGCTGAGCGGAATGCGGGTCACCACCTTGTGCGGGTCATCGGGATGGCGGATCGCCACCAGCCACGGCCGACCCAGGTGATCGCCGAGGATGCGGCTGTCGCCGCCTGCACTGACCACGGCGTGCCGGATGCCGCGCGCCTCGAGGATTTCAACACCGCGATCGACGGCGTACCCCTTGCCGATGCCGCCCAGGTCGATACGCATCCCAGGATGCTCGAAGCGCACGGTGTGATGCTGCTCATCGAGCAGCATGCGGCGCCAGTTGACCGCAGGGAGCGCTTGCTGAATCTGCGCTTCGGTCGGATGGACGTGGCGCGGATAGTCGTAGAGGTAGCCGACGCTCGCGTAGGTGATATCGAAGGCGCCTGCGGTGATCTCGGAGTAGTGGGTCGAGAGCTTGATGAGATCGAACAGCTCCTTGTCCACCTGGACCGGCTCGCGGTTGGCGCGCGCGTTGATCTGCGACAACTGGCTCTCGGGCTTGTAGTGGCTCATGAGCGCATCGATGCGGCGCATTTCCGCCATCACCGCATCGATCGCGGCGTTGCCTTTGGCCCGGTCCTGCGACCAGAGCTGCACGTAAATGCGTGTGCCCATGATCGCTTCCGTGCGCTCGAGCCACGCCCCCCGAGCGGGCAGCGGCGCCGCGGGAGCTGCGGTGACCGCTTGCATGGCCAGGCACGGCACCGCGGAAAGCGCGGCGAGGATGAACCTGAGCATGCGCGTCATCATGGCGTTGGGAGCCTTAGGGTACTCGCGTCCGCTCGCGGGCGCCCGGCCGGTGGCGGCGGTACCCCCGCTTCGGGGGATTACGGTATCCTTCCCGCCCGCTTGAGCCAGGTCGGCTGCGCCGGGGGATTCCAATGAAACCAGCGGAATTGAGTCGCCATGGCGACCCGGCGTGAGCTCCTGCTCGCCGCCACGGGCGGCTGCCTCATCGGGCGCGTGTGGGCCTCCGATGGCGCGGGCACGGTGGCGCAGGTCGAGGCACTCGCTGCGCTCCCCGGCAAGAAGCCGCTCATCCGGCGTAGCTTCCGCCCGCCGAACTTCGAAACCCCGCTCGCGGATCTCGCGGCCCCGCTCACGGACAACGGCGCGTTCTTCGTGCGCTATCACCTCACGGTGATTCCGCGCATCGATCCTGACAGCTGGCGGCTGCAGGTCTCCGGCGCCAGCGCACGCCGGGCACTCACCCTGTCGCTCGCCGAGCTCAGGAGCGGCTTTGAGCAGGTCGAGGTCGTGGCGGTCAATCAATGCGCGGGAAATCGGCGTGGGCTCTTCACTCCCCGCGTACCCGGGGTTCAGTGGGGCGGCGGCGCGATGGGCAACGCGCGCTGGCGCGGGGTGCGGCTGCGCGAGGTGCTGCAGCGAGCCGGCGTAGCCGCGGACGCGCTCGAAGTCGTGTTCGGTGGCGCGGACGCCCCGGTGCTTCCGGCGACGCCGGCTTTCGTCAAGAGCTTGCCCGTCGAGCGGGCGCTCGATGAGAGCACGCTGGTCGCCTTCGAGATGAACGGCCGGCCACTCCCGCACTGGAACGGCGCACCGGCGCGACTGGTGGTGCCGGGCTGGGTCGGAACCTACTGGATGAAGCATCTCGCCTCGATCCGCATCGAGCCGCGCGCCTTCGACGGCTTCTGGATGAAGACCGCGTACCGGGTGCCGACCGGAGCGTTTCCCGGCGCGCGCTTCACGAGCCAGGAGACCGCCGAGACCACGCCGGTCACCGAGTTGTTGGTGAACTCACTCATCGTGAGTCCCGGCTCGGGCGCGCGCTTGAGTCGCGGCGCGCACGCCGAGCTCGCCGGCAAGGCCTGGGACGGCGGCGCTGGAATCGAGGGGGTGGAGGTTTCGGTGGACGGTGGACAGAGGTGGCGCGACGCCACGCTCCAGCGCGATCTGGGGCGCTTTGCCTGGCGCGAGTTCCGCTTTGTGCTCGACACCTCGAGGGCCGGCCGGCTCGATGTGGCGGTGCGGGCGCGCAGCCGCAACGGGGCGAAGCAGCCGGATAAGCTGACGCCCAATCCTTCCGGCTACCACGACAACATCGTGCAGGCCGTGAGCCTGGAGATCGCGTGAAGGTCGCGCTCGCCCGCTTGCCCGCACTGGCCACGGCGGCGCTCGTGCTAGGTGGCGCCGGCGGCTGGCTAGGGGCGGCGGAGCCGCTGGTACCCGCTCAGCTCAAGGAGGAGACCGTGCGGCTGAAGGATGCTCCCGGGCGCGAGCTGACCGAGGGTCGCTGCAACATCTGTCACAGCCTCGATTACATACCGAGCAACGCGCCGGCCATGAACCGGGCCGTGTGGCAAAAGGAAGTTCAGAAGATGAGGGATCGCTTCGGCGGTCCGCTCACCGACGAGGAAGCCAGGCAGATCCTCGACTACCTGGACGGCAACTACTCCGGCAAGCCGTAGGAGCTGCCGGATGTCCGAGCCGCCGTTCGTGGTTCAAGGCATCGATCACATCGTGCTGCGGGTGCGCGAGCTCCCCCGGGCGCTGGCGTTCTACCGCGACGTCCTCGGCTGTCGCGTGGAGCGCGAGCAGCCCGAGCTCGGCCTCACGCAGCTGCGGGCCGGACGGAGCCTCATCGACCTCGTGACGCTCGACGGTCCCCTCGGCCGCCCCGCCGCCGGCTCGCGCGCCGGAGTACCCAATGTGGAGCACTTTTGTCTCGCGCTCGCGCCGTTCAACGAGCCGGAGCTCGCGTCGTGGTTTGCCTCCCGCGGCGTCGGCGTCATCGATCCGGCGGCGCGTTACGGCGCCGAGGGCCAGGGACGCTCATTCTATATCGAGGACCCTGACGGCAATCGGATCGAGGTGAAGGGGGCACGGGAACGGTGAGCCTCGCCGGCAAGACACTCTTTATTACCGGCGCCAGCCGCGGAATCGGGCTCGCGATTGCGCTGCGGGCGGCACGCGATGGGGCGAACGTCGCGATCGCGGCGAAGACCGCCGAGCCGCATCCGAAGCTCCCGGGCACGATCCATAGCGCCGCGCGGGAGATCGAGCAGGCGGGGGGCAAGGCATTGCCGCTCGTGGTCGACGTGCGCGACGAGGCGAGCGTGGCGGAGGCGGTGCGCCAATGCGCGCGCACGTTCGGCGGCATCGACATCTGCATCAACAACGCCTCGGCGATCAATCTCGCCTCCACCGAGCAGATCGACATGCGCCGCTACGATCTCATCCAGCAGATCAACACCCGCGGCACTTTCGTCACCTCGCGCGCCTGCCTGCCTCACCTGAAGCGGGCGCGGAATCCGCACATCCTGACGCTCTCGCCGCCGCTCGATCTGCGACCCAAGTGGTTCGCGGGGCACCTGGCCTATTCGCTCTCGAAGTATGGGATGTCGCTGTGCATGCTCGGACTCGCGGAGCAGTACCGCGCGGACGGCATCGCCTGCAACGCGCTGTGGCCACGGACGACGATCGCAACCGCGGCCGTGGAGTTTGCGCTCGGTGGCGCTGCCATGATGAGCCGCTCGCGCAAGCCCGAGATCGTGGCCGATGCCGCTCACGTCATCCTCAACAGGCCGGCGCGCGAGTGCACCGGACATTTCTTCATCGACGACAGCGTGCTCGCCGAGGCGGGCGTGCGCGACTTCGCCCGCTACAGCGTCGAGCCGGGCGCGGTGCTGCTCGGAGATCTTTTCGTGGACCGCACCTCGCCCGCGCCCCCGGGGGTCGAGATCGAGTTCATGAGCTGAAGCTGCGCGCGGAGCCCGAGGGTGAGTCAAGCCGTGAAGGTCTCCTGGGTATTCGACGTCATCTCGCCCTTTGCGTACCTCGCCTTCCCGCGCCTCGTGGAGCTGCCGCCCCACGTGCAGCTCGAGTGCGTACCGGTCCTGCTGGCCGGGTTGCTCAAGCATTTCGGGCAGGCGGGGCCTGCGGAGATTCCGTCCAAGCGCCGCTTCACCTATCGCTTCGTCATATGGCGCGCTCGGAGCATGGCGATCCCGATGCGCATGCCGCCGGCCCACCCGTTCAACCCGCTCTCGGCGTTGCGTCTCATCATTGCAGCCGGCGGCGATCGCCGTGCCGCGGGGACCGTGCTCGATGCCGTGTTCCGGGACGGCCGGGACGTCAGCGATCCCGCGGTCATCGCCGATCTTGCGCCCCTGCTCGGAGTCACGAATCCGCAGGCGGCCATTGCCGATCCGGCGGTGAAGGAGCGGCTGCGCGCGAACACGGATTGGGCGATCTCGCGCGGCGTCTTCGGCGTGCCGACGCTGGTGATCGGCGAGGAGCTCTTCTGGGGCCACGACGCCGTCGACATGGCGCTCGAGTACTTGAACCGTCCCGAGGCCTTCGCGGATCCCGAGATGCGCGCCGCGGACGTTCTGCCTGTCGGCGTGACACGCGAGCGGTGAACGCCGCCCGCGGCCGGCCGCAAGCCCTAAGCGCCCGCCGCCTGCTGTGCGAGCGGCGCGCCGGCCGTGCCCGTCGCCCAGGCGCGCAACAGCTGCAGCTGCAGCCGCAACTGCTCGACCTGAAGCTCAGGCGGCCAGTCGCCGCGGTTGGCCACGGCGCTCGCGGTGAGTCCGTTGATGAAGGTGACGAGCGAGCGCAGCACGTAGTCACGCTTCGCCGCGGGCCACTGTGCCCACTCCGGCCAGCACTGCGCGAGGCAGCGCTCGAAGAGACGCAGGTACTCGCGGTGCACCCAGGCGTTGATGCGCTTCAGCCGCTTGTCGGTGCTGACCTGTCCCCAGAAGGTGGTCCAGAACGCGCACTCGGTGCGCCGGTGCTCGTCGAGGGGCAGCGCCTCCGTGAGGAGCGCGAGCAGATCCGGCCGCCCGCCCCGCGCCGCCGGCTGGGTGAGGCGCTCCTCGATGCGCCGCAGAATGAGCCGCAGTGCGGCGATGATGATGTCCTGCTTGGTGTCGAAGTAGTGCGCCAGCATGCCGGTGGTATAGCCGGCCTCGTGCGCGATACGCACCATGCTCGCCCCGTCGAAACCGTGCTGGGCCACCACCCGGCAGGCGACGAGTGCGATCTCGTCCCGGCGCTGCGCGTGATCGACGACCTTGGGCATGGGTCGATGCTACTGGCAATTACGCGGTCTGTGCACTCGGCGCGCCCGGCTCGAGCCCGACGTCCGCGGCGGCGGCGCGCCGCGCGTCGAGCTTGAGGTCGAGCGAGCGGCAGACGAGCAGATAGACACCGGCGGCGACCGGCAGCCCCACCAGCATCGCGATATCGGCGCCGCCGAGGGCACGGGCGATGGGCCCGGTGTAGAGGCCCGAGCTGAAGAAGGGAATCATGACCGCGAAGCCCACGAGGTAGGCGGTGAGCCCGCGCCAGTTCCAACGGCCGTACATGCCGGCGGGATTGAAGATCTCGCGAATCGAGTAGTGGCCCTTGCGCACGAGATAGAAGTCGACCAGGTTGATCGCCGTCCAGGGCGTGAAGAGATAAAGGAGCACGGCGAGCAGGTCCTCGAAGCGGTTGACGAAGTTGCTGGAGGAGGAGAGGGCGATCGCGTTGCTCGCCACGAATGCGACGGCGAGACTCACGAGGCGCTTCACGGCCGTGCAACGCAGCGGCTTCACCGTGTCGGCGCAGCTCAGGAGCGTCAGCGAGGCGCCGTAGAAGTTGAGCGCCGAGATCGTGACGAGTCCGAGGAGCGCTCCCACGAGCAGCACCCTACCGAGCCCCGGGAGCACCGCATCCGCCGCATGCTCCATGGCGGCGGCGACGTCGAGCCTGGGGGCGGCCGCGGCCGCGACGGTGCCGACCAGCATCATCCAGGCGCCCCCTACGAAAGCCCCGAGATAGGTCCACCAGAACGATGCCCGCACCCCGACGTCGCGTGGCAGATAGCGCGAGTAGTCCGACACGTAGATCGACCAGCTGAGCTGGTAGGAGGCGGCGGCGAAGAGCTGCGCGAGGAACGGCACTCCGCGAAAGCCCGCGGGGTCCCACTGCACCGCCGGAAAAGAGAGCGTGAACAACGCCCCGACCGAGAACACCGTGAGGATCACGATCATCAGGTAAGCGAAACCCCGCTGCGCCGCGTGGATCTTGTCGTAGCCGAGCGCCGCGAGGGCCACCGCACCGAGCGCGATGAGCACGATGGCCGTGGGGGAGGTGGGGGAGATCGAGCCGTTCAGCTGGTGCAGCGCCTGCGCGGCCAGCACCTGGTTGAAGGCGTTGTAGCCCACGTAGGCGATCATGGCCACTCCCCAGACCAGCAGCGCCCCGCTGTAGCCGAACTGCGGCCGCGACTGGATCATCTGAGGGAGCCCCAGTTGCGGCCCCTGGGTCGAGTGGAACGCCATGAAGAAGGTGCCGAGAAGGCAGCCCGCCACCACCGCCACCGCGGTCCAGAGCAGATTCCCCCCGAGACTGATGCCGAGCACGCCCACCGCGAGGGTCGCCAGATGCGCATCCCCCGAGAACCAGACCGGCCAGAGATGCCAGACCTTGCCGTGCCTTTCGGCGAGCGGCACGTAGTCGATCGAGCGCTTCTCGATGAGCGTGCCGTTCACGGCGCCGGGCCGCGCCGCGGCACCACCTCGTAGCCGGGAACCTTGGGCTCGGTGTCGACGATCTGCGGGGGGAAGCCCTCGCCCAGCACCCGCACCCCGCAGGCCTCCTCGAGGCGGCGGATGATATTGGGCGAGAGCTCGCGCTCGCCGTAGCGGCGCGCGCCGTCCCTGAACACGCCGAGCACCAGCGGCGACAGCTCGAGGGGCACTCCGTGAGCGCGGGCCAGCTCATCGAACAGTCCCACGTCCTTGATCACCAGGTCCATGGTGAAGTTGATGTCGCGGCTGCCGTTCAGGATGACCTGCGACTCGGTCTCGTGCACGAAGGAGTTTCCGGAGGAGATACGGATGCCCTCGTAGGTCGTGTTCAGGTCGAGACCTGAGACCTTCGCGACCGTGAGCGCCTCGGCGAGCGCGGCGAGATGCACCGTGCAGAGATAGTTGGTGAGGACCTTGAGCATGGAAGCCGAGCCCACGGGGCCGGTGTGCAGGATCCGCTGGCCGAGAATCGCGAGCACCGGCAGCACCCGCTCGAAGGCCTCGCGCGAGCCGCCGGCGAAGATCGAGATGTTGCCCGTGGCGGCGCGGTGGCAGCCGCCGGACACCGGACAGTCCATGGCGATCGCGCCGCGCTCCTCGACGCGGGCGGCCAGGCGGCGCGCCTCGGCGGGGTCGGTAGTGCTCATCTCGAGCCAGATCTTGCCCCGCGCGAGCCCGGCGAGCACGCCGTCGGGCCGCTCCATGACCTGCGCGGATACGGCCGGGGAGGGCAGGCACGTGATCACGAGCCCGACGCCCGCGGCGAGCTCTCGCGGGGAGTCCGCCGCCCGCGCGCCGCGCGCGACGAGCGCCGCGACCCGCTCCGGGTCGACGTCGCGCACCGTCAGGTCGATGCCGTGACGCAGCAGGTTGCCGGCCAGCTGGCTACCGACGTTGCCGAGTCCGATGAAGCCGATGCGCACGGCTGTCGGTTACTTCCAGAATTCTTCGGCGGGGATCGCGAAGTTGATACCCTGCGCGTCGCGCATGGACAGCGAGGTGATACCGATAAGATTCCCCTGCGCGTCGAACAGTCCGCCGCCGGATGAACCGCGAGAGATCGGCGCTGTGAATTGAATCCAGCGCTCGCCTTGGAGCTCTCGCTTGCCCGAGACCAGGCCGTTACCGAGGGTGCGCTCCAGCCGCCGCGGATTGCCGATCGTGTAGACCGTCTCACCGATCTCCAGGTTATCGTAGGGCCGGATGCCCTTGACCGCCTGCAGGCGCAGCGTGCGGCTACGAATGACGCAGCGGTCGGCATCAAAATCGGCGGCCTCGAGCTCCGCTTCACCGGTCTCGTCGGTTCTGCCGGCGCCGATCGTGAGCTGAGCGCCGCTCCCGCGTGTGACGTGGCAATTGGTCAGCGCCAGTTCGTCCGAAATGGCGACGGCCGAGCCGTAATGGGTAATTCGCTCCGAATTGAGCTTGTCGCCCTCGATGCTCTCGACCCAGTAGATCGAACTCGCTGCCTGATTGAACAGCTCCTGGGTCGAAGGGGGTGTCTTCGGGGTGAACGCCTTGGGCATCTCAGGCCGACGACGCCACGAGATGGCGTCCGGGATGCTGATGCGTGAATAGACGATGCCCTGGGGAGGCGGCTCGCGAGTGACTTGCTCGTCGCCGGAGGCGTCACTCCAGACATAGCGCGTGTCGGCCAGCGCCCGCTGCAGGGGTATCAAGAGCAGCGCTGCTGCAAGCAACGCGGAGACCCTCGGGCTGCGCATAGTTGTGTGGTTACGGGCGATTCGCGTCTGCTGCAGCGGATGCTCCCACATGTGCGCGCCGTCTGGAAGTAGCACGGTGTCTGATCAATGGTCGGGGTTGGGCGGCGCCGCTGGTCGGTCACCGGAACGCACTGGACGCCGCCGCCGGGCTCGAGTGGGCACGGCTGCTCTCATGACCCCCAAAGGGGTAGCTCGGCCTCCCCGCCAAAGCAGGATCGCGAGCTCCCCGCAACTCATGATGCGAAACGCACTGCAACGCGACTAGCTTTTTACACGCGGTCTCTCGAGGAGGCCCGCAGGTCGTCGAGGTGTGCGATGAGGGAGGTACCAGCAAAGTGGCTGAGCTTAGCCGGGGTTCTGATCATCGGAGGTCTGCTCGGCGCGGTGTCGCGTGCAGGCGCGGCGCAGAGCCTGCTGCCGTGCGATGGCTGTGAGTTGCGCCTGGGAGTCGGCGGCACCTATCACTTCTGGGGCGGCACGGGAGGCACGGTGATTCCGGCGACCTTGATCTTCGATCACGACCGCTATGAGCTGGGAGTCTTCCGGATGGCCACGCGCCAGACGGCGGGCGAGTCGGACCCCCACGTGTCCCGGCTGCTCGCCGAGCCCTATTGGGGAGTCTCCGCTTCGAGGCGCTGGAGGCTCATCGGCAAATCCCGCTGGCGGCTGTTCTTGGGGTTCGGGGCCTCCTACAAGACGCAAGCGGACTCGCTCAATTCAACACACTGGAACTTCGCATCGCAGCTCGCCATGCGGGTCCGGCTCTCGGACGGCGGCTCCGACCTCGAGCTGTCGGTACGCCACTGGTCGAACGGTGGCATCCGGCTTCCGAACCGGGGTCAGGACTTCGTGACGCTGAGCTATGCGTTCTGAGTCGCGCGCGCCTGGCGAGCGCTAGGCGAGCGCGTACAGGTACGCGACGAAGGATGCCACCGCACCCTCGAGGCCCAGAACCCGCGGGTTGTCCGATTCGATCAGGTAGTACTCATCCGGCGCGTGCGCGCCGGTTCCGTGGCCCAGGCCGAAGTGACCCGCGGGCAAGCTCAGAGGCGGATCGGTGAAGACATAGCCCGGCCAGGAGCCCGCGCCGCGCGGCCACGGCTGCGGATCGTGCCCCAGCTTGCGATAGGTCGCGAGCTGCGCGCGGATCAAACTGCTGTCGGGGTCGGTCTGCGTCGGGTTGTAGCCGCCGCTCATGTTGACCTCGATGTCTGCGAAGCCGCGCTTGGCGAGGTGCGCCTTCAGCTTGGCGAGGGTATCGCTCGCGGTCATGTCCGGCACCAGGCGCATGTCGATCTTGGCGACGGCCCGGTGCGGCAGCACCGTCTTGCCCCCCGGACCCGTGTAGCCGCCGACCAGCCCTTCGATGTTGATGGTCGGCTGCGACTCGAGCCGCAGCAGCGAATCGACCCAGCTCGAGTCGTGGACCCAGCGCTCGACGCCGAGCGTCTTCTTCACGGTGTTCTCGGAAGTCTTGGCCGCGCGCTCCCGCACCATCCGCTCCTGCGCCGGGTTGAGGGGCCTCGCCTTCTCGAAGAAGCCGTCGACCGCCGGCGTGTGACCATCGGCCCCGACCAGAGTGTTCAGCGCCTGCACCAGGTGCCAGCTCGGGGAATCGACCTGCGCCTCGAGGCTCGAGTGCACATCGTGGGCCGGCCCGCGGCCCCAGCGCTCTCCGCTCGAGATCAGCTCGAGCTCCACGACGCCCTTGGCGCCGAGCGACACCAGTACGCCGCCGTCGCGATCCTGGCCCGCCTCGGGCATGAAGACCCCGGAGCACTTGTGCAGCTCGGCCAGCACTTCCGGGGTCATGGTGAGCTCCTGGAAGTGCGGTGAGGCAATCTCCTCTTCGCCCTCGCACACCAGCACCAGGTTCACGGGGAGCTTGCGGCCGGCGGCCTTGAAGGCGAGCAACGCGCTCAGGAAGGAGTTCTCCGGACCCTTCTGATTCACTGCGCCACGCCCCATGCACACGGTGCCGAGGCCCTCCCGGCGCACGAGCCGCGCCTCGAGCGGTGGCGAGCTCCATTCGGAGGGCTCGAACTGCTTCACGTCGTACATGAAGTAGATTCCAACGGTGGTGCGGGCTCCCGCATCGAGCTTGCCGAACACTCCGGGTTTGCCGGAGGTGGGTATGAGCTTGACGCCCGCGAAGCCCGCCTCGCGCGCGAGCTTCGCCATGTACTCGGCTCCTTGCGGGTAATTCCTGTTCTCGGCGGCGATCGAGGGCAGCGCGATCCAGTCCTGGAGGCGCTTCACGTTCGCCTCGTGCATGGCCGGTATCTGCGCCAGCACCGCCGCCTTGTCCGCCTCGCTGCCCCCCGCCGCGCTGAGCGCGACCGGAGCCGCGGCCAGCGCCACCACAGATGCCGCACTCTGCACGAACTCACGCCTGCTCGAGTCCACTTCGCCCGCCCGCGCCATATGCACCTCGCTCGCGCGTGGTTTGCCTGAAGGCGGCGAATAGTAGCACCGGCGCGCTTCGGATCCAGGTACGCGCCTCAGCGGCCGCGAGCCATCGCGGCGCCGCAGGACTCGCGCACGATCAGCTCGCAGCCGAGCCGCACTTCGCGCGGTGGCAGGGTGGGCCGCGCGATCCGCTCCAGCATGAGCGCGAGTGCGAGTTCGCCGATCTGATGCGTCGGCTGGCGCAGCGTCGAGAGTGGAACCGGCAGCAGCCGCGCGTACTCGACGTCATCGATGCCGACCAGGCGGATGTCCTCGGGCACGCGGTGCCGGAGCTGCCTGATCGAATGTAGCAGCCGTCCGGCAGTGCGATCGTTGGCGCACACGATGCCGTCGGGACGCATCGATTCCAGCAGCTTCCTGACTGCGGTTACGTCCTCGGGATCGAGGCGCTGCAGCGAAGCGCGCCCGAAGGACACCTTGTGCGCGTAGAGAGCCTCGCGATACCCGGCCTCGCGCGCATTGACGGTCGCGGCTGCGTGCGGAAGGCCGACGAAGACGATACGCCGACAGCCGAGATTCAGCAGATGCTCGGTGATCACGTAACCCGCACGGCGATTGTCGATGCCCACCAGATCATGCTGCGAGTTCTGGGGGTAGGGCACGACCGGACGATCGAGCAGCACGACCGGGATCCGTGCCTCGTCGAGCGCGCGCAGGATGCCGCGATTCACCTCGTCCTTGGAGGGCGTGAGCTCGACCGGCGCGAAGAACACGCCCGACACGCCGCGCTCGATGTATTGCCGGCACAGGCTCAGCGCGCGCGCCTCATTGGAGGCTGCCTCGGTCGCCGCGCTTCCCCAGACCAGCGCATGAGCGCGCGCGAGCGGGGACGCCATCATGCCCTGACAGATCGGCTCGAAGATCTCGGTCTCGCCGAGATCCGGGATCAGAAGACCGAAGGACTGCCCAAGCGTGGTGCGCGAGCGCTTCACGAAGGTGCCGGATCCGGCGACCCGCTGCACCAGCCCGGCCGCCTGCAGCTCCCTCACGGCGCGGGTGACGGTGATGCGTGACACCCCGAATTGGCGCACCAGATCGACCTCGCTCGGCAGCTTCGTCTCCTCGCGCCAGCGGCCCGACTCGATGTCGCGCCTAAGAGCCGAATAAACCTGCGAATACTTCGGTATGGAGCGGGAAGCGGGAGCTGGCATTCTCAAGTAGATATATCAGCTTGAGAGCGTTGTTTCAATGCATATGCTAATGTTTACCTGACGGCGTGCTTCTTGCTAGGAGAACATTGGATTGCCGCAACTGTCAAAGCAGATATACCAGCTTTGCCTGGGACTCAACTACTCGTGCTCGAGGAGGGACTCTTGAAACCGTCACCACTGCGGCATTACCTGATCGCATCGGACTTCGACCAGACCCTGAGCTTCAATGATTCGGGGGAGGTGCTGGCCGAGCTGCTCGGCGTCCGCGCCTTCAAGGAGAAAGTCACGGGCCTCGCCTCGAGCCACCTCGTGCAGCAGGGCGCAGAGCTCGCTTATCTCATCCGCCACGATCCCGAGTTTCGCGGCGTGCGGCGCGAGCACCTCATCGAGGCCGGACGCCGTGCACACCTGCGCCACGGGATCGCGGCGCTGATGGAGTTCCTGCAGCAGGGCATCACGGGCTGCCGGTTCTCCTTCGCCGTGGTCTCGGCGGCCCCGCGGGAGATCGCCGTCTCGGCGCTCTCCGGGATCGTGCCGCCCGAGCACATCCACGGCACCGAGTTCGATTACGACCCGACGTCGGGCGAGGTGCGCGCGATCACGAGGGTGCCGGCCGGCTACGGCAAGGTCGCGGTGCTGGAAGAGCTCGAGGAGCGACTCGGCGTGACAGCCAACCGCACCGTCTACGTCGGCGACGGCAGCTCGGACGTGCACGTGATGCTCCACGTGAACAGCCGCGACGGCTTCACCATCGCGGTTTCGGAAAACCGACAGCTCGCGAGGATTGCCCGGAGCACCGTCCTGAGCGACAACGCCTTCGGCATCGTCGTGCCGCTGCTCGAGCAGGTGCTCGCCTGGCCGGTGAGCGAAATCCGCGCCTTGTTCGAGCTGCGCGGACTCACGCTCGAGGGATGGGAACGAGCGCGCATGGATCGCGTGAAGATCGACGAGGCAGGCCCGCCCGCCCACGTCACGCCGCTGCGATCGTCCCAGGCGGTCGGCTGAGGGCACCGTGAGAGACGCCGACCCGGGCGCAGCTGCACGCGAGCTCGCGCCTCGACACTCATCGGCGTGGGCGGAGCTGGCGCTCGGGCTCGGTGGCTTCGGCATCGGCACGGGCGAGTTCGCGATCATGGGGCTGCTGCCGGACGTCGCGTCCGACCTCGGCGCGTCCGTGCCGGCCGCCGGGCACCTGATCAGCGCCTACGCACTCGGCGTGGTGCTCGGCTCCCCGCTGATCGCGATGCTCGCCGCGCGCGCGCCCAGGAGAGCACTGCTCATCGCGCTGGCCGCTTGCTTTGCCGGGTGTAACTTCGCGAGCGCACTGTCGCCGGACTACGGCACCCTCGTCGCGTGGCGATTCCTGAGCGGAGTGCCGCACGGCGCCTACCTCGGCGTGGCGGCGCTCACCGCCGCCTCGCTGGTGCCCGCTGCCGAGCGGACCCGGGCGATCGGCCGCATGATGCTGGGGCTCACCGGCGCGACCCTCCTCGGGGTGCCGCTCGCCACCTGGGTGGGACAGGCATCCGGCTGGCGTGCGTGCTTCGCTCTGGTGGGGTCGATCGGTGCGCTGACGTGCCTCCTGATCCTGCGCTGGGTGCCGCCGGCACCGGCGGCTGCGGACGCCAGCCCGCGACGCGAGCTTGGCGCACTCGCGCGCAGGCAGGTCTGGCTCACCCTCGGCGTCGGTTCGGTGGGATTCGGGGGGCTGTTCGCCGTGGTGAGCTACATCACGCCGACTCTCACCGAGCTCACGGGACTCGAGGCCCGTCAGGTTCCGCTCGTGCTCGCGGTCCTGGGCGTCGGCATGATTCTCGGCAACCTGGTCGGATCATGGCTGGCGGACCGGTCGCTGACGCGCACGATCGGTGCTGTGCTGATCTGGAACATCCTAGTCTTGAGTCTCTTCAGCGTCGTGGTGCGCAGCGCCTGGGCCGCGGTGCCGACCGTGTTGCTGATCGGGAGCGGGGTGGCGCTGGTGCCGGCCCTTCAGGCCCGACTGATGGACGTGGCCGGGGACGCGCAGACGCTCGCGGCCGCCCTCAACCATTCGGCCTTCAACATCGCCAATGCGCTCGGCGCCTGGCTCGGCGGCCTCGCCGTGACGGCGGGCTTTGGTTGGGCCTCCACCGGCTGGGTGGGGGCAGGGCTCGCGGTCTTAGGGCTGGCGGTCTTCGCCTCCTCGCTGGGGCGGCAGCAGGCTGCATCGGGAGGCCCCAGTGCGTAGGAGCCCACAGTCGCGCTGGCACGGCGCGGACCCCGCCACCGTGCACGACGGGGCCACGCTCACGCTCGCCGGCGGACGCAGCTGCCGCGTTCGCCCGATCCGCGGCTCGGATCGGGACCTCAAGCGTGAATTTCTTGCGGGCTTGAGCGCTCGCGCCCGCTACAACCGGTTTCTGGGCGCGGTTCGCGAGCTCTCCCCGGAGGCGCTCGACCGGCTCGTCCGGGTCGATTACCGCTCGCAGATGGCTTTGGTTGCGCTGGCGGGCGAGGGGGGCGCCGAGCGCATCGTCGGCGTGGCACGCTACGCGGCAGCGCCCGGGAGCTTGAGCTGCGAGCTCTCGGTGGCGGTCGCCGACACCTGGCAGCGCCGCGGCCTTGCCACGATGCTCGCGAGACAGCTGTTGGAATACGCGCGGCTCCGCGGCTATGTGCGCGTGACAGTGAGCACTTTCGCGGACAACGTACCCATGCTCCGCCTGGCGCAGCGTCTCGGGATGCGCCCGGCAGCCGGTCAGCCGTCTCCCTCCATCATCGAGATGGAGCTGCTGTTGCCGGAAGTCGTGTAAGGCGCGAAGCCGTTGATGAGCCGAAGTGAAGGCGTTCGCGAGCCGAAGTGAAGCCGGTCATGAGCCGAAGTCATGTAAAATAAGAATCGCGCCTCTCGCAGCACGGCCCGGGACCGTTGGCCGGCGCTGTTGACCGAGTCCGCGGCCCGCTCACGTCTCAGGAGGAAACCAACATGTGGCGTTATGGCCTGCTCGCCATGCTGGGCGTGGTGGCGATGGCGGTCGCGGCCTGCGACGGCGTCAACGGGGACGTGACGGCGACCGAGAGCGGGGCCGGCACGGTCAACGGCTCGATCCATGTGCCCGCGGGCCAGCACAGCGGCGCCGTCGGGACCGTCAACGGCTCCATACGGATCGACGACGGCGCGACCGTCGGACCGGCCCGCACCGTGAACGGTGGGATCGATGTCGGCGCGCACGCCACCGCGGATTCGGTGACCACGGTCAACGGTCACGTCACGCTCGGTGCCGGGGCGCACGTGAGCCATGAGGTCACCTCCGTGAACGGCGCGATGGATCTCGAGAGCGGCGCCGATGTGGGGGGTGGCTTGAAGAACGTCAACGGACAGATCACCCTCAAGACCGCCCACGTGGGCGGCGGGCTGAGCACGGTTGGAGGGGACATCGACCTCAGCGGGGAGTCGCGCGTCGAGGGCGGCATTCTCGTGCACGAGCCCGGTGGCTGGTTTGGCGGGTCCTCGAGCCGGCCGCGCAAGCCCCGTATCGTGATCGGCCCCGGCGCGGTGGTCCAGGGGAACCTGCGTTTCGAGCGCGAGGTCGAGCTCTACGTCAGCGAGCGGGCGACCGTGGGTCCTATCACCGGCGCCACTGCGATCCGTTTCGCGGGCGACCGTCCCCCGGGCTGAGGCGCCTCGGCTGAGGAATCGGTTCGTCGGGCGAGGCGCTGGCCCGACCGGCGAGACCTTGGCCGGCGAGAGCGGCGAGCCGCCACGCGCCCTGAAACACGAGCCAGGTCACCGCCGCGAACGCAAGCGCAAACACGATCCCCTCCGCGGAGAGCGCAAAGGTCGGCACCCAGTCGTTGAAGGTCGCGCGCGCCAGATCTGGGTCGGCGTGCAGCAGCAGATACCCGACCTGTCGAACGAGGCTCCCGTGCAGCGCATCGACGGCGCTCTGCAGCTGGTGCACGGTGTCGACCAGCGAGCGGATCACGGCGCCCTCGGCGTGAAACTTCGCGTCGCCGCTGTCCAGATGATATTGGATCAACGTCCGGATATCGCCGTGATGGAACTGGTCGGCGAGCCTCTGCCAGGGCTCGAGGTCGAGCCGCGCCTGATCGAGGCGGCCGCCGAGGCGCTGCCGATACTGCGCAATGAAACCCGGGACGAGACCGCCGGCGACCACCGCGCACACCACCAGCAGTCGGTCGAGCAAGCCGTGAAGAAACACCATCGTGCCGCCGTGGGTCCGTGTCCGCACCCGATTCTATGGCCGGCGCACCCCGGAAGGGAATTGCCCGAGCCCGTGCACCGGGCGCTTCCGGGCGCGACGCGCGCCGTGAACGCAGCGCACACTTCTTCACCTCCCGCGGGAACTGCGTCACGCCGGAGGGTTCCGTCGCTGGCCGCTCCGGCAATTTGCGCTCAAATTCGCCCCTGCGGCGGCCGGCTCGTCGGCGGTCCGCCCTGCCCGTCGGCAGGTGAGGCAGTCCCAGATACGCGACGTGGACACAGAAGTTATCGCCGAACAAACGATCGAGCCGCGACTCACCCCACGGTGGGTTGGCGGACTCCTGCTCGCTCTCGCGGTCTACGTCGTTGCGGGCAGTCTCTGGATGCTCACGGGGCTCGGCGGACCGCGGGTCACCCATTACGTCGGACTGCTCTCCGATGTGCCGGCTCAGCTGGCGTCCGTCGTCTTCGCCTACGCCGTGGTGCGCCATACCGCGCGGGGGACGCTACGAGGCGCGTGGCTCTGGCTTACCCTCTCGCTGGGTCTTTATTTCGTCGGTGTTGCGATCGGCGCGGTCTCGTGGCTGCGGGGCCGCGATCCTTTTCCGGGTCCCGCCGACTTCTTCTTCTGCGCCTTCTATCTGACGCTCGGGGCCGCGGCGCTCTACATGATCCGCGCCGCTGCCGTGCGCGTGCCGTGGGTCCAGCTGTCGCTCGATGCCGCGATATTCACCGTCGGCTTCGGCGCGCTCTTCTGGTTCCTGGTGATCCACCCTGCGGCCGCGCACGTCCAGCTGGGCCTGCTGAAGGAAACGCTGAGCCAGGCCTACCTCGCCTTCGACTGCATCCTGCTGCTGATGCTCGGGGTGGTGCTGCTCGCCGGCGCGGGCAGCGAAGGCGGCTGGCAAGTGCCGGTGCTGCTGCTCGGCGGTTTTGCCACGATGTTCCTCGCCGACATCCTCTGGTCGCTCGCCAAGGTGCGCGGCTACTATCTGCCGGGCGACCTGCAGGACGTGCTCTACCTCGCCTGCAATCTGCCGCTCGCCGCCGCCGGCCGCGCTCAGATACGCCGCGCCGCGGTGCCGGTGCGCGCCGTGGCGAACACGTCCGACACCCTGGCACGGTCGCTCCCCTTTGCCGCGATGCTGGCCGCCTTCCTGGTGCTGGCGTACTTCAGCCGCGGCGCCGTCGCCGGCCCCGCGACCGTCATGACCATGATCGTCTTCGGCCTGATGCTGCTCCTCATGGTGCGGCAGGGCGTGCTGCTGCGGGGCGACGCCCTGGTGCGCGAGCGCCGCGCGGCGCGCCTGGTCGAAGAGCGTTACGCATCGCTGATCGCCAACGCCTCCGACGTCATCATGATCGTCACCGCGGACGGGGTCGTGCGCTTTGCCTCGCCCGCCGCCGAGCGCACGCTCGGCCTCAGGCCCGAGCAGATCACCGGCAGGAACCTTCCCGAGTTCTGGGGCGGGGAGGACGGCGAGCGACTGCGCATGTTCCTGCACGAAGTCGCCGCCATACCCTCGGGGACCGTGGGCCCGATCGAGTTGCGCATTCAGCGCAAGGACGAGCGCTGCGTGATCGAGAGCGTCGGCAGCAATCTCATGCAGGATCCGGCGGTCGAGGGGCTGGCGCTCAATTTCCGCGACATCAGCGAGCGCAAGGCGCTCGAGGAGCAGCTGCGGCAGCTCGCGTTCCATGATCCCCTGACGCTGCTCGCCAATCGCAACCTGTTCCGCGATCGGGTGCAGCACGCGGTGACCCTCGCCCAGCGCGGCCACAGCTCGGTCGCGGTCATGTTCCTCGACCTCGACAACTTCAAGAACATCAACGATTCCCTCGGCCATGACGCAGGCGACCGGCTGCTGCAGGCGGTCGCGCAGCGCATCGTGAAGACCACGCGCTCGTCCGACACCGTGGCGCGGCTCGGCGGCGACGAGTTTGCGATTCTGGTGGAGGGGATCGCGACGGCCGCCGAGGTGCAGCATCTGGCCGACGCGCTGATCGACGCGCTCGAGCTGCCATTTCAGCTCGATCGCGCCGAGCTGCGGGTGGCGGCGAGCGTCGGCGTCGCGCTGTCCGTTCCGGACTCGAGCGCCGAGGCGCTGCTCAGCAAGGCGGACATCGCCATGTACCACGCCAAGGCGGCGGGCAAGAACCGCCATGTCACCTTTCAGCCGCAGATGCAGGATGTGCTGCACGAGCGCATGCGGCTCGAGGCGGACATCAGCCGGGCGCTCACCAACCAGGAGTTCTTCGTCGAGTATCAGCCGATCATCGACCTCGGCACGCGAAGCCTCCTCGGGGTCGAGGCGCTGGTTCGCTGGCGGCATCCGGAGGCCGGCGTGTTGATGCCCGCGCGCTTCATCCAGGTGGCGGAGGAATGCGGGCAGATCATCAAGCTCGGGCGCTGGGTGCTGCGCCAGGCCTGCCGGGAATTCTGCGCCTGGCGCACCTCGATCGCCGGGGGGCACGGGCTGCGGCTCGCGGTGAACATCTCCGGAGGCCACCTGCAGCACGGCGAGCTGGAGCGCGATGTCGCTCAGGCGTTGCACGAGTCCGGGCTCGAGCCGGGCAATCTCGTCATCGAGCTCACCGAGAGCACGATCATGTACAACACCGACGCGAATCTCGAGCGCTTCATGCGCCTGAAGGAGGTCGGGGTGCGCCTCGCGATCGACGATTTCGGAACCGGGTACTCGTCGCTCTCCTACCTGCACCGCTTCCCGATCGACATCCTGAAGATCGATCGCTCGTTCGTGAGCCGCCTGACGAGCTCCGACAACGGTCCGGAGCTTGCGCGCGCGGTCATCACGCTCGGCGAGACGCTCGGGCTGGATACGGTGGCGGAGGGGATCGAGCTCGATCCGCAAGTCGGGGCGCTTCTCGCGCTCGGGTGCGTCGCCGGTCAGGGGTTCCTGTTCGCCAAGGCCGGCACCCTCGAGGAGCTCGCGAAGAGCCCGTTCGTCGCGCGGCGCACTGCACTGTGGACCGCGCAGGCGGCGGCGGAGGAGCTGTCCGCGACCGGACGGTTCAAGGCGCTCAAGGCGGCGCGCCGCCAGGCCTTGGGCGCGGCCTAGCGGCTCGGGCGGCGCCGCGGTAGCCCCAGAGCGCGTGGTGTGACGCGCGAGCCAAGGAGACGGTCATGACCCGGCGCCCACGTCCTGCACTGCTCTACGCCGGCCCGAGCTCGAACCGCTGGCTTCGTGCCGCGGTGGCAACCCCCGACGGGGGTCTGCTGCAGCACTGTGTGTGGCAATGGAAGAGCGCTCTCAGGGCTCGCGCCGACGGGCGGTCCGCGCTCCGCCTCCCGCTCAATCCGCTTCCGGGCGATCACTGCCCGCTTCCCCACGAGCCCAACCGCAGATAGGGGCTAGCGTCGCAGGCCGAGCCGCTGCCGCGCCTCGGCGGATGATTGCACGCGTGCGCCGAGCAGCTCCACGATCCTGACCGCGCGCTCGACCAGCTGGGCGTTGGTCGCCGGCACACCCTTCTCGAGGTACAGGTTATCCTCGAGGCCCACCCGCACGTTGCCTCCGAGCAGCACCGCAGAAGCGACCATGGGCATCTGCATCCGGCCGACGCCGAACGCCGACCAGTGCACACCGGGCGGCAGGGCATCGCGCATCGCCTGCATGGCCTCGGCGGTCGCGGGGGCGCCGTACTTGATGCCGAGGCACAGTTGAAAAAGAGCAGGCTGCTCGATGAGACCTTCAGCCATGAGCTGCCGGGCGAGCTCGATGTGCCCGAGCTCGAAGACCTCGATCTCCGGGCGAATGCGCTTGCTGCGGTACGCCTCCGCCATGGAGCGCAGATACCGGGGCGTCGTGCCGTAGAGCGACTCATCGAAGTTCAGAGAGCCGCAATCGAGGCTCCCGATCTCGGGCTCGAGCTCGATGATGTGCGCGATGCGCTCACGAGGCCCCACGAAATCGGTCCCGCGGCCGAAGTCGAGAGGCGACTCGTCGGGTCCCAGCATGAGATCACCGCCCATCCCCCCCGTCAGGTTGACGATGACCTCGCGGTTCCTCGCGCGGATGCGCTCGAACACCTCGCGAAAGAGCGCCGGGTCGCGGCTCGGCGCTCCCGATGCCGGATCACGAACATGAACGTGCACGATCGCCGCTCCCGCCTCATGCGCCTCGAGCGCCGAGGTCGCGATCTGCTCGGGCGTGACGGGCACGTGGGCGTTTTTTCTCACCGAATCGCCCGAGCCGGTGACGGCGCAGGTGATGAAGACCGCGCTGGCCAACATCGCTGTCTCTCCGAAGGCACTCGTCACCGCCACGGGGGCGAGACACCGGGCGAGCTTAGCGCCAGAGCGGGGCAAGGCGCCACGGCGCACCGGAGCGCCGAAGAATGAGCGCCGGCGTACTGCTGGCGGTGCTGCTCGGCGCGTTTCTGCATGCCAGCTGGAACGTGCTGGTCAAGGCCGGGCACGACACGCGCGTCGCGGCCGCAGGCGTATACATTGGCGCGGGAGTCCTGTCGGCTATCGCGCTGCCGTTCCTACCGGCACCCTCGGCGGCGAGCTGGCCGTATCTTGCGGCCTCGACCGTGGTCGAAGTGCTCTATGGCCTGCTGCTCGCCGCCGCCTACCGCCTCGGCGACCTGAGCCATGCCTATCCGCTGATGCGTGGCACCGCGCCGCTCCTGGTCGCGATCGGCAGCGGCGTGCTGATCGGTGAATCGCTGTCAGGAGCGGTCTATGCCGGCGTCGCGCTGGTATCGGCGGGTGTGCTCTCGATGATCTGTGACGCGCACTCGCGCGGGCACTCGCCCGCAGCCACGCGCCTGGCGCTTCTCAACGCCTGCGTCATCGCCGCCTATACGACGATCGACGGCCTCGGCGTGCGCGCCTCCCGTGCGCCGGTCGCTTACAGCCTGTGGCTGTCGCTGCTCGTTGGGCTGCCGTGGCTGGTGTGGGTCGCGATGCGCCGCGACTATCGTTGGGCCGACGTGCGCCGACAGTTGCCCGCCGTCGCACTGGGCGGGGCGTGCTCGGTCGGCTCGTACACGCTGGCGCTGTGGGCGATGACGCGCGCACCGGTGGCCGCGGTTGCCGCGGTTCGCGAGACCTCGATCGTGTTCGGCGCGGCGCTCGGGGCGATCGTGCTGCGCGAGCGGGTCACGCGAGTGCGTGCGCTCGCCGCAGTCGCCATCGCGTTCGGGGTGTGGATCATCCGCGCGCATTGAGGTCTGTGGCATCATGACCCCCGGCGCGGCGGCGAGATGCGGAGGCCGGCGGGGTGAATGACAACAACATAAGACAAGCGGTGGCGCAGGGTCCGCTGACCTCCTTCCAGGCGCTCGCCATCGCGCTCTGCATCGCCCTCAACATGCTCGACGGCTTCGACATCCTGGCGATGTCGTTCTCGGCCTCGGGCGTCAAGGCCGCATGGAACCTGCCGAATTCGGAGCTCGGAGAGCTCTTCAGCGCGGGGCTCGTCGGCATGGCCGCAGGCTCGCTCCTCCTCGCGCCGTGCGCCGACGTTTTCGGCCGGCGCAGAATCATCCTCGTGGCCGTCCTGATTGCCGGAGCCGGCATGCTCGGCTCGGTGGCGGCGCGCGGTTTCGGCGAGCTGCTCGCGCTGCGTGCGCTGACCGGCGTCGGCATCGGCGGCACGATTGCGAGCGTCGCGGTGGTCGTGTCCGAGTACGCACCCGACCGCTGGCGCAGCGCCGCGCTCGCGGCCTACTCGACCGGGTACCCGGTCGGCGCGACGCTCGGCGGCGCGCTGACCGCGCTCGCCATACCTCGCTTTGGGTGGCGCTCGGCGTTTGCCATCGGCGGCGTGATGACGCTCGCCCTGCTGGTGGTGGCCTGGCGGGCGCTGCCCGAGTCCCTCGCTTTTCTCCTCGCGCGCCGCCCGCCCGGGGCGCTCGGTCGCCTGAATGAGCTGCTCGTCCGGATGCGCCTGCCCGAGCTCGGCGTCCTGCCGGAGCTCGGCGTCCTGCCCGGGAGTCCGGCGAGCAGCGGCGCGCGGCCCGCCGAGACTCGCGCGCCGCTGCACTGGCTGCTGACTCCGACCACCTTCCTCGTCTGGGTCACCTTCTTCTGCACCATGGCGGCGTTCTACTTCTTCGTCAGCTGGACGCCGCGGCTCCTGAACGCGGCCGGCCTGTCGGCTACGGCGGGACTGACCGCGGGCGTGTTGCTCAACCTCGGGGGCATCGTCGGCTGCGGCGGGTTTGCGGTCGTGGCGGCGCGCGCCGACGCGCGCCGGCTCCTCATCGGCTCGCTCATCGCTTCCGCACTGCTCATTGCGGCCTTCGGCGCCGTTGTGCACCGCCTCGAGCTCGCGCTCTGGACGGCATTGCTCCTCGGGGTGCTCTC
Organism: Gammaproteobacteria bacterium 13_2_20CM_66_19; assembly: GCA_001914695.1. Lineage (GTDB taxonomy): Bacteria > Pseudomonadota > Gammaproteobacteria > Steroidobacterales > Steroidobacteraceae > 13-2-20CM-66-19. Next base: position 3,916 of record MNCZ01000099.1, on the reverse strand, counting down.
GAACGCCGCCATGGCGGGCCTCTATGCCGTCGGACCCCCGCTGTACCCCACCGCGGTGCGCGCGACCGGCATGGGCTGCGCGATCGGCATCGGGCGTCTCGGGGCCATCCTCGCGCCGTTCGCAAGCGGTGCGTTGCTCGATCGAGGCTGGGAAGCGCAGCAGCTCTACGGGCTGTTCAGCGGACCGTTTGCGATCGCCGCGATGGCGATGCTGCTCGTCGGCTCGCGCTCGGCGCTTACGGCCACGGTGACCGTGCCGAGCGCCTCGCGATGACCGCACGGCGTCCCGTCGGCTGGGGGATGGAGGCACTGCCGCGCATCGTGCGAGGCGAGGGGAGCTATCTCTACGACGCCGACGGGCGTCGCTATCTCGACGGCTCGGGCGGCCCGGCGGCGTTCAGCATCGGCCACGGCAACCGCGAGGTCAACGCGGCGATCGCCCGCCAGCTCGAGCAGGTGGCCTGCGGCTACCGATACCTCTTCACCAGCGAGCCGCTCGAGGAGCTGACCCGCCTCCTGCTGGCACGCTGCGGCCCGCACTTCGGCCACATCGTCTACTCCGGCAGCGGCTCGGAGGCGGTGGAATCGGCGCTGAAGGTGGCGCTGCAGTACTGGGACGCCCGGGGCCTGCCGGGGAGGAAGCGCTTCATCGCCCGCGAGCGCTCCTATCACGGCAACACGCTCGGCGCGCTCTCGGTGTCGGGTTTCCGCGAGCGCCGGCGGCCGTTCGAGGGGAGCCTCCTCGATGTCTCATTCGTGTCGGCGGCGAACGCATACCGGCCGCTCCGCGGCTTAGCGGGCGAGCAGCTGGTCGCAGCTCTCGCGGATGAGCTCGACGCAAGCATCCGCGCGGCGGGCCCGGAGCGGGTCGCGGCGTTCATCTTCGAGCCGGTCGTCGGAGCTGCGGGAGGGGCGGTGCCGGCTCCGCCCGGATACGCCCAGGCGGTGCGGGCGATCTGTGACCGGCACGGGGTGCTCATCATCGCGGACGAGGTGATGAGCGGGGCGGGTCGCTGCGGCACCTGGCGCGCGCTCGAGCACGACGCAGTCGTCCCTGATGTGATGGCGGTCGGAAAGGGTCTGGCGGGGGGCTACATCCCGCTCGCCGCGACGATCCTGCGCAAGGAAATCGGGGCCACGATCCTCTCCCGGCACGGGGCGATCATGACCGGACACACCTACTCGGGACACACCGCCGCGTGCGCCGCCGCACTTGCCGTCCAGCGGATCATCGAGCGCGAGTCCCTCGTCGAGCGGGTCCGCAGCCGCGGCGAGACGCTGCGCCGTGAGCTCGGTGCAGCGCTCGGCCGATTCGACGCCGTGGGTGACGTGCGCGGGCGGGGCTACCTGATCGGGATCGAATTCGTGCGCGACCGCGCGACGCGCGAGCCTTTCCCGGCCGAGCGGGCCTTGAGCCAGTCGATCGGGCGCGGCGCGTTCGAGGACGGGCTCATCATCTATCCCTGCGCGGGCAACGTCGGCGGCACCGGTGGCGACACCGTCATCGTGGCGCCGCCCTTCAACGCAAGCGAGGCGGAGCTCGCGGAGCTCGTCGAGAAGCTCACCGGGGCGATCGGCCGCACACTCGCGGCAGGGTGACATTCAGCCCGGGAGCCGGCAGCGCTCCAGACTCAGAACCGCATGGCCACCTTGAGTCCGATCGCGCGCGGCTGCGCCGGGATGATGTACGGCTGCGTGTCCACTGGGCGGGGCGATGTATCGGAGAGCGTGGGAGCCGTCTGCGTAAACCGCGAGAGCTGTGCGAGCCGGTCGAACAGGTTCGTGACGAAAAACTCCGCGCTCAGCTTGTCGTTGGTGGCACCCATCCTGAGATCCACCAGGGCGTACGGAGGCATGTCTCCAACAACGGCCGACTGATCGACCCGCAACTGAACCGAGGCCGAGGACTGATACGTCCAGTTGCCCTGGATATAGGGCTCCCATTTCCCGATCGGGTTCAGGTTAAACCGCGCGACCAGGCTGCCCTTGAAGTCCGGGGTAATCGGCAGATGGGTTCCTTCCGGAGCCCAGACATAGCTGTATACGCCATCGGAATGCGTGCCCGGACAAGGCGGCCCGTGGGAACAAAGTGGCTGGGTCAGGTACGGGTTGATCCACTGGAAGTTGAGACTCCCAAGGAACTTCCGTGTCGGCGCCCACTCGATGCTGCTCTCGAGGCCCGTGACACGGGCGCTGGCGCCGTTCTCGATGATGGTGACGCTGTTGACGCCGAGGAACGAGTACTGGAAGTCGTTCCAATCCTCGCGGAAGATGGCGCCATTCCAGCGCAGGTGGCGATCGAACAGCTGCGTCTTCCAGCCGATCTCGTAGTTCTTCAGGAAATCGGCGCTGTAGGGCGGGATACCGGCCGCGGCCGTGCGGTTCACACCGCCCGGTCGGAAGCCTTTGGAGTAAGTCGCGTAGACCATCGCCTCCGGCATGAGCTTGTAGGTGAGGTTGACGCGTGGCACGGTGCCGTGATCAGCGATGCGCTTCGCCAGGTCAGTGCAGGGTGCGAACTTGACGGGGGTCGGAATGAAGTTGCCGGCGGCATCCCTGAAGCAGTGCGCCATGCCCGACCCGCTGGTGTAGCCGTTCGAATACCCAAAGAAGCCATCCAGGGTGTTGTCGAACTTGTAGGCGCGAATTCCCCCGGTCAGCGAGAGCTTACTGGTCACATCCCATGTGGCCTGGGCGAATGCCGCCTGGTCTCGATCGACACGGGTCTCATCGGTGAGCCAGATGGTCTGGAACAGGGTCGGTATCGAATACGCGTCCGTCAAACCCGCCGGATTCTGCGAGGAGCCATACGGATTCACGAACCCGTAGCCTGGCATGATGTACTGCTCGAAGATGTTGTGCAGCTGGCGCTGGACGAAGACACCGAAGGTCCCCTTGACGGGCAGCTGCACGGGGGTGCTCACCCGCAGCTCGTGACTCCACTTCTCGTAGTCGTGCCGGCTGTTGACCAGCTCCTGGGGCATGATGTGGTTACCGCTGTTTCCGTTCCAATAGATACCTGAGCCGTACACGCGGTCGTAGAACACGGAATAATCGCTGTAATCGGCGAGCGAGTGTGTGTCGCGCTTGAAGAAGCCTCCCGAGTACACGAGGTCGAGGTTGCTGAGCTTGCCCTCGACGGTCAGCGCGCTTTGATACCACGAGTCCGATGAGTTCTCCGGGGAGAAGTGCGCGAGCTGCAGGTCGCCGACACCCGGGTCATAGGCAAAGAAACCCTCCGTCGTGACATTCTGTGCCATGAAGGTCGGCGTGATCGTCCAGTCCCCGAGGTTCCAGCGCAGCGCCGCGCGGCCGCCCTTGGTATTGACCGGGTTGTAATTGTTCTTCACGTAGGCGGCGTTGTTGATTGAACCCGCGCCAAGGGGGGCGCTCGACACGGGCGTGCATGGATAGTTATTCGGTATTACCGACCCGTTTGCCTGGTATGCGCTCACCTCTGGCTGGCCGCTCCAGGCACCAAAAGTGCGGACCCCGTTGAAGATGCAAGCGTTGGCGTTGGTGCCGGCGACGTTGCTGATGTATCCGCCGTCGTGCTCGTCCCAGCCTACGAGTCGCACCGCCATGTTCGAGGTGATCGGAATATTCACGAAACCTTCGACCTCGTAACCGCCGCCGTGCGTGAGGATCTGATTGCCCTGCACGTCCACGCCCGCGCTGATTTTGGTCGGGTCGGGTTTGTTCGTGATGATGCGGACCGTGCCCGACTGCGAGCTCGCGCCGTAGAGCGTGCCCTGCGGGCCCTCGAGGACCTCGATGCGCTGAATGTCGAAGATGTGAATGTCGACGTTGCCGTCGATGGTCGTGACCGGCTGCTCGTCGAGGTACTCGCCGACGCTCGGCTGCGAGCCCGAATGGTTCGTCCCGCCGCTCGCGATACCGCGGATGTAGATGTGGG
>MNCZ01000133.1 GCA_001914695.1 Gammaproteobacteria bacterium 13_2_20CM_66_19 | reverse complement strand
TCGGCGCGCGCGAGCGCCGACCACAGGCCGCTCCACCGCGGGTGCACGAAGCGCAGTACCGGAAGTCCAGATTCGGGGCGATACGCCTTGTGAACGCGGATGCCCTCCCAGACCGCGCCATCCGGCTGACCGTAGTCCGCCGTGACCATGCTGACTTCGTGGCCGCGCGCGGTGAGGGCGCGCGCGAGCAGCGTCTGCTGCACCGACTCGCCGCCGACGTAGTGCTCGCGGTGCTCCGGCGAGAGAACCGGAAGATTGTCGAGACCTAGGAAGCAGATCTTCATTCTTGTGAAGGGTCGTGCCGGGGGCGCTCAGGCGTTGCCGTGAGCGCGGCTCGCGTCCGCCTCGCCCGCCGCCACCGGCGGCCGGGGCAGCCAGTGAGCCCGGCGCAGTGCGCGATACGCGTGGTGCTTGATCCGATCGCGCGCCGGCGAGCTGTTCCAGGGAAGGGGCTCGACGCCGAGCTGGCGCAGCACCGCGTTCATCCGGTACACGTCGCCTCGCGCGAGCGACGCGCGCGTCTTGAAGGACGCGCTGAAGGAGATCGACACCGTGTCCCCGTGCTTTACCCAGTGCGGCGCGGTGGTCGGGATGTGCAGGCCCTGTCCCTCGCACAGCTCGAACACCGTGGCGCGCTCCTGGTAAGCTTCCGCAAAGCGCATGTTGCGGTGGATCGCCGGGCCGGAGAAGTACTCCTCGAGGTCCTCTTCCGACAGCACCGCGGCGTCGTCAGCGTTGAATACGCTCACGCTCTGGGCGCCGCGCAGCTGCAGGAGGAAGTTGATCTCGTGATCCATGTGGTAGGGCGTCACGGAGCCGGGCGACGATACGAAGACGGCCGCCTCGCGCTCGCACATCCCCGGTTCGATCGGCTCGGAGAGCGGAGCGATCTCGTCGAGGCACGCGTCCAGCAGCCTCTTGAAGTCGGGACAATGCTCGGCGCGCTTGAGCTCCATCCACGAGCAGATCTCCGCCGTATTGTGGATCGTCTCCTCGGCCGTGAGACCGGTGTGCGGCGCGTCCTGCCAGTTCGGCAGGCTCACCGGGATCCGCCCGGCGTTGTAGTCGACATAGCTGCGGTCCAGTGTCTTCGCCAACTTGACGAGGCGCGGCAGCTGGACCAGCGGGTGCCGCGACAGGTTGTGGGAGAACAGGAACGGTCGGAGGTTGAAATGGCTGCGGAAGGTATCCGCATCGATTTTGAGACAACTGCGGGGGGTGTCCATGGTCTCACGAAGCAACATGGGTTGAGGTGGGGTCTGAAACTCGCTTGATGAGCCGCCGGTTCGTCCAGCGCAGCAGCCGGAGGCCCGAGATCACGAGCTCTCCGAGCGGTCCGCTGGCGATCGCGAGGCTCTCGATCGTCCTCGAGTCGTTGCAGATGCGGTTGAGGAGCGTGTTGTCGGGGGTGGTGCAGGAGTCCATCCACCACAACCCCTCCAGGCCATCGAGCTGCGTCAGGTTGTCGATCTCCAGGATCGCGCCCGGAGAGTGACTCGCAAAGCACTCGTCGTGCGCCGTCTTGAAGGCGAAGGAGCCCGCCCCCGCGCGGAACGCGCAGCGCCGCGCAATCGGCTCGCCGTCGAAATCAAGGCCGACCATCAGCAGGCGGCCGCGGCGGAATGCGGCAGTCGCGATGTCCGCGAAGTAGCGGCGGCCGGAATCCGAGCAGGCGAGCGCGGTGCCGGAGGCGCCCTTCCAGCCGCCCGCCTCGAGGCGCAGGAACTCCTCGATCCAGCGCGCGACGTCATCGCCGGGGCTCAAGACGACATGCTCGACCCGGCCGTGCTCGGCGAGGCGCCGCTCCTTGCGGCGCAGCTGCCGCCGCAACTCGCCCGAGACGGCCGAGTGCGCGCCGCCGGTCGCGTGGGTCGCCTGCCGCCACAGCCCTCGCTTGTGGCTGTCGGTCCTCCAGCTCGTCAGGCCCAGCTCGTTGCACCGCTCGAGCAGCAACTCCCTGAAGCGACCATCGCCCGAGATCCACGGCAGCTCGAGGAACCGCGCCTGGCGGCTGCGGCGCAGCCACTCGAGGAGCGTCGTGATGCAGTCGCCGGCACGATCGGTGCGGATCAGCGGCGTGCCGAGATAGCAGTGCAGGTGCCGCCAGACACTCACCGCGCTGACGTTCAGGTTTCTGAAGCTCGGAGTGAATTGCACCGGGAACAGACCCGCGAGGTCGCCGCCGGCCAATACCAGCACGACCCCAATGTCGAGGCCGGCGCCAAACGCCTCGAGCGCCGGCAGCAGCATCCAGTGCTCGTAGAAGACGTTGGGCTCGAGCGCCTGCGCGGCCAGCTCTTCCCAGTCGGGGATGAAGCCGGTGAGCCCGCGGAGGTCGCGCACCACGACGACCGAGCCGCTTCCGGCCCCTGTCGAATCCCATGGTTGATGCAATGCCGTCGTAAGAGTGGTCACGGTACGTTGCCCCAGACCCTAGCGCCCGTGCATTACACGGATCGAATCTCGGCAGCGCTCAGTTTGAGCCTTTCGGCCCAACTGAGCTTTTCGGCTCAGCTGAGCCTTGCGGCTCAGCCCCCGAGGAACCGCAGCCACCACTCACCGTCCAGACGGGTGAACTCGGCGGCGCCGCGCTCGATCGCGGACACGACGTCGTCATGGCGCGAATGCACCAGCGTCCAGGCGCCTTCACGGCGGAACCAGCAGTGCCGGTCGGAGTACTCCTGGACGTGATGCGGATCGAGGCGCCCCCGCAGCGCCGTGGCGCCCTGCCGCCAGGCGTCGACCAGCAACCGCTGCAGCACGCGGTCGAAGGAATCGCCGCGCGCGGTGAGCTGCAGGACCTCGTTGACCTCGCCGACGCGGGCGTAATACATGAACCATCCGAGCAGCTTCTCGCCCTCGAACACCGCTCGCGCCCGCAGCTGACCGTGGCGGACCTTGTGCGCGGCCTGCTCCAGCAGCCAAGCGAGCGATCGCTCATCGTACAGGGGGCGCAGCGCCCCGTTGCGACCCGCGATCCCGGTCATGTGGGCGAGCATTTCACGGGCGCCCAGCGGCCGGTCCGAGAGTCCGTCATCGCTGCGATCGAAGCGGTTCGGGCGGAGCCTTGCCGCCACGGCGTCGACCAGCACGCACGGCGCGAGCGCCGCGCGCAGCAGGGGCCGCCGATGCCTCGCCTTGTCGAGGAGCGCGAGCACGTAGCGCGCGGGCCGCAGCAAGCGCGTCCAGTCGAGGTTCGGCAGGATGGGCACCGCGCCACCGATCCCGAGCCACATCCGCCGCACCTGGTCGTTCGAGCCGTCGGTGATGAACAGATCCTGCGCGCCCGAGACCAGGGCTTTCGCCAGCTGCAGCGCGATCAGGCTGTGGCGCGCGCTTGGGTGGACGATGAACTGACAGCCGACCGCGACCTTCAGCGGCCGTGTGCCGAACGTCATCTGGCGTGGCACGACTCCCGCAAAGCCCGCGATGTCGCCGCGCTGATCGGCGACCCACGAGGGCAGGTCGAGATGTCGCCAAGGATTCCCGAAGAAGATCTCGCGGAAGTACTGCTCGCACGCCGCACGCGTGGGCCAGCGGTGCTCGGGATAGACCTGCCCGAACAGCGCGACGACCGCCGGCACGTCCTGCTCCGTGAACGGCCGGATCCTAACCACGGTGATTCAGCTCGCGCCGGCCTCCAACGGCGGCGCCGCGCACGGGCTCGGGCCGACGAGGCCGGACCTCGCTGCTGGTCGATACCGCGCGGGCATCCGGGGTGGACGCCGCAGAGGTGCCGACCAGCTCCGCGAGGCGCGCGAGCGTGCGCAGATCATCGAGCTCGATCGCCTGGAGCGAAATGCGCTGGCCGAACTCCTCCTCGATGAGCAGCAGCAGGTCGACGAGCTGCAGCGAGTCGAGCATGCCGGTCTCGAGCAGGTCGGTATCCGGGGAGGGCACCTCCACGTGAAAGTGCTGCAGAAACAGGGCACCCAGGCGCTCGAGTGCGACGCGGCGGTCGGACATGCGGCCCCGCGCCTTAAGTGAGCACCGGGCCCGATGCGAGGCGCGGCGTACTCGCGCTCGACTGGGCCTCGGCCGTGAGGAACCGCCGCTGCAGCTCCGGGCGGTCCGCCTTGCCGTTGGCGTTTCTCGGCAGGGCGTCGCAGTGCATCCAGCGGGCCGGCAGCATGTAGGCGGGGACCGCGCTCGCCAGGCTCTGCCGCAGGCCCGACGGCGGGATGTCGGCGCCGCGCGCCGTGACATAGGCGCAGCAGATCATCCAGCCCTCGAAGCCCTCGGTCCGCACGGCGACCACGGCGCACTCGCGCAGGCCCGGCAGCGCATTCAGCGCGCTCTCGATCTCGCCGAGCTCGATGCGGTAGCCGCGGCTCTTGATCTGGGTGTCGGTCCGGCCGGCGAAATACAACAGCCCGTCCGCGCCGCGCCGCCCGAGATCGCCGGTGCGGTAGACACGCTCGTCGAGACCCGCTCCCCCGGGGCGGGGCAGGAACACGCTGCGGGTCTTCTCCGGATCGTTCCAGTAGCCGGGACTCAGGCCCACGCCGCCGATGTAGAGATTGCCGATCTCGCCATCCCGCACCGGACGCATCTCGTCGTCGAGAATCATGAGCTCCTCTCCGTCGCAGGCGGTGCCGATCGGGATCGGGGCGCGCTCGTGCGCCGGACAGCGCGGCACCGTGTAGTAGCTGCTCGCGATGGTTGCCTCGGTGGGACCGTAGAGATTGGTGAAGCGCGCGTGCGGCAGGCGACGCATCCAGTGGATCAGCGTCGGCGTCGGCAGCACCTCGCCGCACCACATCACCCGGCGCAGATCCGGGAAGTCTCCGGGGCGCACGACGTCGAGCTTCGCCATGAGGTTGAGGACCGAGGGCACCGAGAACCACTGCGTGAGGCGTGCCTTGCGGATGTACTGCCCCATCTTGTGCGGCAGGAGGTTCACTCCGCTCGGCGTCAGGTGCAGCTCCGCGCCCGCGCCGAGCGTGCTGAAGATGTCGAAGGTCGACAGATCGAAATGCAGCGGGGAGTGCTGCGATGCGCGGTCCGACTGGGAGATGCCGAAGTACTTCCACGCCCACTCGAGAAAGCGCAGGACGCTGCGGTGCGAGACCATCACGCCCTTGGGAACTCCCGTAGAGCCCGAAGTGAAGAGAATGTGCGCGAGATCCGTATCACTGTTGAGCGATTCAACGGGCGTGGCGGGAAGGCCGTCGAGGTCCGCCGCCGTGAATGCCGGGGGCGGGTCGCCGTTCCAGGGCGTCGCGGCGTCCAGCCAGCCGAGGAGCGGCTGCTGCGCGAGCGTGGCGCGCGCGAGCGCCTCACGCAGGATCGGCGCGGCGGACCCCGCGGCCAGGATGCTGTGACAGCCGCACACCTCGAGCATTCGCGCCAGCCGCGGCGCGGGTCCCGCCGTATCGAGGGGCACGTAGGCGGCGTCGGCCTTCAGCACGCCGATGAGGCTCATGATCGCCTGCGGGGACTTCGGCATCAGCAGCACCACGCGATCCCCACGCCGGCAGCCGAGCTCGCGCAGCATGTGTGCCAGACGGTTGCTGCCGGCATCCAGCTCGCCGTAGGTGAGCGGGGCGGCGTCCTCGGCGAGCACGGCCGCCGCTTCCGGGCGCGCCTGCGCCCGCTCCGTGATCGCCTGCTGCAGCAGGTGAGCGCTCATGCGGCCACCCGATCGACGGCGAGCCCGAACACCCTGCCGATGTGCGAGAGCTCCGCGGGGCTCGCCGGGACGTCGAGCACGAAGGTGCGGTAGCCGGCGTTGACGTAGCCGGCGACCGCCTGGGCGACGGCCGCGTAACTGCCGACGAGATACGGGCAGAACGTCTTGTAGTTCTCGAACGGCACCAGCCAGTAGGGATTTTGCTCCGCCTCCCCCTGGGCTCGGGCGCCGAGCTTCGAGAGCTGGCGGTGCCACGAGGAGTCCGACGTCTTCATGGCAAGCTCGTGGGTGAGCTGGCCCTTGCGATCCGGCGGGAAGCGTTCGTGCGCATCGCGCCACGCCTCGGCCTCGGTGCCGCGCGCGATCAGGCCGATGCGCAGTCCGCGCGATGGGCCGCCCCGGCGCGCCGCCGCATACTCCGCGACCGGCTTCGGATATTCGATCGGTGTCGCGCCGAGGCGCCGTGCCGCCTGCATGCCCGCTTCCGACGAGCCGGACATCAGGACGCCGGGCTGCAGCTCGGGCGGCAGCGGCGGCGTCAGCCGCAGGTTGTGGACCTGGTAGTAGCTGCCGCTGAAAGTGAAGGGCTCAGCGGACGCCAGCAGCCCCTGGATGATCGCCGTGTACTCGCCCAGCCGACTGTAACGCTCATCGTGGGGCGTATGGTCGTTGAGCGCCGCGAGGTCGTTCGTGAAGCCGCCCGCCACCATGTTGAGGTACACGCGGCGGCCATGGAGGAATGCCAGCGAGGTGACCATCTTCGCCACGCTGTAGGGATGCATGTAGGCGGGTTGGATCGCGACCAGCGGGCAGAGCGTGCGCGTCGCGCGAATGATCGCCTGCGCGACGAGCCATGGGTCCACCTGAGCGTTGTCGGTGTAGACCAGGATCCCTTCGCAGCCGGCATCCTCACTCCAGGACGCAATCTCCTGCACCTGGCGCAGATACTCGTCGCGCGCGGCGCGGGCCGAGGGCGGGCAGGTCGAGAAGATTCTGAGTCCGAGATCATTGCGTGCGGCAAGCATTGGCTCATCTCCCGTGGCGGGCTCGCCACGGTCCGACAGTACGCGCGGCAACCTGCACGCCACACCTGCGCTTGCGCTCGCAGACTGGTCCGTTCGGTTCATGGCCCCGGGGCGCAGCGACTGGGCGCCTCGGTGTTGTAACGGAACAGCGACTTTCTGACACTGAATTGCTACACGGCGATCGGGCGTGCGAAGGATAGTGAGCTGCGCGGGCAACCACTAGGATGAAAGGAATGCTCATCAGACCCCGGGGCGCGTCGCCGAGGCGGCGGCGTTCCGCAGGGGAGGGTCAATGAACGATCTGCATCTTGCTCCGGAGACACTCGATCGCCGGGCGTTGCTGCGCGCGCTGCGCGCGCTGAAGAAGGGCGACTTCACGATGCGCCTGCCGCTCGACCTGACCGGCATCGACGGGCAGATCGCGGAAGTCTTCAACGACATCGTGGAGATGAACGAGTCGATCGCGAGCGAGATCGCGCGCGTCTGCAAGACCGTCGGCAAGGAAGGCCAGATCAATCAGCGGCTGCGGGTTGCGGGGGTGGTTGGCGCCTGGGCGAGCGAGATGGACTCGGTGAACCAGCTCATCGGCGACCTGGCGCGTCCGACGGCCGCCGTTGCGCGGGTCATCGAATCGGTAGCCGACGGCGATCTGTCGCAGCGCATGCTGCTCGAGATCGACGGCCTGCCGCTGCGTGGAGAGTTCCAGCGCATCGCCAAGGCCGTGAACACGATGGTCATCCAGCTGAACGGTTTTGCGTCCGAGGTGTCGCGCGTGGCGCGCGAAGTGGGCACGGAGGGCAAGCTCGGCGGCCAGGCGCGGGTGCCGGGCGTGGCGGGCACCTGGAAGGATCTCACCGACAACGTGAATGCGATGGCGGCCAATCTCACCGGCCAGATGCGCAACATCGCCGAGGTGACTACCGCGGTCGCCAAGGGCGACCTGTCGAAGAAGATCACGGTAGACGTGCGCGGGGAGACTCTGGAGCTGAAGAGCACCATCAACACGATGGTGGACCAGCTGAACGGCTTTGCGTCCGAGGTGTCGCGCGTGGCGCGCGAGGCGAGCACGGAGGGCAAGCTGGGCGGTCAGGCGCGGGTTCGGGGGGCGGCGGGCATCTGGAAGGATCTCACCGACAGCGTGAACGCGATGGCGGCCAGTCTCACCGGCCAGATGCGCAACATCGCCGAGGTGACTACCGCGGTCGCCAAGGGCGATCTGTCGAAGAAGATCACGGTGGACGTGCGCGGGGAGATTCTGGAGCTGAAGAGCACCATCAACACGATGGTGGACCAGCTGAACGGCTTTGCCTCGGAAGTATCGCGCGTGGCGCGCGAGGTGGGCACGGAGGGCAAGCTCGGCGGCCAGGCGCGGGTGCCGGGCGTGGCGGGCACCTGGAAGGACCTCACCGACAACGTGAACGCGATGGCGGCCAATCTCACCACGCAGGTGCGCGCGATCGCGGAGGTCGCCACGGCCGTGACCCAGGGCGATCTCACTCGCTCGATCATGGTCGAGGCGCAGGGCGAGGTCGCGGCCCTCAAGGACAACATCAACGAGATGATCCGCAACCTCAAGGACACCACCCTCAAGAACAACGAGCAGGACTGGCTCAAGACCAACCTCGCGAAGTTCTCGCGCATGCTGCAGGGGCAGGGCGACCTGGTCGCGGCTTCGCAGCTGGTGCTGTCGGAGCTCGCGCCGCTGGTCCACGCGCAGCAGGGCGTGCTGTACGCGCAGTCGGTACAGGACGGTGAGTCGACTCTCAAGCTGGTGGCCAGCTATGCCGCGGGCTCGGAGGAGCAGCTCCCGAGCGTGGTGCGGCCCGGGGAGGGGCTGGTCGGTCAGTGCGCTCTCGAGAAGAAACGCATCCTGCTCGAGGACCTGCGGCAGGACTACCTGCGCATCGAGTCGGCGGTCGGCTCGGCCGCGCCGCTCAACGTGGTGATTCTCCCGGTGCTGTTCGAGGGCGACGTCAAGGCCGTGATGGAGCTCGCCTCGATCCGGCGCTTCAACGCGACGCGGCTGCTGTTTCTCGATCAGCTCGCCGAGAGCATCGGCATCGTGCTCAACACGATCGGGGCCAACATGCGCACCCGCGATCTGCTGGCGCAGTCGCAGTCTCTGACCCGGGAGCTGCAGAAGCAGCAGCAGGAGCTCAAGCAGACCAACGAGCGGCTCGGCTACCAGGCGGGAAACCTCCAGAAGTCCGAGAGCCTGCTGAAGATGCAGCAGGAGGAGCTGCGCCACGCCAACGACGAATTGCAGCACAAGGCGGAGCTGCTCTCGGAGCAGATGCGCCAGGTCGAGTACAAGAACCGCGAGATCGAGCTGGCGAAGGCGGCGCTCGAGGAGAAGGCCGAGCAACTCGCGCTCAGCTCGCGCTACAAGTCGGAGTTCCTGGCGAACATGTCGCACGAGCTGCGCACGCCGCTCAACAGCCTGCTGATCCTCGCGAAGCTCCTCGCGGACAACCCCGACGCCACCCTCACGCCGAAGCAGATCGACTATGCGCAGACCATCTATGCCGCGGGGGCGGATCTGCTCTCTCTCATCAGCGATATCCTCGACCTGGCCAAGATCGAGTCGGGCACGGTTACGCTCGACTTCGGCCCGCTGCGCCTCACGGACCTCAAGGACTACGTCGAGCGCACCTTCCGGCCGACCGCGCTCGAGCAGAAGCTCGATTTCAGCGTCAGCATCGATCCGGGGCTGCCCGTCACGATCGAGACCGACGAGAAGCGCCTGCAGCAGGTCCTCAAGAACCTGCTGTCGAACGCCTTCAAGTTCACCGCCCGGGGCTCCGTGCAGCTGCGCATCGCCGCCGCCGAGAGCGGCTGGTCGCCCGGCCGGGCGCAGCTGGCCACGGCCTCGGAGGTGATTGCCTTCATCGTCTCGGACACCGGCGTCGGCATTCCCGCGAACAAGCAGAAGGTCATCTTCGAGGCTTTCCAGCAGGCGGACGGCACGACCAGCCGTCGCTTCGGCGGCACCGGCCTCGGGCTGTCGATCAGCCGCGAGCTGACGGCACTGCTCGGCGGCGAGATCGCGGTCCAGAGCGTCCCCGGAGCGGGCAGCACCTTCGTGCTCTATCTGCCTTTGCCCAGGGAGCCGGTCGTGAGCGCACCGCCGGCTGCAGCCATCGCGGCGGACGAGATCGCGCCTGCGCTGCCGGAAGCTCTGCCGGACATCGCGCCGGACGCCCTTGCGGATACCCTTGCGGACGCCCTTCCGGACACCGTGCCGACGGTGGAGCCGCCGCCCGCCGCGGCGGAGGTGGCTGGCGCCGTGGACCGGGTCAGCGATGACCGCGACGACATCGAGCCCGGCGACCGCGTGGTGTTGATCGTCGAGGACGATGCCGCTTTTGCCGGCACGGTGCTCGACATCGCCCACGAGCGCGGGTTCAAGGCAGTCATCGCCCCGGACGGCGGCGCCGGCCTCGCGCTGGCCCAGGCGCTCAGGCCGGACACGATCACGCTGAACCTGAAGCTGCCGGACGTGGACGGATGGACGGTTCTCGAGCGGCTGAAGCGCACCGCGCACACCCGGCACATTCCGGTGACCATCGTGTCGCTGGCCGATCACACGCACGACAGCGTGCACCTCGCGGCCGTGGCGATGGTGTCCAGGGAGGAAGCCCGGGAGGCGCTGCAGGAGGCTCTGCTCAGAACCCGCGATCTCACCGGGCGCGATGCGACGGCGCTGCTGGTGGCCGACGGCGACGAGGCGCGCCGCGCGGACGTCGAGTGGTATCTGCGACGCGAGGGTGTGCGCGTTGACTCGGCCGCTCTCGGGGCAGAGGCGCTGCAGGCGGTGCGTAGCGCTGCCTACGACTGCGTGCTCCTCGGTCCGGAGCTCGGCGACATGGGTCCCATCGAGCTGCTGAAGCGACTCGTCGAGTCGGAAGCCATCGCCGAGATGCCGTTCGTGATCTACGGAACGGAGGGTCTCGGGGGCCCTGAGCAGGAGCAGCTGCGCAGGCTCGCGGAAGTACTGCTCCTGAAGCGAGGGCCGACGCGCAAGGCCATGCTGGACGAGATCACGCTGTTCCTGAAGCACACGCTCGGCACCCACAGGGCCGCCGGCCACGAGCGCGCCGCGCCACCCGAGATCCAGCAGGGGCTCGCGAACCGCAAGGTCCTGATCGTCGACGATGACGTGCGTAACGTGTTCGCGCTCACCGGCGCACTCGAGCAATGCGGGATGACGGTCCTCAATGCGGAGAGCGGCAAGGAAGGGGTCGAGATCCTCAAGAGCGAGCCGGACGTCGAGCTGGTGCTGATGGACATCATGATGCCGGAGCTCGACGGCTACGACACCATCCGGATCATCCGCGGGTACCCGCAGTTCAGGACCCTGCCGATCATCGCCCTGACCGCGAAGGCGATGAAGGGCGATCGCGAGAAATGCCTCGAGGCGGGTGCGTCGGACTACATCGCGAAGCCGGTGAACGTCGAGCAGCTGACGTCATTGTTGCGGGTGTGGCTGAACCAGTAGGCCGGAGAGCCGCCGACCGATGACCTCCCTGACCGATTCCGCCTCCGCCAACATCCTCGTCGTCGATGACGAGCCGCACAGCCTCAAGGCTCTCGAGGCGCTGCTGTCCGGGCCCGACCGCACGGTCGTGACCGCTTCCTCCGGGCGCGAGGCGCTGCGCTCGATCCTCAAGTCCGCCTTCGCGCTCATCCTGCTCGATGTGCGCATGCCCGAGATGGACGGCTTCGAGGCCGCCACGCTGATCCGCAGGCTCAAGCGCTCCCGCCACACTCCCATACTGTTCCTGAGCGCGGCGGGCGAGCACACCGAATGGGCGCAGCGCGGCTACGGGGTCGGTGCCGTCGACTACATCGTGAAGCCCGTGGATCCGCAGGTGCTCAAGTCCAAGGTGGCGGTCTTCGTCGACCTGTACCGCAAGAGCGCCGACCTGGCAACCCAACTGGTCCTGCACCGGAGTGCGCAGCGGGACCTGCTCAGGGCGAAAGACGACCTCGAGGTCAAGATCCGCCAGCGCACCTCCAGCCTGATCTCGGCTCACGACCGGCTGCGCCGCGAAATGCGCATGCGCGAGCGCGCCGAAGCGGAGCTGCTGGTCGCCAAGCAGGCGGCCGAGGAAGCAAACCGGGCGAAGTCCGACTTCCTGGCCAACATGAGCCACGAGATCCGCACGCCGTTGAACGCGATCATCGGCCTCACTCAGGTTGCGCTGCAGACCGAGCTCAGCGCCGAGCAGCGCGAATATCTCGAGCTCGTCCGGGCCTCGGGCGAATCGCTCCTCGCCATCGTGAACGACGTGCTCGATATCTCCAAGATCGAAGCCGGGCACCTGAGCGTGGAGACGATTCCTTTCTCGCTGCGGGAATGCATCGATGACGCGATGAAAACGCTGGTCATCGGCGCCGGCGCCAAGGGACTCGATCTCTCGTGGAAGATCGCGCCGGAGACGCCGGACGCGCTTCTCGGCGATCCTCTGAGGCTCCGGCAGATCATGCTGAACCTGGTGGGTAACGCCATCAAGTTCACGCAACAGGGTAGGGTCTCGGTGCGGGTCAGACCGCAATCCACTGCGGGGGACGAGCTCTGTGGCCATTTCTCGGTGCGCGACACCGGTGTCGGCATCGCTCCCGAGAAGCAGGCGGCGATCTTTGCGCCGTTCCAGCAGGTGGATGCCTCCACCACGCGGCGCTACGGCGGCACCGGGCTGGGCCTGACCATCTCAGCGCGCCTGGTCGAGCTGATGCGCGGCCGGATGTGGCTCGAGAGCGCACCGGGCAAGGGCAGCACCTTCCACTTCACGGCGCGCTTTGCACTTACCGATCGCGTGGCGGCCGCGGCGCCGCTGCGCAGCGGCGCGCCAGCGCTTGCCGGTCCGGCACGAGAGCCCGCCCGCACCCGCAAGCTCGCCGTGCTGCTGGTGGAGGACAATTCAGTCAACCGCAGGCTTGCCCAGATCGTGCTGGCGCGCCGCGGGCACACCGTCACGGCAGTCGACAGCGGAGCCGCGGCCCTGGGGGCGCTACGCCAGGGGCGCGTCGACCTCATCCTGATGGATGTGCAGATGCCCGGGATGGACGGCATCGAGACCACCCGCGCGATCCGCCGGTCCGAGGAGCGCCTCGGACGACACGTGCCCATCATCGCGCTCACCGCGCATGCGATGGCCGAAGACCGCGAACGCTGTCTGGGCGCGGGAATGGACGGCTATCTCGTCAAACCGATCCAGCCGGCGGCGCTGCTCGATGCGATCGAGCGGATCGCGGTGGAGCCCGAGCCGCCGGCAGGGGCCGCCGATTGGGGGGCGGTCGCGGCCGACGAAGCGGAGCTGCTCGAGCAAGTCGGGGGCGATGCGCGGCTGCTCGGCGAGATCGCTGACCTCTTCGTGCGCGAGTCCGGCAAGCACCTCGCGGCTCTCCGGCAAGCGATCGGGAGCCGCGACGCGGAAGCGTTCGGGCGTGAGATCCACACGCTGCGCGGCATGCTGCGCGGCCTGCGCTCTGGCGCGGCCGATCAGCAGGCCGCGCGCCTCCAGTCGCTCAATCTCGAGGGGCAGGGGGTTGAGGCCGCTGGGGCCTGCGACCTCCTCGAGCAGGCGGTGGCCTCGTTCAGGGAGCGACTGGTGAAGCTGGCCGGCGAAGCTCTTTCCGCCGAATCGGCCGAGCACCCGGTCGGGCGGCAGGCGGTCCCCGCGCCCGTGGGCGATGGGCCGTAGGAACCATCCCCGGTGGTGCGTTGCGTCGCAGCAGGCATGGTACTACCCGTATGGGGATTCTTGCTGTCCCGCGCCCATGGTGTACCGGATTACAGCCGAACGAGACTACCTCCGTGCGGACCTCTTCAACCGGGAGACGGCCGAGGAGGCCCGGGAGTTCTTCGAAGCGGTCGCCGACTCCGCCTCGCGGTACCAGCGCTCGTGCATCCTCATCTCGGTGCATTCCTCCATGGCGGTGTTCACCGTGGAGCGCTCCGGGTTCCTCACGCGCTTCACGAGTGTCGGCGACGATCCTGCGCACAAGATCGCGCTGATCGCGGACAACCAGGAGCTCGATCACTCCCACGAGTATCTCGCGCTGCTGGGCCGGCTGCACGGCATCAACGTGCGGCACTTTCGCGACGAGCCGTCGGCGCTCGAATGGCTCAAGCACGGGCCCGCAATCGAGCGTGATGCGCGCTGCTCGCATGGCTAACATACTGGTTCTCGACACCAAGTCGGTCAGTCGCCGTTTCGTAGTCGCGCTGCTGCGCAATCACGGACACGCCGTGCGGGAAGTCGGCGAGACGTCCGAAGCCCTGACGCTCGTGCGTGAGCAATGCCCCGACCTGCTGATCGTCGATATCGCCGCGCCCGACATGGACGGCTGCCGGTTCGTGGTGCAGATGCGCTGCGAGCCGCGCCTGCCGCAGCCGCGGGTGCTGATGCGGGCGGTCGCGGGCGTCGAAGCCGAGGCGCGGGCCCTGGCGCATGCCTTCGGCGCCTCCTTCGTGGTGAAGCCGACGAATCCGGAGCTGCTGCTCGCGACGGTGAGCGCCACGGTCGGGGAACCGGCGCCACAGCAGCGTGCGCCGCCTTGCGACGGCCAGCCGGTCGAGACGATGGTGCAGCCGATCGCGAGGCTGCTGCGACGCGTCGCGGAGCGCAGCGCCCAGCTGGAGGTGGCGCGGACGGCCCTCGATCTCGAGATCAAGAAGCGCGTCTGGGCGGAGCACGATCTGATGCACGCCACGCAGCGGCAGGACGATCAGGCCGTGCGGGACCCGGTGACGGGCCTCTACAACCGCCGCTTCCTCGAGGAATCACTGAGCCGCGAGGGCAGTCGCGCCAGGCGCCACGGCCAACCCCTCGCGCTCATGATGTTCGACGTCGACCATTTCAGGGAATTCAACGACACGCTCGGACACACCTCGGGGGATGCGATCCTCAAGTCCGTCGGGCAGTGCATAGTGTCGCTGTCACGGGGCGAGGACCTGGTCGCGCGCTACGGCGGCGACGAATTCGCACTGATGATGATGAACGTGTCGGAGGAGCTGGTGTGGCAGCGTGCGGAGCTGATTCGTCAGCGTGCCCGCAGCCTCGAGGTCGGGGGGAGCGACCAGCAGCTCGGGCCGGTCACGCTGTCGGTGGGAATCGCAATCTTTCCGGACCACGGCGACGGCACCGAGGCGCTGCTCAAGGCTGCCGACGAGGCGCTCGCGACAGCCAAGCGGGGCGGGCGCAACCGCGTCGCGATCGGAGAGCGGACGGCTGCCGCTCAGGAGCCGGCCGGCGCGGAGCGTCGCACGGCGGTCTCCGCACGAGGCGCGGTGGCCACGCTGCCGGTGCAAGAGACAGGCGACGCAGCCTAGAGCGCCCCGGGAAATTTCAGCAAGGCTCACGCCGGCATACCTCTGCCGAAGCTGAAGCTCGCGAACAGCTGGCTTGCGCGCGCGCCCGCTCGGTGTCAGACGGTAAAGCCGGCGACGCGGCCGGCCGGCAGTCACCGGGTCGATCGCGTCCCATCGGCTCACGAACCACCCGGCCGATTCGAGACGAAGGAGAATCGGGTATACAGGGGTACGGGGGAGCGCAAGCCTGTTCAATCGATATTAAGATCGACGCCCTTTAGAGGACTCGAGACCCAGGGGCTCCAAGGAGAAGACATGCGATCTCGTTACGTTGCGCTGGGCGTCGTGGTCCCGCTGGCCATGGCGGTGATCGACACCGAGGCTGCGTCCGCGCCGGTTGCGGTGGTGCAGGAGACTGCCTCCGCCGTGAACCCCAGCCTCTTCAACGCGCTGCAGTGGCGCTGCATCGGCCCCTATCGCGGCGGTCGCGCGCTCGCCGTCGCGGGCGTTCCCGGCGAGGTCAATACCTTTTATTTCGGTGCGGTCGCGGGGGGAGTCTGGAAGACGACGGACGGGGGCGCCACGTGGCGGCCGCTGACCGACGGAACACCGATCTCGTCCGTGGGCGCGCTCGCCGTCGCGCCCTCGAATCCGGACATCATCTATGTCGGCACCGGGGAGGCGGCCCCGCGCGGCGACATGACGTACGGCGATGGCGTCTACAAGTCGGTCGACGGCGGCAGGACCTGGAGCCACGTCGGCCTCCGGGACACCCGCCAGATCGGCGCGCTGATCGTCGACCCGAAGAATCCCGATATCGTTCTCGTCGCGGCCCTCGGCCATGCCTTCGGCCCCAACACCGAGCGCGGCGTGTTCCGCACCGCCGACGGCGGCAAGTCCTGGAGCAAGGTCCTCTACAAGGACGAGCAGACCGGCGCGATCGATGTCAGCTTCGATCCGCACAACCCGAGCATCGTCTATGCCGCGCTCTGGCAGGCACGACGGCTGCCATGGAACTTCTCGAGCGGCGGTCCGGGGAGCGGCCTGTACCGCTCGACCGACGGCGGCTCGAGCTGGACCCACCTGTCGGGCAACGGCCTGCCCGCGGGCATACTCGGGCGCATCCACGTCTCGGTCTCGGGCGCCGACTCAAGGCGCGTCTACGCGATGATCGAGGCGGCCGACGGCGGCCTCTACCGCTCGGACGACGCCGGCGAGCACTGGGGGCGCGTGAACGACGACGGCCGGCTCACTCAGCGCGCCTGGTATTTTTCCACGATCCTCGCCGACCCGAAGCGCCTCGCTGCCGGCGCGGCACGGCGACCACCACGGACTGTGGATCGACCCGGGCAATCCGGACCGGATCATCGAGGCGAGCGACGGCGGCGCCTCGATCTCCTTCGACGGCGGCAAGACCTGGTCCACGCAGCACAATCAGCCGACGGCGCAGTTCTATCACGTGTCGGTCGACAATCGCTTCCCCTATTACGTGTACGGCGCCCAGCAGGACAACACGAGCGTCGCGATCGCCAGCATGGATGATGAGGGCGCCATCGTGGAGCGCGACTGGTATGACGCGTTCGGCGGCGAGAGCGGCTTCGTGATCGCCGATCCGCGCGACGCCGACATCGTCTACGGCAGCGCCGAAAACTTCGTCGGCCGCTTCGACAAGCACACCATGCAGCTGCAGGTCGTCTCGGTATGGCCTATTGACGCCTCGGGCCACGCCGCCAAGGACCTGCTGCATCGCTTCAACTGGACTTCACCGCTCATCATGTCGCCCTTCGATCGCGACACGCTCTATTACGGCATGGAGCGCCTGTACAAGACGACCAATGACGGCGGCAGCTGGACGGCCATCAGCCCCGACCTCACCCGCAACGACAAATCCAAGCAGCAGCCGTCCGGCGGTCCCATCACCAAGGACATCACGAGCGTCGAGTACTACGACACGATCTTCGCCATCGCCGAGTCGCCGCTCGCGAGGGGAATGATCTGGGTCGGAACCGACGACGGGCTGATCCACCTCACCCGCAACGACGGCGGCAGCTGGACCAAGGTGACGCCGCCCGAGATGCCGCCGTGGAGCACGGTGAGCATGATCGAGCCGTCGCGTTACGACGCCAACACCGCGTATGTCGCGGTCGACCGTCACAAGCTCGATGACCTCAAGCCCTACATCTTCAGGACCGGCGACGGCGGCAAGACCTGGGCGCCGATTGGCGGCGGCCTCCCGGAGGGCGCCTTCGTTCACGTGGTGCGCGAGGATTCGGCCAGACCCGACCTGCTGTATGCGGCCACCGAGGCCGGTGTGTTTGCATCCTTCGATGGCGGACGACACTGGCAGAGCCTGCAACTCAATCTGCCGCGCTCTCCGGTTCACGACCTGGTGGTCAAGGGAGACGACCTGGTGGTCGCAACCCACGGACGCTCATTCTGGATTCTCGGCGACGTGGCTCCGCTGCGCGAGGTCTCGGCCGCGGCGCACGCCTCGGCGGCCTACCTCTACACGCCCGAGACCGGCTATCGGCTCTACTATCCCGACCAGGTCGATGATCGTCCGCCTGCGGGTCAGAACCCTCCCGCCGGAGCTCTCATCGATTACTACCTGCCGTCGCGGCCGACCGGTACGGTCAGCCTGGATATCCTCGACGCCGCCGGCAGCGTGGTGCGACATCTCACCAGCGTGAAGCCGCAGGGGGCTGAGCAGCCGCCGGAATGGCCGGACCAGGTGCATCCGGTGGATACACTGCCGGCGTCGGAGGGCATGAACCGCTTCGCGTGGAATCTGCGCTACGACGATCCAACGCAGATTCCGGGCGCGTTCTATGCCGGGCTGCCGCCGCGCGGGCCGATCGCGTTCCCCGGGGAATACAGCGTCCGGCTCACCTACAACGGGGAGACGCACACGGCGCCCCTCGCTCTGCGGGTCGATCCGCGCGTCAAGGGCTCGCTCGAGGG
The DNA here is from genome assembly GCA_001914695.1 of Gammaproteobacteria bacterium 13_2_20CM_66_19. Lineage (GTDB taxonomy): Bacteria > Pseudomonadota > Gammaproteobacteria > Steroidobacterales > Steroidobacteraceae > 13-2-20CM-66-19. The sequence goes on along the minus strand of MNCZ01000133.1, from coordinate 26,687 downwards.
ACTGAAGCAGAAGTTCGCGCTGTCCATGCAGGTCTACCATGATCAGGACGCGTTGCATCGCGCCGTGAACGACATTCGCGCGCTCAAGAGCGAAGTCGCGACTGCGCTGAAAGAGGCGAACGGCAAGGCCTCGGCTGCGGCGCTCACCGCCGAAGGCGGCGCGCTCATCAAGCAAGCCGCGCAGATCGAGGGGCTGCTGATGCAGGTCAACATCAAGGGCTCCGAAGCCAACCTCAACTTTCCCGGCATGCTGAACGAGCAGATCTATTCCTTCAGCGGTCTGCTCGACGACGCCGACACGGCCCCCAACGCCCAGGAGATCGAAACCTACGCCGGCCTGCACGCCCAGCTGGTTGCGCAGCTTGCCGCCTGGAACACTCTGGGGAAGAGCGGAGTCGCGAGCTTCCGGGCCCACGCGCAGGGCGCGGGCCAGCGGGCCGGCGCGACGAGCACGGCTCGATAGCGGTGCCGGAGTGCGGGTCGGCCGCCTGTTGGGCTTCGACCCCACCCGCCGACCCCCCCGACTTCGATACGACAAAGTGTGACCCGCGTAGCGTCAGCAGCGCGTTATGTTGACCGACTGCGGGCCTGGAGGATTGAGTTCCAGGCTTGTGCGTAGCTCGCGCACGGAACTCGGCTGAATCGCCAACTGGAGCAAGGCCCGGTGCGCACGTGGTTTGAGATCGTGCAGGCCTCAACTACGGAACAGCAGCGGCCCCCGGGGATGACTGACCGAAGCCATCAAGCTCAGGAGACCGTCGAGCCATCGGCCTCCTTCGAGCCCTATTTGCAGCTTGTGCGGTCCGTGCTTCCCCGCGCAACCAGCGTGGCGCTCTACGACGCCGCGGGCAGGTTGCAGTGGACGACGGACGGTACGGCCGGGCCTGATCTCCACGATCTCATCGAGAACGCGCTGCAGGCCGCAAGTCCCGAGGGCCCAGGCCAGATGCGCCTGCTGGAGGGCGGGCAGCCGGTGTATCTGTGCTGGCTGCGCGATGACCGGGAGCAGCTGATCGCAGTCGTCGTGGTGGTGTGCCGTGCGAGCGGCGATCCCGACTCCGAGGCCCGCGGCTTCTCCATCGCCCACGCTCTCCTGCGACCGGTGCTCGAGTGCCTGCGCCGCGAGCTGCTGTCGCGCACCGCGATCGAGGGGCTCTCTCGCGCCGTCAAATCGCGCGACAGGGATCTCGAGCTGCTGCTCGGCAACGGCACGGCAGACCAGCCCGCGAGCGACGGCGGGGATGAGCTGAAGGGGATCCTGCTGCAGGCGATCGAGCAGGTGGGCGCTTCCACGGCCGCTCTGATCGTCCCGGACAAGAGCATTGCGTTGTTGCGCTCGAAGAGCTCGAAGAACAAGAGCCGAAAGGATACACAGCTCGTGGCCCGCGCTCACCGGCAGCTGCTGTCGCTGGCGCAGATACGACACGGGCCCGTCATCATCAACAAGCTGGCGCCCGACAGCGCCATGGGCATCCTTCCATACAAGATCCTCTCGTGCGCCCTGCGCTCCACCGTCGGCAAGACCATCGGGGTACTGGCGTTGTTTCGCGAGGATTTCGGCGAGCTCTTTACCGAGCGCGATGCCCGGCTGACGGGAATCCTCGCGCGCAAGGCGGTCGGCATCATCGAGATCAGCTACGACGCCCTGTGCGGTCTGTACAACCGGCCGGCATTCGAGCGGCGCTTGTGGTTGGTGGTGCCCGCCACCCGGGGCCTGCGGCATTGGACCGCCCTGTACATCGATCTGGATCGGCTGCATATCATCAACGACAGCTTCGGGATGCACGTCGGGGACTCGGTACTCGGCAAGCTCGGGGAGCTCATCCGGCTGCGGCTGCCGCCCGGAGCGCTGGCGGCGCGCATCTCCGGCGATCGTTTCGCGGTGGCCCTGCCGACCGAGCTGGACACCGCCGCGCAATTCGCCGAAGCGCTGCGCGAAGGTGCAGAGCAGCTGCGCACTTCGCACGACGGGTCACGCCTTGACGTGTCGCTCAGCATCGGGGTCGCGCCGCTGGACACGGATGCGGGCGAGCTGATGCATTCGCTGGCGGCGGCCGAAACGGCCTGCAAGGCGGCCAAGGACCGGGGGCGGAACCGGGTCGAAGTGTACGAGTCCGGCGATGCGAGTCTGGTGCGCCGTTTCACTGACATCAAGGTCCTCGGACAGCTGCGCACGGCGATCGATGAGGGCCGCTTGTGGCTCGCGGCGCAACTCATCCTGCCGTTCGCCGGCGCGGAGAGCCAGCGGCCGCATTTCGAGCTGCTGTTACGCATGATCGACGGGGACGGCAACTCGGTCGGGCCGGATCGCTTCCTGTCGGCGGCCAATCGTTACCAGCTGATGCCCGAGATCGATCGCTGGGTCATGAACAAGGCGATCGAGATGCTGAAGCCCCACGCCCAGCTGCTCGCCCCCCATTCGATGTCCTTTGCCATCAACTTCTCCGGGCAGTCGCTCAAGGACGAGGAGTTCGTGGATTTCGTGATCGAGCGGATCGGCTCGAGCGGCCTCGCCCCGGCGCTGTTCTGCTTCGAGCTCACCGAGAGCGCCGCAATCGCGAATGTTGCGCGCGCCGAAACGCTCATGCGCAAGCTCCGGCAGCTCGGCTGCGGCGTGGCGCTCGATGACTTCGGAACCGGGCTATCGTCGCTCGCGTATCTGCGCCAGCTGCCCGTGACGATGCTGAAGATCGACGGCAGCTTCGTGCGCGATGTCCTCAAGGACCCGCGGGCCGAATCGATGGTCGGCGCAATCGCCCAGCTCGCGCGCAGCCTGTCGCTGACCACCGTGGCCGAGTACGTCGAAACGGCCGAGATCGCCACCCGCGTTGCGGCGCTCGGTGTGGACTACGGGCAAGGCTACGCCATCGGCAAGCCGCGGCCGCTCATCGATGTGCTTGCGGAGCTGCCGCTGCTCGGTGCAGCCGCGCCGGTGCCGCGGGTGGCCGGCGAGCTCGCGCTCGAACCTGCCGAAAAGATCGTCCACTGACGACGACGCCCTCGTTCTGATGGTGTTTGGCTTCGGGTCGTGCGAAACCGAAGCCGGAGCACCCGCGCTGGAGGTACGATCCGAAGCCGGACGGGTGCAGAACAATGAACACGCTGGTCAATGCATACCGCGATGCCTACCGCCGCGCACACGAGGACCCGGAGGGCTTCTGGAGCGAGCGGGCGGAAGCGCTCCACTGGGAGCGCCGCTGGGATCGGGTGCTCGATGCGAGCCGGGCGCCGTTTTATCGCTGGTTCACCGGCGGGCGCATCAACACCTGCTACAACGCGCTCGACCGCCACGTCGAGCAGGGGCGCGGCGAGCAGGCGGCGCTCATCTACGACAGCCCGGTCACGGGGACGGTCGTGCGGCTCACCTATCGGGAGCTCCGCGAGCATGTTGCGCGCTTCGCCGGAGCCCTCGCGGCCCAGGGCGTCGGCCGCGGCGATCGCGTGGTCATCTACATGCCGATGGTGCCGGAGGCGGTGGTGGCGATGCTCGCCTGCGCGCGCATCGGGGCCGTGCACTCGGTCGTGTTCGGGGGCTTCGCGCCGCACGAGCTCGCCAAGCGCATCGACGATGCGTGTCCGGTGATGGTGATCTCGGCGTCGTGCGGCATCGAAGGGCAGCGGGTGATCCCGTACAAGCCGTTGCTCGATGAGGCGCTCAAGCTCGCGAGCCACGAGGTCGGAGGCTGCATCGTACTGCAGCGGCCGCAGGCGAGCGCCGCGCTCACGCCAGGGCGCGACCTGGAATGGTCGGAGGCGCTCGCGAGCGCAGCGCCCGCCCCGTGCGCGTCTCTCGAAGCCACCGATCCTCTTTACATCCTCTACACCTCGGGCACGACCGGCAAGCCGAAGGGCGTGGTGCGCGATCACGGGGGGCATGCGGTCGCCCTCGCGTGGTCGATGGAGGCGATCTACGGCATGCGGCCGGGAGATGTGTTCTGGGCGGCCTCCGACGTCGGCTGGGTGGTCGGCCACTCGTACATCGTCTACGCGCCGCTGCTCGCCGGCTGCACCAGCATCCTCTACGAAGGCAAGCCGGTCGGCACGCCGGACGCCGGCGCCTTCTGGCGCGTCGTCTCGCAGCATCGGGTCAACGCCTTGTTCACGGCGCCGACCGCGTTTCGCGCCATCAAGAAGGAGGATCCGGCCGGAGCGCTCATCGGGCGCTACGACCTCGCGAGCCTGAATACGCTGTTTCTCGCCGGTGAGCGCTGTGACCCCGACACCGTGCACTGGGCCGAGGAGAAACTCGGGGTGCCGGTGATCGATCACTGGTGGCAGACCGAGACCGGATGGCCGATCGTGGCGAACTGCCGGGGGCTCACGCCGCTCCCGGTCAAGCCGGGCTCGGCGAGCGTGCCGGTGCCGGGCTATGACGTGCGGGTACTGGACGCGGCGGGCGCGGCCGTGCCCGCCGGGCAGATCGGCAACATCGTGATCCGTCTGCCGCTGCCGCCCGGCACGTTGCCGACGCTGTGGCGGAACGATGAGGGTTACCGCGAGAGCTACCTGAGTCGCTACCCCGGCTACTACCTGACGGGCGACGCCGGCTTCATCGATGGCGACGGCTATGTCTGGGTCATGTCCCGCATCGATGACGTGATCAACGTGGCCGGCCACCGCCTGTCGACCGGCGCCATGGAGGAAGTGCTCGCCGCTCACCCGGACGTGGCGGAGTGCGCGGTCATCGGCGTCGCCGACTCGCTCAAGGGCCAACTCCCCCTCGGCCTCGTGGTGCTCAAGGCGGGCGTCACGCGTCCCCACCCGGAGCTGCTTCGGGAGCTCGTCGACCGCGTCCGCGAGCACATCGGCGCTATCGCGGCGTTTCGGCACGTCGCGATCGTGGCGCGCCTGCCGAAGACCCGATCGGGCAAGGTGCTGCGCGCGACCATGCGGGCGATTGCCGATTCGAACGAGTACACGGTACCGCCGACGATCGACGATCCGCGGACTCTGGAGGAGATCGCCGAGGCGCTGCGGGCACTCGGCTACGCAGGGCCTGCAACGAGTCGCTGAGAGCTTCGCGGCGGCCTCGTCCTTCAGCCGATGGAGCGCATCGGGCTAGTCGGTGACCTGCTGTCAACGGCGCTTCAGCATCTCGGTGAGAATGATCACATCCTGCTGATCCTGGGGGCGATTCGATGCAAGCTTCGAGCGCAAGATGTCCTTGAGGCTGGCGGCGCGCACCTTGACACCAAAGGCCCGAAAGCTAACAGCCGACCTGGCGAGGTCATCGTAGCCCCCGGTGCCGCTCGGCTTGAAGACGAGATCCAGCCGCCCGGCGTCGGTCACCAGGTTCCAGAGCTCTGCCCGCGACAGGGTTTCGGCATCACAGCTGAAGGTCAGTCCTTCTGGCAAGGACTCGGTGTAAACGCGCGCGTGCAGGTCGCGCAGTGCGGTCGCGAGGCGCTTGAGATTATCGGGGTCGGTGGCTGGCGCAATGTCGGCATCGGCCGTAAGGCGCGGAAACCCCTGCAGACGCGCAGCCGTGGCGCCCACCAGCACGTAGCGAACTCGCCGCCTCGACAGGGTACGCAGTATCCGCTCGGGGTCAAACGCGCCCATCGTCGACACGCACCGCAGCCGCGAGGAAGCGCGCCGCGTTACGCAGCTCAAGCAGGCGCTCCTCCGGTGTCAATCGCAATATGCGGGGGACATCATCGAGCATGTGGGAGCGGCCGCGAACCCTCGGTTTGAGAGCGACGTGCAAATCAAAGCCGGCACTGCTCACCAGGCGCAGCAGCGTCTTCCAGCCTGGACTGGTAGCACCACACTCGATGCGTGCAATGACGGACTGTGAGGTGCGCGCACGGCGCGCGAGATCGCGTTGCGTTAGCCCGGCACGCCGCCGGGCGGAGGCCAGCAGTCTCGAGGCTTGGGCCGCAGCCATCGTAAAATGATAGCTAAAAAGCTATCAACCGGCAAAAGGTCCACCCCCACCGGGCGGTATACGCGGATGCCGGTATCGGCTCGCGTCCTGTCTACCATCGACCCCGCGCCTGAACCTGACCTGGGTTATGGCGAGCTGCAGGCATGTCGGTGACGCTCGCGGGCAGCGAGTAGAATGCCCCCATCGATCGGTTGCCGCCCCCATGAACGTTCAAAAACCCAGCGTGTGCCCGCTCGACTGTCCGGATACGTGCAGTCTCGCCGTCACCGTGGCCGACGGTGAGGTGCTCGCCGTGCGGGGAACGAAGGCCAACCCCATCACCCACGGCGCCATCTGCGCCAAGGTGGCCCGGTACTATCCGCAGTTTGTCCACGGGCCCAACCGCCTGCGGCATCCGCTCGAGCGGATCGGCGCCAAGGGCGAAGGCAGGTTCAGGCAGACCACCTGGGAGAGTGCGCTCGAGCTGATCCAGCGGCGCGTCGGCGCCGTGATCGAGCGCTACGGCCCCGAGGCCGTGTTGCCGCTCAACTACGCGGGACCCCACGGGATGCTGGCGGGCGACTCGATGTCGCTGCGATTTTTCCACCGCCTGGGAGCTTCGCTCCTCGCCCGGAGTCCCTTGTGCGGTGGCATTCGCAGCGCCGCCTATGCCGCGACCTTCGGGGCGACGCCGGGCACGCCGCTACAGCAGGTGGCGCTCGCTCAGCTCATCATCGTCTGGGGCAACAACGCGAGCGCGTGCAATCTGCATCTGATGCGCCAGATCAACGCCGCCAAGCGCCACGGTGCGCGGCTGGTGGTGATCGACCCTCGCCGTACCCAGGTGGCCGAGCAGGCGCACCTGCTTCTGCCCGTCCGCCCGGGCACGGACGTGGTGCTGGCGTGGGCCATCGCGACGGAGCTCGAGAGAATCTCCGGCCTCGATCAGGAGTTCATCGGCCGCCACGTGCTCGGGTTCGACGACTTCATGCGAGCCGCCCGCGCCTATCCGCCCGAGCGCGCGGCGGAGATCTGCGGTGTCGGCCTCGACGATGTCCGCACGCTCGCGCGCTGGTACAAGGAGTCAACGCCCGCGGTCATCGCGTGGGGGAACGGACTCGAGCGCAATCGCAACGGCGGGTCGGGGCTGCGCGCCATTGCGGCCCTGCCTGCGCTTGCGGGGAAATTCGGCGTCCCCGGCGGCGGGCTGGTCGGCGGCGCGAGCCATGCCTTCCCCAAGACACTCGACCGGCTGACGCGGCCCGATCTCGCGCCGCCCGGCACCCGGACGATCAACATCCTGGACGTCGCGGAATCGATACTGGATGAGCAGTTGACTCCGCCGATCAAGGCCGTGTTCGTCTACAACCACAACCCGATCATCGTTCATCCCGATCAGAATCGGATGAGAAAGGCACTAGCGCGGGATGATCTGTTCACGGTCGGCATCGAGGTTGCCATGACCGACACCATGGCCTTCGCGGACGTGGTCCTGCCGGCCTGTACCCATTTCGAGCACGCGGATCTCTACCCCGCGTACGGACAGCAGTATCTGCAGCGCGCCGAGCCGGTGATCCCACCCGTCGGCGAGAGTCTTCCTAACACGGAGATCTTCCGGCGACTGGCTGCGCGCTTCGGCTTCAGCGATCCGGCATTCACGGCGAGCGACGCCGAGCTGATGGACGCGGCGATGAATGCCGACGATCCGCGCCTCAAGGGTCGGCGACCGAGCCAGCTCCCGCTCGATAGCGCCCTCAAGATGGAGTACGGCGGTGTCGAGCCGGTGCTGTGCGACACGGTCTGGCCGCGCACACCCAGCGGCAGGATCGAGCTCGTGTCAGAGACGCTCCGAGCTCGCCACGGCGCACCGCTTCCCGGTTTCCGGCCGCTGCAATCGTCCTATCCCCTGACACTCATCACGCCCGCCTCCGACAAGCGCATTACCTCGACCTTCGGCGGTCTCCCGGCGAGCGATGGGACACCGGTGCTCGAGATGCATCCGGAGGATGCGGCTGCCCGGGGACTCAAGGAAGGAGAGCTGGCAAAGGTCTGGAACGATCAGGGAGAAGTATTCCTGCCGCTGCAGATCACCCCGGCCGTGCGACCCGGGGTGGTGTGCTCCGAGAAGGGCGCCTGGCTGCGCACCAGTCTCAACGGACAGACCGTGGCGGCGCTCGCTCCCACACACAAGGCGGACATCGCGGATGGCGCCTGCTTCAACGACACTCGGGTCGAGGTACAGGCCGCGCAACCCAGCGCGCCGGCGGGCCCCGGCTCCTAGCAGGCTCAGTTGGCGGCTCTGCAGCCCCTCCGCCCGCGCCGGCGACGTGCGCGCAGCCGTGTCAAAACCTCTCGAAGCGGTACGCGAGCTCCGGCCCGCCTTGTCCCTCGTATGCAAGCTGGGCGACGAGCAGCGCGAACGGCTCGGTATGACGGGCGATCCGCAAGGGTCCCGCGTCCACGGGATCGAAACCCACGTCGCGGATCAGCCCGGCGGCGAGCCTCTTGCTCCGAGAATCGTCCCCGCAGTACACGAGGCTGGGTCGGGTGAGTTTGCGCCGGGCTTCGAAGACGGCAAACAGCACTTCGCTGGGAACGGTGTTGAAAGCTGAGACCACCTTGGCCTTGGGAAGCCTCTCCGCCAGCATCTCCGCGCCGGAGGAACTGTGGGCGACGACGAGCTCGGTGTTGTCGTCGTTCATCGGGAGGGAGCACGTCACGATCACCTTGCCCGACAGATCGCCCGTTTGACTCAGCACTTCGTCCAGCCGGGACCAGTGCACGGCCAGCAATACCGCGTCCGCTTCCTGCGCGGCCTCACGTACCGTGCCGTGCCGGGCCTTAGCCCCGGCCTCCCGTGCGAGCTCGCTCAGCTTCTGCTCGCTGCGGGCGTAGCTGAATACGACCTCGTGTCCGGCGCGCGCGAAGAGCGTTCCGAGCTTCGCGCCCATCAAGCCCGAACCGACGATGCCGACTCGCATGGTGTGGGAGCTTACAGCTCCTGGCAGGTCGGCCGGAACAGGACGGTCCGGGGCTGTCGAGCGACAATGTGAGGGCCGGACAGGGAAGGCGATCCGCAGCCTGAGGTGGATTCCCCGCCGAGGTGTAATGTTCTCGGGTGTTGCGCGGTCTATTAGGTCATCGCGGTTTCCGGAGACTCCCCATGATGCGCCCGATTCGGCAATGCTTGCTGCTCGGCGCCACACTTGGCTGCGCTCTTGCCGCTCACGCGCAACCTCGGCCCGTGGTGGTCGAGCTCTTCACGTCACAGGGCTGTAGCTCGTGTCCCCCGGCGGACGCCTACGTTGGACAACTGAGCAGGCAGTCCGATGTTATTGCCTTGGCGTTTCACGTGGACTACTGGGATGACCTTGGATGGCGTGATCGGTTTGCCCTGCCGCAGTCCGCAGAGCGGCAGAACGTCTACGCTCGAAATCTGCACCGCTCATCGGTATACACACCGCAGCTCGTCGTCGATGGGCAGGTCGATTCACTCCGGGATCCACAGGCAGTTGCGAGGGCGCTGAGCGAGCACCGTGACGGCGTGCCCGTCACGGTCACGGTGCGTGCCGCGCAAGTGCGGGTCGAACTCGGTGCGCACCCGGGCGCCCCCAATAGCGATGTGGTGCTCGTTACGTACCTGCGCCATGCAGTTTCCGCGATTGGACGCGGGGAAAACGCCGGCCGCAATCTCGAGGAGTTCAATATTGTGCGTGGCATTCGCACCCTGGGCACGTGGAAGGGTGAGGTCCGGGGCTTCGACGTGCCCGTGTCTGCGCTTCCGCCGGATGCCACCGACGCGGCGGTTCTCGTGCAGCCACATCGACAGGCGCCGATCATCGGCGCAGCCGCTCACGCGCTTCGCTCAAGTGGCGTGACGGTGCGGGCCGCGCAGCCGTGAGCGCCACGCCCTTTTGATAAGATCGAATTCGGCCCGCCATCGAAACGGAGCGAACATGATGCCGCCGCGGCCAGACACGTCCGTTATCCGTGCGTCGTTCAAGGGAAGTCAGGGTTTTGAGCTCAGCGCTCGTGTCGACTTGCCGGCCGGCCCGGTGCGCGCCTTCGCGCTGTTTGCGCACTGCTTCACATGCACGAAGGACGTGGTCGCTGCCAAGCGCATTGCATCAGGCTTGGCGGCGGCTGGCATCGGAGTCTTGCGCTTCGACTTCACCGGGCTGGGGTCTTCGGAAGGGGAGTTTGCCAACACCAACTTCTCCTCGAACGTCGAAGATCTGGTGAACGCCGCCATTCATCTGCGGGAACATTTCGCTGCTCCGGCCATTCTCGTCGGGCACTCCCTGGGCGGTGCGGCGGTGCTGGCCGGCGCCCACGATATTCCCGAGGCGCGCGCCGTCGTTACCATCGGCGCACCAGCCGACGTCGGCCACGTCCTCAAGCACTTCGGCAGCTCGCTCGAGGAAATCCGCGAGAAGGGGGAGGCGCAGGTAACGCTTGCCGGGCGCCGGTTCAGCATTCGGCACAGTTTCGTCGCGGACGCTGAGGAGCATCGCCTGCTGGATCGCATCGGCTCACTCCATAAAGCGCTGCTCGTCATGCACGCGCCGCGAGACACCGTGGTCGGCATCGAGAATGCCTCGAAGATTTTTCTGGCCGCCAAACATCCCAAGAGCTTCGTCTCGCTCGACGGCGCCGACCATCTGCTATCCGATGCCGCAGCTGCCGCCTATGCCGCGCGGGTGATCGAGGCCTGGGCGTCGAAGTACATCCCCCAGACGCCGGTGGTTCCTGAAAACGAGCCGGCGAGCCTGGCTGTCCCCGCCAGCCCTCCGACACAATAGGACTGCGTATGCGCTTCAAAACTGATAGCACCGGATCTGCCCTCGCTACGCTGGTCGGGAGTGGCGTCGTCTTGTTGCCGAAGGCCAGGTCATGGGAGATACGTTTCTTTCGCGGCCCGTGATGCACTGCGCCGACCGCGCGCCGCCGCCAGGGGCTGCGCCTCCCGAGTGAGCTCAGGCTATGTGTCGGCGAATATGTCCCGGCCTTTTACGGGCGTGGCCGGGACGACCGGAATGCCGCACAACGAAATGCGCCCCGGGATGGGATGACCTGCGCACTTCTCCATCTCCGCCCGTAGCCGAGCATAGTTCGCCGGATCGAGTCTGATTACGGGCGGTCGGCGCTGGAGCCGCGAACAGGCATAGACCTGGAGCTGCATGTAGGGATACTGCGCGCGCGGACAGCGGATTCGTGTGCCGCAGCGTTCCGCGACAAACCTTCCCCAAGACTCGTTGCCGGACCCGGTTACGATGGATCCGCCCTCAGCATCGGATGCAAATGCTGGCGATACCAGCACGCACAGCAGCGCGCACGGCAGGCAGGCAACAGCGAGACGCACAGCCGGATAGTGCGCTCGGCACTCGACGGACGGCAAGCCGGCAAGGCTGGCGGCGGCCTCATCAGCAGGAGGTCGAGCGGCCGTACCGAGCCGCGCACGCAGTGGGTTGATACGGCTCCTCACATTAGTTCCAATGGCCCACGGGACTTGCAAACACCAGCCGACGTACATAGCCAATGGGACGGTTATCCTCGCAGTAGCGGGGTAGGGGCTCCCACAGGGATAAGAAATGACCGGATAGAGAACATGAATCGGTATCTCGAAAGATATCGGTGGCCCCTACGATGGACTGGACCGACAGAGTCTATTTAGCTTTATCGCTCAGGTACTTATGCACTCTGAAAAAGGCCCGTCTCCTTTGCGTCTGCGTGGAAAACGGACTGCTGTGCGCTCCCTCGCAAGCGCAGTCATTTCCGAGGGCTTTCCAGTAGCGTTATAACGCGTAATAATATGGATATTTATGAAAGTATCATTACGGCGCATCGGAAATTCCCTGGGAGTCATTCTGCCAAGAGCGACGCTCGAAGCCTGGGGTGTGGGGGAAGGCGACGCGTTGGAACTCAGCGAGCAAGGCCTGCGCCCGCTTGCGCGCGGGGGATTTTCACATCAGGAATTAGACCAACTCAGACGTGCACTGTCCCTTGCGGTGGTTCGGCGTTGCACGCCGCGCGAGATCCGCGCACAGATTCTCGCAAACCTCCACCGCTGGGAGGGCCAAGGAGTGTGGGTCTCCGCCTACGACGAGTGGCGCAGAATCGCTCAGAGTGGCGATGACGGCACGCTATTCGCCGCGATGCTGGGGCGCGATGAGGAAGCTGTGAGGCTGCGGCAATCGATGCCGTATGTGGGACTGTTGCCGCAAGCCGAGGTGACGAAGCTCTATGAAGAAGCGGGAGCTTGATCACGTGCTGCGGGCTGCCGGCCGAATAACTGGCGAGAAGCAATTCATAATAATCGGCAGCCAGGCTCTTCACGGGAAGTACCCGGATCTTGCGGACGACATCGTCAAGTCTGCGGAGGTGGACTTGCTCGCTGCAAAGAGCCCCAAGCGAACCGAGTGGCTGAATGCGATCGGCGTTTACTCGCAATTTCACGAGACTTTTGGTTACTACGCTGACCCGGTTGACGAGAAGACCGCGACACTTCCCAAAGGCTGGAAGGGGCGATTGGTGCATCTGCCTCCGGGGAACACAGAAGGGGTCAAGGGACTGTGTTTGGAGCCCCATGACCTAGCAATCGCAAAGTACGTCGCTTTCCGTGACAAGGATCTTGTCTTTACCCGAGAACTCGCTCGCCGTGGGATCGTTTCCGAGGAGCGATTACTTACGTTGCTGGACCAGACCCAAATTGAGGAGCACCTGCGCAGTCGAATCCGCAACCAGATCACCCGCGACTTTCACGCCGAGCGAGGTATCGAGGAGCCTGCAGCTGAGAAGCAACCGCCGACGGCTAGCGCGGTTGAGGACCTGGAGGCTATCAAGGCACGTGGACGGGCGGAGTGGTTGAAGCTGCGACGACAGGTTGGCGTGACATTTCCGACTTCCAATCCAACTTGGGCGCGTGATTCGTCGAAGCGCAGCGAGTTAGAGCCTGACTCCGGCAAGGGACTGGATGACGACACGTCCGAGTAGTAACTCCTTCGGCGCGTCGACGTTAGACCGCCGCATCGCCGTGGCTCCCATGATGGACTGGACCGACCGGCACTGCCGCTATTTCCTGCGCGGTTTCTCGCCGGACGTGCTGCTCTACACCGAGATGGTCACGGCGGCGGCGATCCTGCACGGCGATCGTGCGCGGCTGCTGGCCTTCGATCCCGAGGAGCATCCGGTCGCGCTGCAACTCGGCGGCAGCGAGCCGCGCGAGCTGGCGGCGGCGGCGCGCGCCGGCGAGGAGGCGGGCTACGACGAGATCAACCTCAACTGCGGCTGTCCGAGCGAGCGCGTGGCGAGCGGCGCCTTCGGCGCCTGCCTGATGCACGAGCCCGCGCTGGTGGCCGAATGCGTGGCCGCGATGGTTGCCGCGGTGCGCGTGCCGGTGACGGTGAAGATGCGCATCGGCGTGGTCAGCGCGGGGGCCGGCGACCTGCAGGAAGCGGTCGCGGGCTTCAGCGAGTGCGACGCCGAGAGCTTGTGGGGGTTCGTCGGGAGCGTGCGCGATGCCGGCTGTCAGGCCGCGGTCGTGCATGCCCGCAAGGCGGTGTTGGGCGAGCTGTCGCCGAAGGAAAACCGCGAGGTCCCGCCGCTGCGCTTCGACGTCGTGCGGCGCCTCAAGGTCGACTTTCCGGCTCTGCCGGTCGTGGTCAACGGAGGCCTGCGCCTGCCGGGAATGGTGCTCGACGCGCTCGCCTGGTGCGACGGCGTCATGCTCGGACGCGAGGCTTATCACCGCCCCTATCTGCTCGCGGAGTTGCATTGCGCGCTCAATTCCGGGGCCGGCGAGATGCCCACGCGCGAAGCGCACCTCGCCCGCATGGAACGCTATGTCGCGCGCGAGCTCGCCCGCGGCGAGCCCCTCGCCGCGATCACGCGCCACATGCTCGGCCTCTACAGCGGGGAGCCGGGAGCCCGCGACTTCCGACGCACGTTGAGCGAGGGCGCGCGGGTGCTTGGGGCCGGGGTGGAGCTGCTGCGACAGGCGATTCCCGCGGCGCCGCGCGTTTAAGCCCGTCGGTAGCCTCCCCAGAGCGCTCGCGTATAATCGCGAGGCAACTCATGGGCAAGGACATCGAACTCGCGATACTGTTCGCCGACGTCGTCGGATCGACCCGGCTGTACGACACCATGGGCGATCTGCGGGCCCGCGACATGGTGGCGATCTGCATCGACGTGATGCGCGGCGCCACCGAGCAGCGCCAGGGCACGGTCATCAAGACCATGGGCGACGAGGTGATGGCCACCTTTCCGACCGCCGACGCGGCGCTGAACGCCGCCGCACAGATGCAGCAGCAGATCTCGACGCACGCGCAGCTCAATGTCGACGGCCAGCCGGTCGCCATCCGCATCGGCTGCCATTACGGTCCGGTGATGCTCGAGAACCGCGACGTGTTCGGCGCCGCCGTGCATACCGCCAACCGCATGACCAGTCAGGCCAAGGCCGGACAGATCGTGACTACGGCCGCTACCGTCGAGAAGCTGTCGCCCGAGTGGCGCGCCTCCTGCCGCCAGATCGACGTCGCGACACTCAAGGGCCAGGGAAGCGAGGTCGCCCTCTACGAGGTGCTGTGGCAGACCGAGGACGTGACCAGCATGGTGCCGGGGATCGCGACCGAGCCGCGCTCCGGACATCACCTGCGCCTGCGCCTGCAGTGGCAGGATCGCGAGCTGCTGGTCGACGAGCGCCATTCGAGCGTCACCATCGGCCGGGCCGAGGACAACGACATGGTGGTGAAGGGCAACCTCATCTCGCGCCTGCACGCCCGCATCGAGATCAGCCGCAACAAGTTCGTGTTGATCGATCAGAGCACCAATGGAACCTTCGTGCAGAGCGCCGACGGCGAGGAATCGTTCGTGCGCCGCGACAGCCTGCAGATCAAGGGCCAGGGCATGATCGGCCTCGGGCGCTTGCCCGAGCGGGGCTCGCCGCAGACGATCGGCTACGCCTGCGAAGAGGCCTGAGGGCGCCGCGTGCGCCTTAAGGGAGGCGCCGTTCGATCGAGTCGAGCTCCGCGAGCAGCGCCGCCGGGAGGCGGCTGCCGTACCTGCCCAGGTACTCGCGCATCTCGGCGACTTCCTTGCGCCACAGCGCCGCATCGACCGTGAGCAGGCCCGCGAGCCGATCCGCGCTCACGTCGAGCCCGCGCAACTCGAGATCCGCCGTCCGCGGCAGGCAGCCGATGGCCGCTTCGGTGGCGCCGGCGCGGCCGGCGCAGCGATCGAGCATCCAGGCCAGCACCCGCAGGTTCTCGCCGTAACCGGGCCAGAGGAGCTGGCCCTGCGCGTCGCGGCGGAACCAGTTGACATGATAGATGCGCGGCGGCCGCGCGAGCCGGGCGCCGATGTCGAGCCAGTGCCGCCAGTAGTCGCCGAAGTTGTAACCGCAGAACGGCTGCATCGCCATCGGGTCGCGCCGCGTGACGCCTACCTGACCGACGGCCGCGGCGGTGGTCTCGGAGGCGAGCGAGGCGCCGACCAGGACGCCGTGGCGCCAGTCGCGCGCTTCGTAGACGAGTGGCGCGACCTCGCGGCGGCGGCCGCCGAACACCAGCGCCGTGATCGGCACCCCGGCGGGATCCTCGGCGTGCGGCGAGTAGCTGGGATTGCGCCGGGCCGATGCCGTGAAGCGCGAGTTGGGGTGTGCCGCTGGCCCCTTGGCCGGGTCGTAGGGCCGTCCCTGCCAGTCGATCACGGGTCTCCCGGTCGACAGGCCCTCCCACCAGGGCTGGTTGTCGGCGGTGAGGGCGACGTTGGTGAAGAGCGTGTCGCGGCGGATCATCTCGTAGGCATTGCGGTTGGTTTCGGGATTGGTGCCCGGCACCACCCCGAAATAGCCGGCCTCCGGGTTGATGGCCCACAGCCGTCCGTCCGCGCCGGGGTGGAGCCACGCGATGTCATCGCCCACGGTGTACGCGCGCCAGCCCGGGAGCGAGGCCGGAGGGATCAGCATGGCGAGATTGGTCTTGCCGCACGCGGAGGGAAAGGCGCAGGCGAGATAGTGTGTCTCGCCGCGCGGGCTCTCGAGGCCGACGATCAGCATGTGCTCGGCGAGCCAGCCCTCCTCGCGCGCCTGCCAGCTCGCGATGCGCAGTGCATGGCATTTCTTTCCGAGCAGCGCGTTGCCGCCGTAGCCGGAGCCGAAGCTCTCGATCGCGTGCTCCTCGGGAAAGTGCATGATGAAGCGCCGCTCGGGATCGAGCTCGCCGATGGAGTGCAGCCCGCGCACGAAGGCGCCGTCGTGCGCGATGCGCTCGAGCGCGGCGCGGCCGGCGCGAGTCATGATCAGCATGTTGAGCACGACATAGGGGCTGTCGGTGATCTCGACGCCGCAGCGCGCCAGCGGCGAGTCGAGCGGCCCCATGCAGTAGGGGATGACGTAAAGCGTGCGCTCGCGCATGCAGCCGCGGAACAGCTCGCGCATCTTGGCGTGCGCCTGCTGCGGCTCAATCCAGTGATTGTTCGGGCCGGCATCCTCCTGCGAGCGCGTGCAGATGTAGGTGAGATGCTCGACCCGCGCGACATCGTTCGGCGCCGAGCGGTACAGGTGACAGCCGGGGAAGCGTTCTGCGTCGAGCGCCTTGAGCTCGCCGCGTTGCAGGAGCTGCGCGGTCAGCTCCCGGGCCTCGGCATCGCTCCCCTGGCACCAGTGAATCGCGCGCGGCTGCGTCAGCTCGCGCACCGAGTTCACCCAATCGGCCACGGCGCGGCTCAACTGGGGCAGCGGAGTCAGTTGTCGTGCGGCAGTAGCCACTCCGTAGCTCCCCTTTTATTAGTCATGCTGCAGAAACCAGCAAGTGTATCCCGGGCCGCCCCCAGACCCTGATACAGTAACGATGCAGCCGCCATTCTCGTCCATCGGCGCAGCGCGCACCAGTTTGCAGGAAATTCAGATAGATATGCCTCTCGACACGCCCAGGGCTCAGGCGCGAGGATCGTAGCCGGGGCGCCGAGAGCGCGAACCGACCGGCCCAGGACATGTTGGATCTCGAGGAGATTTTCGGCCACGGCGGACCGCTCGAGCGGGCGCTGCCGGACTTCAGGGTGCGCCGCGGCCAGCTGCTCATGGCGCAGCGCGTCGCCGACGCGCTCGCCGCGCGCGAATCGCTGGTGGTGGAAGCCGGAACCGGCACCGGCAAGACCTTCGCCTACCTCGTGCCGGCGCTGCTGTGCGGCGCGCGCGTCCTGATCTCGACCGGCACCCGGACGCTTCAGGACCAGCTCTTCTCGAAGGATCTGCCGCTCGTGGCCGCAGCTCTCGGCCGGCCGGCGCGCGTGGCGCTTCTCAAGGGGCGCGCGAACTATCTGTGCCGTTACCGTGTGGCGCGCGCCGAGGAGAGCGACGGGCAGCTTCCGCTCATCGAGCCGGCGTCAGCGCCGCCGCGCGCCGGGCGCGCCATGCTCGCGCGCATCAGGCGCTGGGCGCGCACGACGCGACGCGGCGACCTGGCGGAAGTGCGCGGCCTGTCGGACTCCCATCCGGTCTGGGCGCAGGTCACCTCGACCCGCGAGAGTTGCCTCGGGATGCGGTGCCCCGAGATCTCGCGCTGCCACGTGGCGCTCGCGCGCCGCGAGGCGTTCGATGCCGACATCGTCATCGTCAATCACCACCTGCTGCTCGCGGACCTGGCGCTGAAGGAAGACGGCTTCGGCGACCTGCTGGGATCGGCGGACGCGGTCATTCTGGATGAGGCTCACCAGATTCCCGATCTCGCCACGCAGTTCTTCGGCGCTCACGTGAGCAGCCGTCAGCTGGAATTGCTCCTCAGGGATCTCGCCCTCGAGCTCTCGAAGCACGCGCAGCTCGCGGGCGCGGCGGCGGTCGAGGCCGCCACGGTGCAGCAGGCGCTCGAGTCGCTGCGCGCCGCTGACGAAGCCCTGCGCGACCTGCGCAGCGCTTGCGGCGGCGCCCCGGGAAGGCGGCCGTGGACTCCCGACGGCTCGGTCGCGAGCCGCGCCGTGCACGCTCTGATCGGGTCTCTGGACGAGCTGCCGGGGGCCCTGGCTGGCGCCGGTGCCGAGGAGCACGGGGCGCTCGCGCTCCTCGGCGGGCGCGCCGCGGAGCTCGCCGCGAGTCTCGCGCGGATCGCGGCGGTTGACGAGCTCGAAGGGGCGCGCACGCTCGAGGTGACGGCGCGCGGCTTGACGCTGAGCCTCATGCCGTTCGACATCTCGGAGCGATTCCGCGCGCTGATCGAGGCGCCCCGCGCGGCGTGGATCTTCACCTCCGCGACGCTCTCGCTCGGCGAGGAGTTCGGACATTTCACCGGCCGTCTCGGACTCGCCGAGACGGCGACGCTCAGGATCGAGAGTCCGTTCGATCACGAGCGCCAGAGCCTGCTGTACCTCCCCGCGGGACTCCCCGAGCCGGCGTGCGCCGGTTACGTGGGGGCGGTGATCGACACCGCGCTGCCGCTGATCGCCGCCTCCGGTGGCGGGGCGTTCGTGCTCTTCACCAGTCATCGCGCGCTCGGCGAGGGCGCGGCGCTCCTGCGCTCGCGCTGGGCGGATGCGGCTCCCTACCGGGTGTTCGTGCAGGGGGAAGCGCCGCGCGAGCGGCTGCTCGAGGAGTTCCGCGCCGACGGCAACGGCGTGCTGCTCGGCACGGCGAGCTTCTGGGAAGGGGTGGACGTGAAGGGCGAGGCGCTGCGACTGGTCATCATAGAGAAGCTGCCCTTCGCATCGCCCGAGGATCCGCTGGTGCGCGCGCGCATCGAGCATCTGACCGCGAGCGGCGGCAACGCGTTTCGCGATTATCAGCTTCCGGAAGCGGCGCTGGCGCTGAAGCAGGGGGCGGGGCGGCTGATCCGCAGCGAGGAGGACTACGGCGTGGTGGTCGTGTGCGACCCGCGCCTCGTCGGCCGCGCTTACGGCCGGGTGTTTCTCGAGGCGCTGCCGGCCATGAGCGTGACGCAGGATGCGGGCGAGGCGCTGCGCTTCCTGCGCCGACACGCACGACGCGCACCTGGGGGTGCGCGCGCCGCCGTTGCGCCGTGAGAATTCTCGCGCTCGATACCGCCACGGAGAACTGCTCGGCGGCGCTCCTTATCGATGGGCGGCTGAGCTCGCGCGAAGCGCTTCTCGAGCGTGACCACGCCGCACGGATCCTGCCCATGGTCGATGAGCTGCTGAAGGAGGCCGGCATCGCTCTCACGGAGCTCGGCGCGATCGCCTTCGGGCGCGGCCCGGGCGCTTTCACCGGTGTGCGGCTCGCCGCGAGCGTCGCGCAGGGACTGGCCTTCGGCGCCGGCGTGCCCGTGGTTCCGGTCTCTGACCTGCGTGCGCTCGCCCAGCGGGTGATGGATCTCGATCCGGCCGCAACGCGCGTGCTCGCGTGCAGCGATGCGCGCATGCGCGAGGTGTACTGGGGTTGTTTCGAGCGCTCGCCCTCGGGGATCGCCGCCGCGCTCGCCGACGAGCGGGTCGGAAAGCCGACCGCGGTAGCGCTTCCGGAGCGCTGGCACGGCGGAGCCCCGCCGCACGCGGCGGGCTCGGGCTTCGCGGCGTACCCGGAGCTGCGGTCCGCCCTCGGAGGACATCTGGATAAGGTCCATGAGGGGCTGCTCCCCCGGGCGAATGAAATTGCGGTTGTGGCCGCGGCCGAAGTCGCGCAGGGGCGGACTTTCCCTGCCGAGGAGGCCGTTCCGGTATACCTGCGGGACGACGTGACACACGGCAGCAGGAACAGTCATTAAACTGACATGCCGCTTCAGGCACTGTCATGAATCTGCAATACGGAACCTCTGTAATACACCCGCGCCTCAGCCGGCTTCCATGCCTACCATGCCCGCGAAACAGGTACTGATCGTCGAGGACGAGCGGCCGATCCGCGAGATGATTGCATTCGGCTTGAGGCGCGCCGGCTTCGAGGTGCGGGAGGCGGAGGACTGCCGGGCCGCGCGGGCCGCCCTTGCCGACTCCCGCCCCGACCTGATCCTGGTGGACTGGATGCTCCCGGACATGAGCGGGCTCGAGCTGACGCGCGCCCTCAAGCGCGATCGCGAGACGCGGGAGCTGCCGGTCATCATCCTCACGGCGCGCGCCGAGGAGGGGGACAAGGTGGCCGGGCTCGAGGGCGGTGCGGATGACTACGTCACCAAGCCCTTCTCCCCGAGGGAGCTGCTGGCGCGCATCAATGCGGTGCTCCGCCGCAGCGGTCCCAACGGCGTCGACGAGCTGATCGAGTTCGAGGGTCTGGCGCTCGACCAGGGGAGCCATCGAGTGATGGTCGGCGAGCAGACGGTCGCGCTCGGGCCCACCGAATACCGCATGCTCGAATTCTTCATGACGCACCCCGAGCGCGTCTATACCCGCGATCAGCTGCTCGATCGCATCTGGGGCGGGAACGTGTACGTCGAGGAGCGCACGATCGACGTGCACATCCGCCGCCTGCGCAAGGCGCTCGAGGATTTCGGGTACGATCGCTTCGTGCAGACGGTTCGCGGCTCGGGGTATCGCTTCTCCGCGCGCACGGAGTAGGCACCATGCAACCGGCGACGCAGGCGTGGGGGTTCGCGGCGGTGCGGCTGCTCGGCACCGTGGTGATCGGCTGCGGCGTCGGGTGGCTCTTCGGCAACCCCTGGGTCGGACTGGCGGGGGCGCTCGCGCTGCATCTCGTGTGGGTGCTCATGTACCTTTTTCGACTCGAGTGGTGGCTGCGCCACCGCAGCTACGCCGATCCGCCCGACCCCGGCGGCGTGGGGGGCGAGATCATTGCTCAGGTCGTGCGGCTGCATCGCCGCAAGCGCTTCCACAAGCAGCGTTTCGTGCAGCTCATGCGCCAGCTGCAGCGCTCGACCGCGGCGCTCCCGAACGGCGTCGTCATCCTCAACGCGCAACGCGAGATCGTATGGTTCAACCGCATGGCGGCGCGGCTGCTGAATCTGCGGCGCACCGGCGACCTCGGCATGAGGATCGAGAACCTGCTGCGGGAGCCCGAGTTCGCGCGCTACCTGGCACGGAAGGACCTCTCCAACCCGGTGGTGATCCGGCAGACGACCCCCGCGGACTCGTACCTGTCGCTGCAGGTGGTCCCTTACGGAGACGGGCAGCTGCTGCTGTTGGTAAGCGACGTGTCGCGCCAGATGCGGCTCGAGGCGGTGCGGCGCGACTTCGTCGCCAACGCCTCGCACGAGCTGCGCTCCCCGCTCACCGTGATCTCGGGCTATCTCGAGACTCTCAGCCACGATCCCGCGCTCGACTCGGATCTCCAGGGGCCGGTCGCGGAGATGCGCCGCCAGGCCGAGCGCATGACGGGCATCATCCGGGACCTCCTCGAGCTCTCGCGGCTCGAGGAGACCGGAGAGGCGCTCGGCGGGGAGCCGATCGACGTGGCGGCTTTGCTCGCGCTGCTGCGCAAGGACACCGTGGCCCGGCCGGTGCACCCGCGCGATATCCGGGTGCGGGTCGAGTCCGACGCGCAGCTGATCGGCGACGAGCCGGAGATCCACTCGGCATTCTCGAACCTCGTCGACAACGCCGCGAAGTACACCCCGGCCGAGGGCTCGCTCGAGATGCGCTGGTGGGTGGACGACGACGGCGGCCACTTTGCCGTCAGCGACACCGGTATGGGCATTCCGGCCGAGCACATTCCCCGGCTCACCGAGCGCTTCTATCGCGTCGACGCCGGGCGCTCGCGCTCCACCGGCGGCTCGGGCCTCGGCCTGGCGATTGTCAGGCACGTGCTGCAGCGCCACGGCGCGACGCTCGAGGTCCAGAGCACGCTCGGCAGCGGCAGCACCTTCACGTGCCACTTCCCGCCCGGACGCATTCGGGCCTTCCGCCGTCCAGTAACTACTGTGTCAGCTTAGATATTATTCATAACTCCATAATTCGTAAGAAATACTTAGCCCGGGTGTCACGGAAGCGAAACACCGCCCGCGGACCCTGGAGGCGCTCAGTGGCAAAGCAGGAGCTCCAGGGGCGTATGGCGGGCAGCAAATCCACGCGCGCGGGCAGGACGAGTGCCCGCACGCTCTTTCTTTCGGACGTCCACCTGGGGTTTCGGCACGCGCGGGTGCGTGAGCTCAACGAATTTCTGCACGGGGTCGACGCCGAGCGTATCGTGCTGGTCGGCGACATCGTGGATGCCTCGAGCCTTGCGCGGCGCGCCTTCTGGACCGCCGAGCACACGGAGGTGGTGCGGACGCTCCTCGCGAGGCAGCGCGCCGGGAGTCGACTCATCTATATACCGGGCAACCACGATGCAAGCCTTGCCGTGCTCGCCCAAATGCTGCAGGGTCAGTTCGAGGTGCACCGCGAGTGGGTGCACCGGACCGCCCGGGGCGAGCGGCTGCTGGTTCTCCATGGCGACCAGTTCGACGGCGCCTTGCCAAGCCCCGGCTGGCTGACGCGCCTCGGTGATGCGTTGCATGGTGCGAACGTGATGATGAGCCACCGCGTCAACAATCTGCGCCGTGTCTTCGGCAGGCCGTACTGGCCGATCGCGGAGCGCGTCAAGCTCAGCATCGGGGCGAGCCTGCGCTACATCGAGCAGTTCGAGCGGCTCGCCGCGCATCACGCGCGTACGCAGGGCTACGACGGCGTGGTCTGCGGCCACATCCATCGGGCCAAC
The DNA here is from genome assembly GCA_001914695.1 of Gammaproteobacteria bacterium 13_2_20CM_66_19. Classification (GTDB taxonomy): domain Bacteria; phylum Pseudomonadota; class Gammaproteobacteria; order Steroidobacterales; family Steroidobacteraceae; genus 13-2-20CM-66-19. The sequence goes on along the minus strand of MNCZ01000133.1, from coordinate 4,236 downwards.
CTCTGCCATATCGAGGGCACGCTCTACGGCAACACCGGCGATTGGGTGGAATCCTGCACCGCTCTCGCCGAGAGCGAGTGCGGGGAGCTGTCGCTCCTGCGCTGGCCCGAGACTGCGCACGCACGGCTGCGCCCCGCGGCTCCCGTGGTGGCCGACGCCGCGTGAGGATCGCGCTCGCAAGCGATGCCTGGGCGCCGCAGACCAACGGCGTCGTGACGACACTCAAGTGCACGGCCGAAACCCTGACCTCGCTCGGCCACGTGGTGCGCATCATCTCCCCTCAGGGCCTTAGCTGCTTCGCCTGCCCGAGCTATCCGGAGATCCGCCTGGCGCTCTGGCCGGGCCCGTACGTCGCGCGCGAGCTCAAGGCCTTCCGCCCGCACGCAATCCATATCGCCACCGAGGGTCCGCTCGGGCTGGCCGTGCGCCGCTACTGCCGGGCGCGGCGCGTGCCCTTCACCACCTCATACCACACGCGCTATCCGGAGTACGTGCGGGCGCGCTGGCCGATCCCGCTCTCTGCGAGCTACGCGTGGCTCCGGCGCTTCCACGGCGCCGCGACCCGCACCTTCGTCAGCAGCGCCACCCTCGAGGCGCAGCTGCGCGGGCGCGGCTTCGAGCACCTGCACCGCTGGCAGCGCGGAGTCAATCTGCGCACCTTCCGGCCGCTGCCGCCGCACCCGGAGCTCTCCCGGCTGCCGCGGCCGCTGATGGCCTGCGTCGGGCGGCTCGCCATCGAGAAGAATCTCGAGGCGTTTCTCGGCCTGGACCTGCCCGGCACCAAGGTGATGATCGGCGATGGGCCCGAGCGGCAGACGCTCGAGGCGCGCTACCCGGGCGCGGTGTTCACCGGGTACCGCTTCGGCGAGGAGCTCGTGCACTGCCTGTCGGCGGCGGATGTGCTGGTGTTCCCGAGCCGCACGGATACCTTCGGTCTCGCCATGATCGAGGCGAACGCCTGCGGTGTGCCGGTCGCGGCTTTCCCGGTGCCGGGACCGCTCGATGTCATCGAGCAGGATGTGACGGGCGTCCTGCACGATGACCTCGCCGAGGCGATACGCTCGGCACTGCGGCTCGATCGGCGCACTTGCGCCGCGCGCGCCGCGCGCTTCAGCTGGCACGCCGCGTGCGCGCAATTCCTGGCCGGGCTCGCACCCATCCCGCTGGCCCTGCGCGCGACACTGGCCGCCAGCCGCAGTTCCGTTATCATTGCGCGTATCACCGCGCGCCGGCAGACGAGCGGAGACGCCAACTGATGGAAACCGCCGACCTCAGCCACCACATCTCGCGTCGCTTCAACGAGGATCTCGAGCGGGTGCGCAGCAAGGTCCTCGGCATGGGCGGTTTCGTCGAGCAGCAGCTGCGCAAGGCCATCACCGCCCTCGTCGAGGGCGACAGCTCGCTCGGGGAGGCCGTGGCGCTCGATGACCACCAGGTGAACAACATGGAGATCGCCATCGACGAGGAATGCAGCCGCATCCTCGCGACGCGCGCCCCGGCTGCCGGCGATCTGCGCCTCATCGTGGCGATCATCAAGACCATCACCGACCTCGAGCGCATCGGGGACGAGGGCGAGAAGATCGGCTACATCGCGTCCAGGCTCGCGACCATGGAACGCCCCGCCGATAAGTACCGGGAGATCAAGCATCTCGGCCGTGTGGTGTCGGAGATGGTGCACGATGCGCTCGATGCCTTCGCGCGCCTGGACGTGGACTCGGCGCTGCGCGTGGCGCGGCAGGACCGCGTGGTGGACGAGGAGTACGAGGCCATCCAGCGCCAGAGCATCACCTTCATGATGGAGGATCCGCGCACCATCCGTCGCGCGCTCGACGTCATGTGGGTGGTGCGCGCCCTCGAGCGCATCGGCGATCACGCCAAGAACATCAGCGAGTACGTCATCTACATGGTGCACGGCAAGGACATCCGCCACACCTCGCTCGACGACGTGGAGCGCGAGCTGCGCGAGGGCCAGCGCGCGGCCGGCGCCGCCGCCGCACCCTCGGCTTAGAGCGCGACGGGAGACTTCCGCTTCGCGTGCGAGCCGACCGCCGTCTCGTCAATTTCTCGGGCTTCGTCGCGTGCGCGGCGCTCGTCGCGTACGCGCTCTACACACAGTTCTACCAGGGCCTCGAGCCCTGCCCGCTGTGCATCTTCCAGCGCATCGGGGTGGCGCTCCTCGGGCTTGTGTTTCTCGCCGCCGCCATTCACAACCCGCGCGGCCGCGGCGGCACTGTCTACGCGTGCCTGCTGGGAGCTGCGGCGCTTGCGACGCTCGGTGTGGCCGCCCGGCACGCGTATGTTCAGAGCCTGCCACCCGGGTCGCTCCCTTCCTGCGGCGCGCCGCTCGGATCGCTCCTGAAGTTCATGCCGCTCTGGCAGGTGATCCGCAAGGTGCTCACCGGCAGCGGTGAGTGTGGCGAGGTGAGCTGGCGCTTCCTCGGGCTCGCGATGCCCGCCTGGGTGCTGATCTGGGCTCTGATCCTCGGTGTCTGCGGCGTCGCGGCGAATCTCAGGCGAGGAGCGAGCGCAGCACGTTGACGTACATGCGGTGCAGGGCATCGATGTCCGACACCCGCACGCACTCGTTGACCTTGTGGATCGAAGCATTCACCGCGCCGAGCTCCACGACCTGCGCCCCGAGGGGCGCGATGAAGCGCCCGTCGGAAGTGCCGCCGCCGGTCGAGAGCCTCGGGCGCGTCCCGGTCACCTGCGCCACCGCTTCGGCGACCGCGTCCGAGAGCCGCCCCGGAGCGGTATGGAACGGTTCCCCCGACACGAACCACTCGAGCGTGTAGCGCACGCCGTGGCGGCGCAGGATCTCCTCGACGGTCGCCTCGAGCTTCTCGAGCGTCTGCGCCGGCGAGTAGCGCAGGTTGAAACGCGCCTTGAGCTCGCCGGGAATGACGTTCGGTGCGCCGGTGCCCGCGCTCAGATTCGAGATCTGGAAGGTGGTCGGCTGAAAGTGCTCGCTGCCCCGGTCCCACTCGCGGCGGGTGAGCTCGGCGAGCGCCGGCGCGAACGCATGCACGGGATTCTCGGCCAGCTGCGGGTAAGCGACGTGCCCCTGCACCCCGTGCACGGTGAGCCGGCCGCTGAGAGAGCCGCGGCGACCGACCTTGATGGTGTCGCCGACCGAGGCTTCGCTCGAGGGCTCGCCCACCACGCACCAGTCGAGCCGCTCGCCCCGCGCCCGGAGCACCTCCGCCACGCGCTTCGTCCCATCGACCGACGGGCCTTCCTCGTCGCTGGTGATGAGGAACGCGATCGAACCGGAATGGCGCGGGTGCGCCGCCACGAACTCCTCGGTGGCGGTGATCATGGCGGCAAGTCCGCTCTTCATGTCGGCGGCGCCGCGGCCGTAGAGCAGCCCGTCGCGGATCTCCGGGGCAAACGGGTCGCTGCGCCACTCCTCGAGCGGACCCGTGGGCACGACGTCGGTGTGCCCGGCGAAACACAATACCGGAGCCTTGACTCCGCGACGCGCCCAGAAGTTCTCGACGTTGCCGAAACTCAGCCGCTCGACGGCAAAACCGGCCGCAGCGAGCCGCTCCATCAGGATCGGCTGGCAGCCTTCATCGGCGGGGGTGACCGAGCGGCGGGCGATCAGAGCCTTAGTTAATTCAAGGGCTTGTGACACTGACTCGAGGTAACCTGGCGGCTTCGGCGCGCGCGTCGATGAGAAGCCGTGCGCGTTTATACGATCTCGCCTCGCCACGGGCAAGCCTGATGAGCCTGTCACGCGCCTGCAAACTCGCCCGGTAACACTAGCGCCCACTAGCGCCGCGGCCACAGGGAGGTGGCCGTTGCGTTGCCCGGGCGTCGCGTGGCGCCTCAAAGGGCTGTCATCAGAGCGTCACATCATTGTCATCTAATGCCCGCCAATTCCCGCAAAAGCCTTAGGAGTGGAATCTTGAATTCGATCAATGCGAAGCGAATGCTGGTGGTGGTGGCCGGCGTCGTCGGGCTCGCCGGCGCGGCGCACGGGGCCGACATTTCCGGCGCCGGCGCAACGTTTCCGTATCCCGTCTACTCGAAATGGGCCGACGCCTACCGGCAGAAGACCGGCATCGGACTCAATTATCAGTCGATCGGTTCCGGCGGCGGCATCAAGCAGATCAAGGCGAAGACCGTCACGTTCGGCGCCTCGGACATGCCCCTGAAGCCCGAGGAGCTGCAGGAAGCAGGACTGGTGCAGTTCCCGATGATCATCGGCGGCGTGGTGCCGGTGGTGAACGT
>MNCZ01000061.1 GCA_001914695.1 Gammaproteobacteria bacterium 13_2_20CM_66_19 | reverse complement strand
TTCCCGCCGACCGGCGCATGGTCGGCGCGCACCCCTTCCACATGGTCGGGGAGAAGTACGCGCGCGCGGTGCTGGATGCAGCGGGGGCGGCCCCGCTCCTCATCCCCGCGCTCGCAGACGAGCTCGGGTTCGAGGAGCTGCTCGAGCGGCTCGACGGGCTGCTCTTCACCGGCAGCCCCTCGAACGTCGAGCCGCATCGGTACGAAGGGCCGCCGAGCGCGCCCGGGACGCTCCATGACCCGGCGCGCGACGCCACGACGCTTCCCTTGATCCGCAAAGCCGTGGCGGCGGGAGTGCCGGTGTTCGGCATCTGTCGCGGCTTTCAGGAGATGAACGTCGCCTTCGGCGGGACGCTCCACCAGAAGCTGCACGAGGTGCCGGGGCATCTCGATCATCGCGACGACGGGACCCAGCCGCTCGAGGTGCAGTACGGGCCCGCCCACGACGTCACGCTCGAGCCCGGCGGGATGCTGCGCGCCTTCGCCTCGGGCGACCGCATCCCGGTGAATTCGCTCCACAGCCAGGGGATCGATCGCCTCGGGCCCGAGCTCGAGGTCGAAGCACGCGCTCCGGACGGAGTGATCGAGGCGTTCCGGGTGCGCAACGCCCAGCGCTTCGCGCTCGCGGTACAGTGGCACCCGGAGTGGAAGGTGATGAGCAATCCGTTCTCGAGGGCGCTGTTCGCAGCGTTCGGGGAGGCCAGCCGTGAGCGCGCCGCAGCAAAGTGAAAAACCCAAGCGGATCGTGAGCGAGATCCGGCAGTTCTTCCGCGATCACGGCATCTCCGAGGTCGAGGCCATCATCCCCGACATGGCCGGAATCGCCCGCGGCAAGATCATGCCCGCGGAGAAGTTCGCCGAGGACGGCGGCATGCGCCTGCCCGAGAGCGTGTTTCTGCAGACCGTGACCGGCGACTACCCGCCCGACACCGGCGATGCCATGAGCCCGGCGGAAATCGACATCATCCTCAAGGCCGATCAGAAGACCGTGCGGCGCGTGCCATGGGCCGCCGAGCCCACCGCGCAGGTGATCCATGATTGCTTCTATTCCGACGGCCGTCGGGTATCGATGGCGCCGCGACACGTGCTGCGCAACATCCTCGAGCTCTACGCGCAGCGCGGCTGGGAGCCGATCGTGGCGCCGGAGCTCGAGTTCTATCTGGTCGAGCAGAACCGCGACGCCGACTATCCCCTGAAGCCTCCGGTCGGGCGCTCGGGGCGCGCCGAGGCCGGCCGCCAGTCCTACAGCATCGCGGCGGTCAACGAGTTCGATCCGCTCTTCGACGACATCTATCAGTTCTGCGAGGACCAGGACATCGAGATCGATACCCTGATCCACGAGGATGGTCCGGCGCAGATGGAGATCAACCTGATCCACGGCCCGCCGCTCGATCTCGCCGACCAGGCGTTTCTCTTCAAGCGCACCGCGCGCGAGGCGGCGCTGCGCCACAAGATGTACGCCACCTTCATGGCGAAGCCCCACGCCAAGGAGCCGGGCAGCGCCATGCACATCCACCAGAGCGTGGTGGATCTGAAGACGCGCAAGAACATCTTCTCCAATCCCGACGGCACGCCCTCGCCGCTATTCTTCGCGCACATCGGGGGACTGCAGAAGTACATGCCGGCGGCCATGGCGCTGTTCTGCGCCAACGTGAACTCCTACCGGCGCCTCACGCGCTACCTCTCGGCTCCCATCAACGTCCACTGGGGCTACGACAACCGCACCGCGGGGCTGCGCGTGCCGATGTCCGATGCCCAGGCGCGGCGCGTCGAGAACCGCGTCGGCGGCGCGGACGCCAATCCCTACATCGCCATCGCCGCCTCGCTCGCCTGCGGCTACCTCGGCATGATCGAGGGTGCGCAGCCGTCGGATCCGATCGTCGGCAGCGCGCACGATCTGCCCTTCGGGCTGCCGCGCTCGCTCGATGAGGCGTTGCGGGAGCTGCGCGCGTGCGAGCCGCTGGTGAAGCTGCTCAGCGAGGCCTTCGTCGAGGCGTTCACCATCGTCAAACAGGCCGAGTACGAGGTGTTCCTGCAGGTGATCAGCTCCTGGGAGCGCGAGCACCTGCTGTTAAACGTGTAGCGCCGCAGTGCGCGAGCGCCGCTGAGCCGGCTTCTCAGGGCCGGGCCGCTGTTATATAAGAACAGATGCGTGATCAACGCTCCCCGATTCCTTCGCCTGAGCGCCGCGGCGGCGGTGCTGCTCGCCGCCTGCGCGGGCGGCTCGGATCCGGCGGCCCAGGGCGCCAAGGCCCACCCCGGCGAGCCCGTTCTCAACGTATACAACTGGTCCGATTACATCCAGCCCACAGTGATCGCCGACTTCAGCCGCGAGTACGGTATCCACGTCAACTACGACGTCTTCGACTCGAACGAGATCCTCGAGACCAAGCTGCTCACCGGGCACACCAACTACGACGTCGTGGTGCCGTCCGGCGCCTTCCTCGAGCGCCAGCTCCAGGCCGAGGTCTATCAGAAGCTCGACAAGTCGCTGCTGCCGAATCTCAGGAATGTCGATCCGGAAGTGGCGCGCGCGGTGGCGCACTACGACCCCGGCAACCAGTATGCCGTCGACTACATGTGGATCACCTCGGGCGTGGGCTACAACGCCGGCGACATCAGGGCGCGGCTCCCGGACGCGCCGACCGACAGCTGGCGGATGCTGTTCGATCCGGTGCTCGTGTCGCGCTTCCAGGACTGCGGTGTGTCGATGCTCGATGCGCCGTCCGAGGTGGTGGGCACGGTGCTGCTCTTCCTCGGCCGCAACCCCAACAGCAATTCGCCCGATGATCTCAAGGCCGCCGAGCAGGTGCTCCGGGCCATGCGCCCCTACGTGCGCTACGTCGATTCCTCGCGCTACATCGACATGCTCGCCAACGCCGACATCTGCCTCGTGATGGGCTGGTCGGGCGACATCAAGCAGGCGCACGACCGCGCCCGCGACGCCGGCAAGGGCATCGACGTGGCCTACTCGATCCCGAAGGAGGGCGCGATCGCCAATTACGACGTCCTGGCGATTCCGAGGGACGCGCCCCACGTGCGCAACGCGCATCTCTTCATCGATTACCTGCTGCGCCCGGCCGTGGCCGCCAGGAACTCCAATCTCATCAAGTACGCCAACAGCGTGCAGCCTGCGCTCGAGCCGCTCGACCCCGGCGTGCGGAGCGACCCCGGCGTCTATCCGCCCGCCGGGGTGCGCGCGCGGCTGGTGCCGGAGCGGGCGCGGCCGCCGGAGTTCCAGCGCCTCCTGACACGCATGTGGACGCGCTTCAAGACCGGCAAGTGAGCAACGCTACCCGAGGGCGACCCCTATGACGGCCGCGGGCGATCCCGACTCCGCCTACGTGCGGATGGCGAACCTGACCAAGAAATTCGGCGATTTCACGGCGGTCGACGCCGTGTCGCTCGACATCCGCCGCGGCGAGATCTTCTGCCTGCTCGGGGGCTCGGGATCGGGGAAGACGACGCTGCTGCGGATGCTCGCCGGCTTCGAGCGCCCGAGCGGCGGTGCCATCCACATCGACGGCGAGGACATGAGCGCCATTCCGCCCTATGAGCGGCCGGTGAACATGATGTTCCAGAGTTACGCACTGTTCCCGCACATGAGTGTCGAGAGGAACATCGCCTTCGGGCTCGAGCAGGAGGGCCTCCAGCGCGCCGAGATCCGCCGTCAGGTCGGCGACATTCTCGACATCGTGAAGATGGGAGGCTTCGGCTCCCGCAAGCCTCACCAGCTCTCGGGCGGGCAGCGTCAGCGCGTGGCGCTCGCGCGGGCGCTGGTCAAGCGGCCGAAGCTCCTGCTGCTCGATGAGCCGCTCGCGGCGCTCGACAGGAAGCTCCGCGAGCACACCCAGTTCGAGCTGATCAGCATCCAGCAGCGCCTCGGGGTCACCTGCATCGTGGTGACCCACGACCAGGAGGAGGCCATGACGCTCGGCACCCGCCTCGGCGTCATGAACCACGGCCGCATCGCCCAGGTGGGCACGCCGTCCGACATCTACGAATCCCCGGTCACCCGCTTCGTGGCGGACTTCATCGGCTCGGTCAACATGTTCGAGGGCCGGGTGAGCGAGGACGGGGCCGAGTGCGTGCGCATTCGGAGCGAGGAGCTCGGCTGCACGGTGCGCGCCGAGCGCAGCGTCCACTGCGTGGGCGGCTCGACCGTCTGGACCGCGATCCGGCCGGAGAAGATCAACATCAGCCGCCACCGGCCGCTCGCCGCATCGGCCCAGCGCGCGGACGCCGCCGAGAACGTGGTGCGCGGCACGGTCCGGGAGATCGCCTACATGGGCGACATGTCGATCTACCTGGTCCAGCTCGACTCCGGCCGGATGATGCGCGTGACACTGCCCAACATCACGCGCGGCACCGAGCGCGGATTCGCGCGCGAGGAGAGCGTGTGGCTCTCCTGGCACGGCTCGAGTCCCGTGGTGCTGACGGAATAGGAGGACGCGTGGCGCGCTTGACCTCCGCCGCGGGCCGGCGACTCATCGCCGGCATCCCGACCGGCTGGCTGCTGCTGCTGTTCCTCGTTCCCTTCATCATCGTGTTCCGCATCTCCTTCTCCGAGGTGCGCCTGGCGATCCCGCCCTACACGCCGCTTCTGACCTTCCGGCACGGCTCCCCGGCGCTGGAGCTCCACTGGTCGGCGTACCAGTTCCTGTTCACCGACCCGCTGTACGTCAGCTCCTACCTCTATTCGCTCAAGGTGGCCGCGGTCTCCACGCTTTGCTGCCTCGCCATCGGCTACCCGATGGCCTACGCCATTGCGCACGCCGGCAGCGCGACTCGCCCGGTGCTGCTGATGCTCATCGTGCTGCCGTTCTGGACCTCGTTCCTGCTGCGGGTCTACGCCTGGATCGGGCTGCTGAAGAACAACGGCGTGATCAACAACCTGCTCATGTCTCTCGGCGTGATCCATCACCCGCTCGCGCTGCTCCAGACCGACTTCGCGGTCTACATCGGCATCGTGTACTCGTACCTGCCGTTCATGATCCTGCCGCTGTACGCGAACCTCGAGAAGCATGACGCGGCGCTCCTCGAAGCGGCGGCGGATCTCGGAGCGCGCCCGGCGCGGGCGTTCCTGCGCATCACGGTGCCGCAGTCCTTCCCCGGCATCGTCGCCGGCTCGCTCCTCGTCTTTATTCCGGCGGTGGGCGAGTACGTGATCCCGACGCTGCTCGGCCGCACGGATCAGCTCATGATCGGCCGGGTGCTGTCGGATGAGTTCTTCGAGAACCGCGACTGGCCGGTGGCGAGCGCGGTCGCGATCCTCATTCTGCTGCTGCTGGTGGTGCCGATCCTCCTGTTCCAGCGCTACCAGCGCCGCGAGCTCGAGGGCGCCCGATGAGGGAGCGGCGCCTCGTCCCGCGCGTCGCGCTCGTTCTCGGGCTCGCGTTCCTGTACGGGCCGATCCTCTCGATGATCGTCTTCTCGTTCAACAATTCGCGCCTCGTGACGGTGTGGGACGCGGCGCACTCGCCGACCCTCAAGTGGTACGGGGCGCTGCTGCACAACGAGCAGATCCTCGGGGCCGCCTGGCTGTCGATCCGCATCGCGGTCATCGCGGCCAGCGTTGCGGTGGTGCTGGGCACGCTCGCCGGCACGGCGCTCGCGCGCCTCGGCGCCTTCCGCGGCCGGCTGCTGCTCGCCGGCATGGTCACCGCGCCCATCGTCATGCCCGAGGTCATCACGGGGCTATCGCTCCTCCTCATGTTCGTCGCCCTCGGGCAGCTGATCGGCTGGCCGAAGGGCGTGGGTGCCCTCACCATCACGCTCGCCCACATCACCTTCTGCATGGCCTACGTCACCGTGGTGGTGCAGTCGCGGCTCGCCGGCTTCGACGAGTCGCTCGAGGAGGCGGCGATGGATCTCGGCGCGCGCCCCGCGCGGGTGTTTTTCCGCATCACGCTGCCCCTCATCCTGCCGGCCATTGTCTCCGGCTGGCTGCTCGCGTTTACACTGTCGTGGGATGATCTGGTCATCACTCAGTTCGTCGCGGGTCCGGGCTCGAGCACGCTGCCGATGGTCATCTTTTCCAAGGTGCGCTTCGGGGTGACTCCCGATGTCAACGCGCTCGCCACGATCATGGTGCTGCTGGTGGCCACCGGAGTCGCGATCTCGACGGTATGGATGCGCTACCGCGAGCGGCGCCGGGCGCGCGATCTGCAGCTCGCCGCCGCGGCCAACCTGTGAACCGAATCGGTGCCCGAGGGCTGTAAGCTGAACCGGTGAGCGTCAGGCTATGGCAGGCGAAGTGCTCGGAATCGACGTCGGAGGGTCCTCGGTCAAGGCGGGGCTCGTGGATCTCGAGGCCGGAAGACTCGCCGGCGAGCTGATCGCCGCGCCGACGCCCCGCCCCTCGACTCCGGTCGCGGTCACCAACGTGCTCGCGGCGCTCGCCGGGCGGCTGCCCGCGAGCGCCGGCCGGGTCGGCGTCGCCTTCCCGAGCGTCATCAAGGAAGGCACCGCCTACACCGCCGCGAATATCGACGCCGCCTGGGTGGGCACCGACGGCGCCGCGCTCGCCTCGCAGGCGCTCGGGCGACCGGTGCTGTTCCTCAACGACGCCGACGCCGCGGGGCTCGCCGAGATGCGCTGGGGTGCGGGCCGGGGCTGCAAAGGCACGGTGGTCATGCTGACCTTCGGCACCGGGATCGGCACGGCGCTTTTCGCCGGCGGCAAGCTCTTTCCCAACACCGAGCTCGGGCACCTCGAGCTCGGCGGCATGGACGCCGAGAAATGGGCCTCGGCGCGCGTGCGCACGGCGGAAAACCTCGACTTTCCGGCCTGGATCGAGCGCGTCAACGAGTACCTCGCGGAGATGCACAGGCTCTTCTGGCCCGACGTGTTCATCCTGGGCGGCGCGGTGAGCGAGCGCTTCGCTGAGTTCGCCCCGCTCCTGCGCTCGCCGGCGGAGCTGCGCCCGGCGCAGTTTGCCGGCCAGGCGGGCGTCGTCGGCGCGGCGCTCGCTGCGGCGGAGAGCTGAGGGTGGGCGCGTGACCGGCAAGCTCCCCCAGGTCGGCACGACGATCTTCACCGTCATGTCGCGGCGCGCCCGCGAGCTCGATGCGCTCAATCTCGGCCAGGGCTTCCCGGACTACGACATCGACCCCCGGCTCACCGAGCTCGTGGCCGAGGCCATGCGGGGAGGCCACAACCAGTACGCGCCCATGGAAGGCGTCTTGGCGCTGCGCGAGCGCATCGCGGCGAAGCTCCTGCGGGTCTACGGCCGCGCCATCGACCCGGAGAGCGAGATCACCGTCACGCTCGGCGCAACCGAGGCGATCTTCTCAGCGATCCAGGCCGCGGTTGGCGCGGGCGATGAGGTCATTGCCTTCGATCCGGCCTACGACTCCTACGAGCCGGCCGTGCGGCTCGCGGGCGCGCGCTGCCTGCGCCTCCCGCTCGTCCAGCCGGGCTTCCGCTACGACTGGGAGCGGGTACGCGCGGCGCTGAATGCCCGCACGCGCCTCATCCTCTTCAACAGTCCCCACAATCCCGCCTGCACCACCGCCCAAAGCGCCGACCTCGAGGCTCTGGCCGAGCTCATCGACGGTCGGGACGTCGCGGTGCTCTCCGACGAGGTCTACGAGCACGTGGTGTTCGACGGCGGGCAGCATCACTCCGTGCTGACGCACCCCGCGCTCGCGCCCCGGAGCTTCGCCGTGTTCTCCTTCGGCAAGACGCTGCACGCGACGGGGCTGCGCGTCGGCTACTGCGTGGCGCCGCCCGAGCTCACCCGGGAGCTCCGCAAGGTGCACCAGTTCAACACCTTCAGCATCGCCCATCCGCTGCAACACGCCATCGCGGCCTACCTCACCGAGCAGCCGGACTGTGGTGAGGGACTCGCGGCCTTCTTCCAGGCGAAGCGCGATCGGCTGCGCGGGGCCCTGGCCGGTTCGGGCTTCGGTCTTCCCCCGGCGCAGGGGACCTACTTCCAGCTGCTCGATTTCAGCGCCTTTGCGCGCGCCGACGACCTCGAGTTCGCCGAGCGCCTCCTGACGGAGGCGCGCGTGGCGACCATCCCGCTCTCGCCCTTCTACGCCGTTGCGGAGCGGCTGCCGTTCGTACGGCTGTGCATCGCCAAGCGCGACGGCACCCTCGACGAGGCGGCCGCGCGGCTCAACGCCTTCGCGCAGCGCCTGAAAGCGGCCTGACCCATGGCGGCACTGCGCGTTTCGCTCGTTCAGCAGCCGCTCGCGTGGCACGACCCGCCAGCCAACCGCGCGCACTTTCAGACGCTGCTCGAGCCGCTTGCCGGTCGCACCGATCTCGTCGTACTGCCCGAGACCTTCACCACCGGCTTCAGCATGAAGGTGCAGGAGCTCGGCGAGCCCGCAGCGGGGCCGACCACGGCGTGGCTCACGGGGCTTGCCGCGCGGCTCGATGCGGCGATCACCGGCAGCCTCATCACGGAGGAGGGCGGCCGTTACTACAACCGCCTGCTGTGGGTGGCGCCCTCGGGGGCTCCCCGCCATTACGACAAGCGGCACCTGTTCCGCATGGGCCGGGAGCACCAGCACTTCACGCCCGGGCGCGCGGCCTGGAGCGTCCCATGGCGGGGGCTGCGCGTCTGTCCGCTGGTCTGCTATGACCTGAGATTCCCCGTGTTCAGCCGCCGGCGGGCCGAGCTCGACTACGAGCTGCTGCTCTACGTCGCCAACTGGCCCGCGGCGCGGGCGGACGCCTGGCGGCAGCTGCTGCGCGCGCGCGCCATCGAGAATCAGACCTATGTCGTCGGGGTGAACCGCGTCGGTGAGGACGGGCACGGAGTGCCCCACGCGGGCGACAGCGCGGCGATCGATTTTCTCGGACGCCCGCTGGCCGAGGCGGGCGGGGTTCCCGCGGTCATCACCGTCGAGCTCGAGCGCGCGCCGCTCGATGCCTGCCGCGAGAAGTTTCCCGTGCACCTCGACGGCGATCGCTTCACGCTCGAGCTCTGAACGCCCGCTCCCATGAAAAAGTCCACCCGCGTCAATCACCCGCCTCCCGTCGAGCTGCCGCCCGACAACCGCCCGCTGGTCGCGCCGATCTACCAGACCGTGAAGTTCGAGTTCGATACGCTCGAGGAGACCGAGCGTTACCTCAGGGGCGAGCGGCCGGGCTTCTACTACACGCGCGGCTCGAACCCGACAACCCGCCAGCTCGAGCAGCTGCTCGCGGAGCTTCAGGGGCGGGACGACTGCCTGGTCACCGCCTCGGGAGTCGCGGCGATCTCTCACGCGCTGCTCGCGCTCACCAAGAAGGGCGATCACGTCCTGTGCTTCATCGAGACCTATAATCCCTCCCGCTATCTCATCCGCCGCCTGCTGGGTCGCTTCGGCGTGGCGCATACCCTGCTCTCCATCGAGGACCTCCCGGGCATCGAGCGCACGCTCACCTCGCAGCCGACACGCCTGGTGTACTTCGAGAGCCCGACGAATCCCGTCACCAGGATCGCCGACATCGCCGCCATCACGCGCTTCGCGCGCGCCTCGGGTGCGCTCACCGTCATGGACAACACCTTTGCCGGGTTTCACCAGCACGGCGGCTACGACGTCGACGTCTTCGTCCACAGTCTCACCAAGTACGCCTCGGGCGCAGGCGACGTGATGGGCGGGGCGGTGATCGCGCGCGCCGAGCTGATCCGCGCCATGCGCACCGATTTCGGCGTCCTGGGAGGTACGCTCGACCCGCACGCGGCCTTCCTGATCCAGCGGGGACTGAAGACCTACTTCCTGCGCTACAAGGCGCAGGCGGCGAGCGCGGCGCGGATCGCCGCGCACCTGGCGGCACATCCGGCCGTGGCGCGCGTGCACTATCCGGGCCTCCCCGCGCACCCGCAGCACGGGCTCGCTGCCCAGCAGATGCAGGATTTCGGCACCATCGTCACGTTCGATCTCAAGGGCGGCGCCGCCGCGGCCCGGCGCTGCGCGGACACGCTGCAGCTGTTCGCGCTCACGTCGAGCCTCGGGTCCACGGAGTCCCTCATCGTCACGGCGCAGATCATGGCCGCGCGCGACCTTACGCCCGAGCAACAGAGGATCTCCGCGCTCACCCCCGGCACCATCCGCCTCTCGATCGGGCTCGAGGACCAGGAGGATCTCATCGAGGATCTCGACCGCGCGCTCGCCGCCGCGCTCGGCTGACGCGACGAGACCACGTCACACCGCTCGGCCGAGGCATACCGACAAGTCCGAGCTCGAGACGGGAATCGTCGCCGCCACGGGCGGATCGCCGCCGCCGCGCGCGGATTGAGGAGTAGAATCCCCCATGAGTAGAATCCCCCAGTCAGCGCACGGACCACCGCGCGCGAGTTCGGATGTGGGGCGGGGAGCCGAAGGTCTAGAGAAAGGACACTCCATGCGCGTCGAGTCTCCCCAGATTCCCTACAACTTCGCCGACCTCGAGCCCGCCATGTCGCGGGACACGCTGGTATTCCATTTCCTCCATCACCAGCGGGACTGCTTCGATCGCATGCTCTCGATGGTGCGCGGCACCGAGCTCGAGACGCTGCCGCTTGCGGAGCTCGTGTGCGCCTGCGAGCGCGACCCCGAGCGGCGCGTGCTGTTTCGCCACGCCGCCGAGGTGTGGAATCACGACCTCTACTGGCGCTCGATGCGGCCCGGCGGCGGCGGCGCGCCTCACGGGCTCATCGGCGAGCACATCGCGGCGCGCTTCGGCACCTACGAGCGCTTCGCGCGCGAGCTCAAGGAGGCCGCCGCCTCGGTCTTCGGCAGCGGCTGGCTGTGGCTGGTGCAAAGCGCCGACGACCTCGAGATCGTCCTGACCCGCGACGCGGATAGCCCGCTGCTGCGCGGTGACACGGCGCTCCTCGCGCTCGACCTGTGGGAGCACGCCTACTATCTCGAGCACCAGAACCGCCGCGGCGCCTACGTCGACACCTTCCTCGAGGAGCTGGTCAACTGGGACTTCGCCAACCGCGTGCTGGCAGGCCTGGCGGCGGGCGCGGAGGCGCGCCCGGTGCACTCGCGCGCCGTGAGCGAGGTCCACCGCGGCCAGCTCGGCGCGCTCTGAAGCCGCCAGCGGCGGCGCGCGCCCGGTTAGCGGGGTGCTCTAGCGGGGTGCTCTAGAGGCTGCCCGCCACCCGCACGCGGTGCGGATGGTAGGGCAGCACTTCCAGCACCTCGCCCTGGGCGAGCCGCTGCTGCACGGCCCGCCAGAACCCCGCGGTGAGAATCTCGCCGTGCAGGCGCAGCAGCGCCTCGCGCTGCGCGTCGTTGAAGGCGAGGAAACTCAGGAACGATTCCGGAAACACATCGCTCTCGCCCACGTAGAACCAGGCCTCGGCGCGCATTTCGTCCTCGTGGCTCTCGGCGCGCGGCAGGTCGCGGAAGTTGCAGTCGGTCACGCGGCACAGCTCGTCGTAATCGTAGAAGATCACGCGGCCGTGGCGCGTGACGCCGAAGTTCTTCAGCAGCAGGTCGCCGGGGAAGATGTTGGTATAGGCGAGATCGCGGATGCACTGGCCGTAGTCGAGCACCGCGCGCTCGGCCGCTTCCGCGGAAGCGCTGCGCAGGAACAGGTTGAGCGGCGTCAGCCGCCGCTCGATGTACATGTGATCGAACACCAGGTCCGTGCCTTCCTCGTGCACGGTGTTCGACGCCTCGCGCTTGAGCTCATCGAGGAGCTCCGGGGCAAAGCGCTCGCGCGGGAAGCGCAGCCGGCGGAACTCCTGCGCGTCCACCAGCCGCCCGGCGCGGTCGTGAATGAAGACCAGCTGGTACTTCGCCAGCACCTCTTCCCGCAGCACGGTTTTGGGATGGGGGAAGCGGTCGCGGATCACCTTGAAGACGACCCCGAAGGAGGGAAGCGTGAAGCACACCATCACGAGGCCCCGGACGCCCGGGGCGTGCTCGAAGAGATCGCCCGTGTGCTCGAGGTGACGCATGAGCTCGCGATAGCGCTCGGTCTTACCCTGCCGGGCGCGCCCGAGCACCGTGAAGAGCTCGCTCACCGGCTTGCGCGGCATGATCGACTTGAGGAACACGACCGCTTCGGCGACGCGCTCGAGGTCGACGTGGAAATACGAGCGGGTGAAGCTGAACACAATGCTGACGTCGTCTTCCGCGAGCATCACCGCATCGACCAGCACGCCGCTCTCGCTGTTCTTGAGCGCGATCACCAGCGGCAGCAGCAGCCCCCGCCCCACGATGCGCCCCACGACGTAGGCGCGCGAGACCTGGTAGAAGACCGGGCGGATGACCTCGACCTTCTGGACCGCGGCGAGCTCGGCGCGCGAGCGCAGGTGCGAGCGCACCTCGGCGGTGACGTGCGCGATGCTGGCGTCGAGATCGCGCCACGGCGAGCGGAAGCGCAGGTCGCCGAGGAGGTCCTCGAAGAGCAGCGAGAGCGAGCCGTGGTTGAGGTAGGTGTTGGTGCCGACGCTCGTGTGGATGTCGGCCAGCGGGTCGAGATCGGTGGCGACGAACTCGACGTCGGGCGCAACACCCACCGTGCCGAAGACTCTCCGGCTGATCGAGCTGAAGAAGGTCTTGGTGAACTCCGGATCCGGCTGCTCGGTGATCCGCGCCGCGAAGGCGCCGCGGATGCGCCGCCAGAGCGGGCGCTCGAGCGAGCGCGAGCCGAGCCGCTCGCGCAGTTCTGCGACCGTCTGGTTCACGAAGCGCTCGTAGAGCCCGATGCGCTCGATGGCGTCCTGCTGGCTCGCGCGCAAGTCGCGGCTGTCGAAGCGCAGCGGCGCGCGGCGCGTGATGGCGCGGAACTCCGCGTTGTAACGGGCGAACGCCTCGACGGTGTGGCGGGCGCACTCCTCAGCCAGGGCGGCGGTGAGCTCGTCGGCGGCGGACATCAAAGGCTGGCCGGCCTCAGTCGAAGTCGGTCGGCAGGGCGGGGTTCAGGCGGTGCCGGTACAGCCGCTCGATCTGCGGCGCCAGCACGCGCCCCGTGGACAGCTCGGGGAGCTCCCGCACCGGAAAGAAGGCCACCGCATCGGTCTCGTGGCTCACCAGGGGTGCGCCGCCGGTGAGCTCGCACACGAAGAAGAGCTTGTAGATGTGATGCACGCCCGGCGGGTGCGGATGGCGGTTCTTGTCCACGAGCGCCGCGAGCTTCACGGCCCGCGCTTCGTAGCCCGACTCCTCGCGGATCTCGCGCGCCACGGCCTCGGCCGGCGAATCGTTCACGTCCACCCAGCCGCCGGGCAGCGTCCAGCGCCCGTCCGAGCGCTCGCGCACGAGGAGCACCCGCTCGCCATCGAAGACGCCGCCGCGCACGTCGACCTTGGGGGTCGCGTAGCCTTCCTCGCCTTCCCAGTAGTGCTGCGCCTGCGCGGGCGAGATATCGAGCTCCGCCGCCAGCATCCTCGCCGCGAGCTCCTGGAGCCTGAGATACCGCTCGCGATCGTAGGTGTCGCGGGTGAAGGTGAGGCCGTTCTGTGCGATCGCCTGCAGCTCCCGGGCCCAGGCGAGAATCCCGTCAGGGGAGGCGCGCGGACCGCTCATGGGGGAGGCGCGGGGCGCGCTCGCCGCCTACAGGTTGCGGATCAGCGCGTCGCCGAATGCGCTGGTCGAGACCTCGCGCGCGCCTTCCATGAGACGGGCGAAATCGTAGGTGACGGTCTTCTGTGCGATGGTCCGGTCCATGGCGCCGATGATGGCGTCGGCCGCCTCGCCCCAGCCCAGGTAGCGCAGCATCATCTCGCCGGAGAGGATCACCGAGCCCGGATTCACCTTGTCGAGATTCGCGTACTTGGGCGCCGTCCCGTGGGTGGCCTCGAACACGGCGTGCCCGGTGAGGTAGTTGATGTTGCCGCCGGGGGCGATGCCGATGCCGCCGACCTGCGCGGCGAGGGCGTCCGAGAGATAGTCGCCGTTGAGATTCGGCGTCGCGATGACGTCGAACTCGTCGGGGCGCGTCAGCACCTGCTGCAGCGTGATGTCGGCGATCGCATCCCTGACGATGACGCGTCCGGCTTTCTTCGCCGCATCGATCTCGGCGTTCGCCTCCTTCTCGCCCTTGGCCGCCTTGGTGCGCTCCCACTGCTCCCAGGTGTAGGTCTCTTTGGCGAACTCGCGCTCGGCGAGCTGATAGCCCCAGTTGCGGAACGCCCCTTCGGTGAACTTCTGGATGTTGCCCTTGTGCACGAGGGTGAGGCTGCGGCGGCGGTGGGCGACCGCATAGCCGATCGCGGCGCGGATCAGGCGCTCCGAGCCCTCCTTCGAGATCGGCTTGATGCCGATGCCGGAGGATTCCGGGAAGCGGATCCTGGCGTAGGCCTTGGGGAAGGCCTGGCGGAACATCTCGAGGAACTTGCGATTGTCGGGGCTGCCAGCCTCGAACTCGATGCCGGTGTAGATGTCCTCGGTGTTCTCGCGGAAGATCACCATCTCGACTTTTTCCGGATGCCGCACGGGCGAGGGCACGCCCTTGAACCAGCGCACGGGTCGCAGGCACACGTAGAGATCCAGCATCTGTCGCAGCGCCACGTTGAGCGAGCGGATGCCGCCGCCGACCGGAGTGGTCAGCGGCCCCTTGATGGAGACGAGATACGTCCGGCACGCCTCGACGGTCTCGTCCGGCAGCCAGGTGCTGAAGAGCTTGTTGGACTTCTCTCCCGCGTATACCTCCATCCAGTGAATGCGCCGCCTGGCGCCGTAGGCCTTGGCCACGGCGGCGTCCATGACGCGCACGCTGGCGCGCCAGATGTCGGCGCCCGTGCCGTCACCCTCGATGAACGGAATGATCGGGTTCTCCGGGACGATCAGCTTGCCGTTGCTGATGGTGATCCTGGCGCCCTGAGGGGGCGGGGCGACCCGGGGGGTGGCTGCCGTGGACATGAGCTTCATCTCCAGCAGAGAGTCGCCGGCTGCACGGACCTGGCCGGGGGCGCAAATGCTAGCACACCCCCCACCCCGAGCCGGCCGCGTACCTGGGCGCCGTCACGTATGAGAGACTGGCGCGGCCGCGCCCGGGGGTGGAAAAAGGCGAGGGTGATGTCGAGCGCTATTAACAATGAGAGCGGCCAGGGGGCCGGCGCGCCCCGGATCTCGATTCTGCGGCAGCTGTGTGCGGTGCGGCCGATCGACCCGATCGACCCGGCGGGGAAGAGTCGGCTCAAGCAGGTACTCTCCGCGCGGGCGCTCATCGCCATCGGCCTCGGCGCCACCATCGGTTCGGGCATATTCGTTCTGACCGGAACCGTGGCGGCCAATCACGCCGGACCGGCGATCACGCTGTCGCTGTTGATCGCGGCCTTCGGGGGCGCGCTGGCAGCGCTGTGCTACTCGGAGTTCGCAACGTTCCTACCCGTACCGGGCAGCGCCTACAGCTACACCTACGCGACGCTCGGGGAGGCGCTCGCCTGGTTCATCGGCTGGAACCTGCTGCTCGAGTACGCGATCTCCGCTTCCGCGGTGGCGGTCAGCTGGTCGGCATACGTGATGAGCCTTCTGCAGGATGCACACATTCACCTGCCGGCAGTGCTGGTGAACGCACCGCTGGGGTTGGACAGGAACGACCACGTGGTGGCGACCGGCGCCCTTATCAACCTGCCGGCGGTGCTGATCATCGCGGCCATGACTGCGCTCTTGTATGTGGGGGTGCGCGGCTCGGCCGGCGCCAACTCCTTCATGGTGGCGCTCAAGGTCGCCATCATCGTGATCATCGTCATCGCCGGCCTCAAGTACGTCGACACCGCCAACTGGAGGCCGTACATACCGCCCGAGACCGCCCGCGGCCAGTTCGGCTGGACCGGGGTGCTGCAGGGCGCGGCCATCATCTTTTTCTCCTATGTTGGTTTCGACACCGCCTCGACCACCGCGCTCGAGGCGCGTAACCCGCAACGCGACCTGCCGGTCGGCATCATCGGTGCCCTGATCATATCCGCGCTGCTCTATGTGGCCATGGCCGCAGTGCTGACCGGCATGGTGCCGTTCCAGAAGCTCGACTCGGATGCGCCCGTGGCGGTGGCGCTCGATGCCCACCCGCAGCTCGCCTGGCTGACCTGGCTCGTCAAGGCGGGGGTCATCGCGGGCATGACCTCGGTGATCCTCACCTCGCTCCTCGGGCAGCCGCGGATCCTGTTGTCGATGGCCGACGACGGGCTGCTGCCTCCCTTCATGAGCCGCTGTCATCCGCGTTTCAAAACGCCGCACGTGTCCACGGTGATCACCGGGGTGTTCGCAGCGGCCATCGCCGCGGTCTTTCCGCTCGACCTGCTGGCCGATCTCATTTCCATGGGAATCCTGCTGGCGTTCGCGGTCGTGTGCCTCGGGGTGCTGGTGCTGCGCTACACGCGGCCCGACGCGCCGCGGCCGTTCCGCGTCCCGTGGGCCCCGGTCACGTGCGTGCTGGGCACGCTCGTGTGTCTCGGCCTGACCTACTTCCTCCCGGGCGCCACTTGGCTGCGGCTCGTGTACTGGACCGCCATCGGCATGTCCATCTACGCCTTCTACGGATTCAGGCACAGCCGGCTGCGTCGATGACCCGGACGCTTGCCGGGACGCCTGCGGCCGACGGCTTCCGCATGCCGGGAGAATTCGAGCCGCACGCAGGCTGCTGGATGCTCTGGCCGGAGCGGCCGGACAACTGGCGCGAGGCGGCGCGCCCGGCGCAGCTCGCGTTCGCGCAAGTTGCCGCGGCGATCGCGCAGTTCGAGCCGGTCAGCGTCGGGGTCTCGGGCCCGCACTACGCGGCCGCGCGGGCGCTGCTGCCCGAGACGGTGCGCGTGGTGGAGATGGCGCACGACGATGCGTGGATGCGCGACGTCGGTCCGACCTGCGTCGTCAGCGGCCGGGGCGTCGTGCGCGGCGTCGACTGGCGCTTCAACGCCTGGGGCGGCCTCGCCGGGGGACTCTACTTCCCCTGGGACCAGGATGATCTCGTGGCGCGCAAGGTGCTCGAGATCGAGCGCCTCGAGCGCTATCGCGCGCCACTCGTGAACGAAGGCGGCGCCGTGCACGTCGACGGGGAAGGCACGGCGCTCGTCACCGAGGAGTGCCTCCTCAACGCCAACCGCAATCCGAGCCTCGAGCGCACCGACGTCGAGCGGCTGCTGCGCGAGTACCTCGGCGTGAGCCAGATCATCTGGCTGGGCCGGGGCGTATTCAACGACGAGACCGGCGGACACATCGACAATCTCGCCTGTTTCGTGCGCCCGGGCGAGGTGTGTCTCACCTGGACGGACCGCGAGCGCGATCCGCAGCACGCGAGCTCGCTCGACGCCTGGGAGCGCCTCAAGGACGCGCGCGATGCGCGCGGGCGGCGGCTCCAGGTCACGCGCTTGCCGATGCCCGGTCCGCTCACCCTGCACGCCCGCGAAGCCGCCGGCGTCATCGCTCGGGAGGGCACCCGGCCGCGCACCGCCGGCGAGCGTCTGGCGGCGAGTTACGTGAACTTCTACATCGCCAACGGCGGGATCGTCATGCCGCTCCTGGATCGGCGCACCGACCGGGCCGCGGCGCAGCGGCTGAAACGGCTGTTCCCGGACCGCCGCGTGGTGGGTGTCCCGGCACGTGAGATCCTCCTGGGCGGCGGCAACATCCACTGCATCACCCAGCAGATCCCCGCCGGCGGACGCGGGCGTCGATAAGTCAACGCCGGGCCTCCGGTTCCGTCGGTGCCGAGCGACAAATCTCAGGGCGGCAGAACTTGCGGTATCGTTTTTGCGCTGCGCCTGTCTAACTGACATTCTTGGGGTGGGGGTCGCTGCGCCGCAGGGCGCTGGCCTCGCTGTCCCCCATGAAACAACGGCGCTAGGGAGTCAGCATGCGCTGGTTAGCCTGGACGATGTTGATGGCGGCCGTGCTCGGCGCCGCCAGCCTGAACGACGAGCTCAACCCGGTCCGCACGCACCCGCCTGGCGCAGCCGATACCGCTGTCGAGCGGCTGATCATCAAACTGCGAGAGGCCGCGGGCGCTACCGCCGTCATCGCTGCTGCAGTCACACCCGAGGAGGCGCAGATCGAAGCGGGCCGTCAACGGGTGGCTTTGTTGGCCGGGCGACACGGCCTGATGCTGAAGAGCACCCGGGCTATCACGGCAAGAATGCATGTGATGCACCTGGAGTTCCCGCTCAGCGCCGAATCGCTCGCCACGACCCTCGAAACCCTGCGGGCGGACCCGGAGGTCGAATACGCCGAGGTCGACCAGCGGCGCTACGCGCACGCCACACCTAACGATTCCCTGTTCCTGACCCAGCAGTGGTATCTGCAGAACTCGTCCACGACGCCTTCGGCGATCGACGCGATGACCGCGTGGGATACGACGACGGGGAGTGCCACGCTCGTGATCGCCGACCTCGACACGGGCGTTCGTTACGACCACCCGGACTTGCTCGCCGCTTCGGCGGGCGGCCGCCTGCTGCCGGGCTACTGCTTCATTTCCGATTCGTTCGTCGCGAACGGCGGCACATGCCCTGGGGCGGACGCCTCGGATCCAGGCGATTGGGTGACCCAGTCTGACATTACGGGTCATCCGAACGAATGCAGCGGAGGGACGCCACAGAACAGCTCCTGGCACGGTACGCGGACCGCGGGACTCCTGGGGGCGATCACCAACAACGCAATGGGTATCGCCGGTGTCACGTGGCAGACGCAGATTCTTCCGGTTCGCGTGCTCGGCAAGTGCGGCGGCTTCGAGTCGGATATCGATAAAGCCATGCTCTGGGCGGCCGGAATGAGTGTTGCCAACACGCCCGCCAATACGCATCCGGCGAAGGTCATCAACATGAGCTTCGGCGCGGCCAGCTCCTGCACGCAAGCCGATATTGACACGATCAACCAGGTTGCGGCCAACGGTGTGTTGGTCGTCGTCTCGGCGGGTAACGAGGGCGGTCCGGTGGATACGCCGGCGAACTGTCCCGGCGTCGCGGCCGTCGCGGGCATACGTCACGTCGGGACCAAGGTGGGTTACAGCAGCCTCGGGCCCGAGATTGCGTTGAGTGCGCCAGCTGGAAACTGCGTCAACACCGCCCCCGGGTCAACGTGCCTGTACCCGATCACTACGACTTTCAACACGGGCACCATGGGGCCTGTTGCGAACGATCCCGCCTACACGAACCAGGTCAGCAACCCGAATCTCGGCACGAGCTTCTCGGCGCCACTGGTCTCCGGGATCGGCGCATTGATGGCGGCCATGAACAGCACCCTCAGCTCGTGCCGTCTGATCTCGAGGTTGAAGGAGAGCGCACTCCCGTTTCCGCAGACTTCGACCACTACCGCCACGATGTGTCATGTTCCGGCGGGCGCGAATGACGTCCAGGGCTCGGAGTGCATCTGCACCCTGGACGGCAAGACCTGCGGAGCCGGGATGGCCAACGCGTCCGGAGCTCTCAAGGCCGCGGTCCGACCGGTTGCAGCCGTCACGGTACCCTCCACGGTCACGGCGGGGCAGGGCGTGATGCTGCAGGGTGGCGCCAGCGCTGCGGTGCCAGGTCACACCATCGCGTCGTATCAGTGGACGAGCGTCGGCGCTCAGAATCTTTCCATCCAGGGCGGAACGACGGCAATGGCGACGGTTACCGCGCCATCCTGCGGTCTCGGCACCGTGCGACTCACGGTGACGGACGACCTGAACCGTCAGGATACGGCCGACATCGTGATCAGCCCGACCTCCGCGACCACGACCGCACCGGGCAGCGTTTCCGCCACGGGCGCTTGCTCGCTTACACCGGCGACGATACAGGTGGCGGTCTGTCCGACGACCGATAGCGTCCAGGCCGGGGGCACCGCGCAAACGTTCACGGCGACGCTTGGAAACACGGCAAACACGTCCGTCACCTGGGAGGTCAGCGGAGTGACCGGCGGCAACGCGACCGTCGGGACCATCTCGACGTCGGGTGTCTACATGCCTCCGGCGAACGTGCCCACACCCGCGATGGTCACGGTCTCTGCGGTTTCGGTCGCCGACCCGGGGCAGTCATCGACGGCCCAGGTGACGGTCACCGCCGCGCCCAACTCGGGCGGCGGCGGCGGTGGGGGCGGCGCACTCGATGTGCTGAGCCTCCTCGCCCTCACACTCGGCGGCCTGACCCGTGCGATATCGAGGCCCTACAACAGCCGCTGAGCGGCGTCCAGCCAGGATCGCTGCGCCCGGCGGTAGTGACCGGGCGCGATGCGCGCCTGCTCGAGGAGCTCGCGCACCACTTTCTGCGCCTCGGCCACCCGCCCCTGCGCCTTGAGGAGCTGCGCGTAGCGCACCGAGGCCTCGGCGCCCGGGTAGGAGGGCGCGAGCACCGCGTACTCCTCGAGCGCCTTCGGGACGTTGCCTTCGGCCTCGAGCGCGCGCGCATAGAGCAGATGCCCGGTCGGGGAGCGGAAATCGGGGTTGTGACGGATGAGCTCGTCGAGCGTCGCGCGCGCGGCGCTCGCGTCGCCCTTGCCGAACTGCGCCTGCGCGAGCCCGAGCATGAGATTGGGATCGTGCTCGTAGAGCCCCGTGAGCGCCTCGCGGTACTGGGCGATGGCCTCGTCGTAGCGCTCCCTGCGCACCAGCTCCTCCGCGTAACGCTGGCGGCTCGCCACGTTGTCCGCGACGCGCACCTCACTCTCGTAACGGCGCAGATCCCGCTCGGGATCAATGGCCTTGCGCAGGCCGCGGCCGGCGCGTTGCGCCGCGCGGCTGCGGAACAGCGCCGGCAGGATTTCGACCACGAGGTAAGCGAGGATTCCCGCCAGTGCCAGGCCCGGGATGATCAGCACCCAGATCCACAGCTGGTTGCGCCCGGTCTTGATGACGTGGACGATGAAGGCCGCTTGGACGAGGAGTGACAGAATGAGAAACAACATTCTCTTCTTTCCGGTCTAGGGCCGCGCCGCTGCGCCGGCCGGGAGCGCGAAGGCGATCAGGTAGTCGCCGCGCGGCGTGCCGAGGCCGCCGTGACCGCCGGCGCTGATGACGAGATACTGGTGCTGGTCGCGTCCGGCGCGATAGGTCATGGGCGTGGCCTGCCCCCCCGCCGGCAGCTTGTACTTCCACAGCTCGCGTCCGGTCTCGATGTCGAAGGCGCGCAGGTAACTGTCCATCGCCGCGCTCACGAACACCAGCTCGCCGTCGGTCGCGATCGGTCCACCCATGTTGGGCATGCCGAAATCGCGTGACGGTACGAACCAGGGCGTCAGCCCCTCGGTCGATCCGAGCGGCACCTGCCAGACGATGCGAGCCCGGCGCAGATCGACGCTCACCAGGGTCCCCCAGGGCGGCGCCGTGCACGGCAGGTCCCAGGGCGAGAGCAGCGGCTCGCGGCGCACGCCATAAGGGGTGCCGGTCTGCGGCGCGAACTCGGAATGCGGAAATTGCTCGGAGCGTCCCTCGCGCTCGAGCTCCTGCCGCGACATCAGCGTCACCACCATCGGCAGATGGTTGACGGCGGCGATGACGCGCTGGCGCTGCTCATCGAACGCCATGCCGCCCCAGTTGACTCCACCGATGTAGCCGGGCGACAGGAGAGTCCCGCGCGTGTCGGGCGGAGTGAAGATGCCCTCGTTGCGCAGCGAGGCGATGAGGTCCCGGCACTTGCCGCGATCCCAGAATGTCAGCCCCCAGGCATCCGAAGGCAGCACCGGCCGCTGCGCAGTGAGCGCGGGGAGCGAGGAGAAGGGCTGCGTGGGCCACGCCTGCTCGCCCGGCACGTGGCTCGCGGGCACCGGTCTCTCGGTGATCGGCACGAGCGGCTGTCCGCCGGTGCGCTCGAACACATACAACATGCCGGTCTTGGTCGCCTGGATCACCGCGGGGACCGGGACTCCCTGCACCTCGATGTCGCCGAGCACCGGCTGCGCCGCGAGGTCGTAGTCCCAGAGATCGTGGTGGATGAGCTGCCGGTGCCAGACCAGCTTGCCGCTCCTCGCATCGAGCGCGAGCAGCGAGTTGGCGAAGCGGTTGCTGCCGACTCGCCTGCCGCCGTAGAAGTCGGGGCTCGCCGAGCCGGTGGGAAGCAGCACCAGTCCGTGCTCCTCGTCGACGGTCATCACGCCCCAGGCGTTGCCCGCGCCCGTGCCCGCCGCCTGCGCCAGGTCCCAATCGGCGGCCGCCGGGTGTGACGGCGAGTCCGGCAGCGGATCGAAGGACCAGAGCTGCGCGCCGCTCCTGGCGTCGAAGGCGCGGATCACCCCGCGCTCGAGGTCGGTTGCGCGGTTGTCGCCGATCGCGGAGCCGACGATCACCGCGTTGGCGTAAACCGCGGGCGGCGAAGTGACGAGATACGCCCCCACGTCGCGGATGCGCAGCCCGCGCGTGAGGTCCACCTGGCCGCTGCCGCCGAAGTCTACGCAAGGGCGTCCGGTCTCCGCATCGAGCGCCAGGAGCCGCGCGTCGAGCGTGCCGGTGAATATCCGCCTCCGGCACAGGCCGGTCTGCCCGGCGTCGGTGCTCTCCCAGACACTCACCCCACGGGAGCTCGCTTCGGCGTAATGGCGCGCGCGATCGATGTGCGGGTCGACGCGCCAGCGCTCGTGCCCGGACTCGGGGTCGAGGGCGATCACGATGTTGGTGCCGGTCTCGACGTAGAGGAGTCCGAAGGCGAGCACCGGGGTTGCCTCGAATGTCAGCTTGCCGGCGCGAGTGAATCCCGCGCCGAGCTCTCCGGTGCGATAGGTCCAGACGACCTTGAGCCGCGAGACGTTGCCGCGGTTGATCTCACCGAGGCTCGAGAAGCGCTGACCTG
>MNCZ01000106.1:6056-57672 GCA_001914695.1 Gammaproteobacteria bacterium 13_2_20CM_66_19 | reverse complement strand
AGCAGCGACAGCATCGACGCATACTTCGAGCCAGCCCCGGGCTCGAACGTCCGCGATATCTGCGGCACGGCCGACACCAACCTTTTTGGCACGGTCAAGTTCAGGGCCAGAACGGAGGACAACTCCGATCCGAGCCCAGGCGATGGCAGGGGAGTGGACAAGTTCGGACTGAAGCTGACCGGTGTCAGCCCGCCCTTTACCGGTATCAGCGCTGTCATCGTGTCGACGCGGGTACTGGCGGGCGGGCATATCGAGCTGCACAAGCCTAACCCTTCGAACACCGGCCCGAGCACGCCGCCGGATGAGATCACCGCCTGCGGCTCGGACGATTCTGGGTTGGGCTACTGAGCCCCAGGATAAAGCCCGCGAATCGCAGATGCGGCACCGCCGGTCGGATCAGGCGGGTGCCGCATCTGCGGAAGGTCCGCCGCCGCCGCAGGCGGCGCGGGAGTTCGACAACTCGGCGAGTCCCCGAGTCAAGTTGGAAGCACGTGCGGCTTCCGCGCGGCCGCCCGTGGTTGCGCGCCGCAGTTACCTGGTCGTCGCGGCGGCGTATTCCTGCTCAGCGCTGTTGATCGCCGAGATCAGCGCGTTCACCCGCGCGAATACGCCGCGCACACACACGCTGCCAGATCAAGTAGCACGGGTAATGAAAGACCAGGTGGTGATTGGCGTTGCGCGGGTCGATGTCGTACTCGACTTTGTCACGCTTGACCGGTTGATCACACACCGGACAGGCGTGTCCCCCGGCGCCGGCACCGTCGTTGACCAACCTAACGAACGCTACCGGCAGGCGACCTTCCTTGATGCGCTGCTGTACGCGCTTTCGTAGCTCGCTCTCCGGCAAGGCTGCCTCGGTATACATACTCTCCCTGTACAGCCGGGCTTGGTCTTGTTCGACTGCCAGAGCAGTGAACATCGATTTTCGGCAGGGGCATATCGGGGTTTCCACCGATGTGCCAAGGCGGGTATTGCACCGTGTTCGGCGGGTTTTCACCCCCGGCTGCCTCGAGCGGCGCGCCTTCGGGCTGGCTGGGCGAGCGTGGCCTTCACCTTCGCGTTTCGGTCATTCGTGAATGCAGCCTGCTCCCTACACGGACGCGGCCCGGCGCCGCGACTTCCACGCCCAGCTCGGTGCAGGTCCTGTAGGCCGCCGTCTGCCTCGGCCCGTTGCCGGGTGCCCGCCAGGTTTTCCTCCCTGATCTGCTGTCGTTGCGCGGGATCGCGGAGTTGGGCGCGATACTCCTCGATCCTCACGCGCGAGCATTCCTCGGGAGTCTTTATTCGGCCGAATGTTCCCAGCCGGGGCCGTGGCGCGCAGAGTTTGCAGCGCATCAATAATCGGGGAGTTTTAAGATCAGAGCGCTTTCGATCACCTCGATCTGAGCCAGATGCAAGCCATCATGTCGGAGCATCGCGTATGGCCAAAGACATCGAACAGCAGCTTGACGCCATCTTCGCCCACCACAAGGCCCGCGTGGAACAGGCCCGTAATGAAGCAGCCGGCAAGACCGTGACCGAGGAGGACTTCACTCAAGCGGCCACAGCTTGCTTGGCCAGTGTGATTGCGCCTGCCCTCCGGCAGATGGCTCAAGCACTCAACGAGCGAGGTGTGGCGGCGAGAGTGCTGACTGACGGAGGCGATGCACGGATTGATATCCCTGTCAGCAGGCACGCGCGCCTTGGTCACGGCCTCGGGGGTTACCCGTACCTGCGGGCCAGGCCGGATCGCCAGAGTCAGCGGATCCACTTTGAGCAGAATACCTATGGCAGTCGTGGCGGTAGCGGCGTAGGCGACTACACAATCGCAGAAGTCAATGCGGAGTTGGTCAAGGCCAAGGTGATTGGGTTGGTCCGCGAACTGTACGGACCCGTGTAGCCGCCGCAGGCAGGGCCTAGGTTCACCGGCCGCTGCCTGCGGTCGGGTGCGTTACTCGCCGGGCGCCGGCGCGATCGTGCCGAACGATCCGTTCACTTCGTCGTTGGGACCTGCCGCATAGTAGAGGGAGTCCGAGCTCGATCCGCGGCCGCCCCCGAGAGTCAGCGTCCAGAGGCCGTCGATGGCCAACGGGTTGCCGTCGGCGTCCTCGAGCTCCCCGGCGAACGTACCGTCGTTGTTGAACGCGCCGATTCTGCCATTGCCGAAGTTCCCGATCAGGATCCTGCCGCTGAAGCGGCCGAATGCGAACGATGCGCGCGTCACGCCCCAGGGGGAGTTGAGTGACCCGCGACTGGCAAAGCGGCGCAGCAGATGACCGTCGGTGTCGAACACGTCCACAAAGCCGTGGCCCGGTCCCGCGACGTCGTCGTGTTTCGCATCGTTCTGCCTGGCGTAAGTCACGAACAGGTCGCCATCGATGTTTGCGATACCAAACGGGGCGTAGCCAGCCGGCAGATCGGCATCGACGAATCCGCCGCCCGTCGTCACCGGCGTGAACTGACCGTCTGCGCCCGGCGGACCGAAGACATCGATCCGTCCCGCCCGGAAGTTGGTCGCATAGAGGAATCCTCCCTTGGCGCTCAAGCCGAACACGAGGCCCTTGTAGACTGCCCCCGCTGCCGCCGTCGGAGACGCCGAGTTGTCGACCGCGAGCACCGCGGTGTTGGACGGATTCAACCCTCCAGCCCAGGCGGAGAGGGTGCCGTCCTCGGTCGCGAAGATGAACACCGCGGCTATCTTTGTGCCGGGAACCAGGAACGCCGCGGAGGGATTCCAGACGATCCCGGTCGGTGCCGCGGGAGTGGGGTTCGGCGGATTGTTCGGATCAACCGGCTGACAGGAGCCGGGGGCCACGACGTTTCCCGGCAAGGGTATCGATACCTGCAGCCCCAGCTTGGTGCCGTCACCGGTGTAGAGAGTCGAGCAGCCTGTGACATTGTCATTGACCCAGAAGGGACTGCCTGCGGGGCTGAAGGCGATGCCCCAGGCGTTTTGCAGCACCGGATCCCGGTGCGCGGCGGCGCCCGACAGGTTCGATACGAGCGCAGTGACCACGTAAGCGTTGCGATCCGACTCGTCTCCGGCGGCACGCGCGATCGTCGCCGCCGCAGCAATCCCGATGAGTGCCGCTGCCTTGAGCGGCGCAATGAATTGACGCATGACTGGCACCCCGTAAGTTGGTTGTGGGATTCGGGCGTACGTGAGTGCCGCCGGGTGCGACTCGGGGTTCAAGCGTAGCGGCTGGGCTCGGGAAGAATCCCGTTCCGCCGGCGCGACTCGCGAGAACGCTGCGGATGAGACGCCGGCGCGCCGAACCGCCCCGCACGAGTCCAGGCTTGCGGGGTTCGGCTCGGCGTGCCGGCTGGCGGCGGCGGCCTATCGGGCAGTTCTCCGACCGGCGGTCGGCGTCGAGGTGGCCGCCGCCGGAGCGGGGATGACCCGAATGATCGACATCATGCCGTTATCCTCGTGCTCAGCGATGTGGCAGTGGTAGACGAAGTCGCCGATGTCGAGCCCCCGGAAATCCATGCGAAACGTGACGCTCGGGAACGGATGGGTCGGGTTGCCGTCCCAGTATGGGACCTGCACGGTATCGAGAAACTGCCCCTCGATCCTGTGGTCCGCCCGCGTGCCATTGACCTCGAAGTTGTCCTGAGAGAGCACCAGAAAGTGATTCTGGTGGGTGTGAAACTCATGGTTCTCCAGCGTCCGATTCTCGATGGTCCAGTCCTCGACCGCGCCTTGCGTGGTCACGATGCTGGGAGGATCGTTGGGGTCGAAGAGCCTGGGCGTCGCTCCCTCCACCGTGATGAAGAACTGCCCGAGCGGGTTGTTTTCCGAGAAATAGAGCGTGCGCTGCGCCGTTACCGGCGCCTCCGCAAGCTTCTCGAATCGCTGTTTCCACGGCGCCCCGGCCTGCGCCGGTACGGCATTGTCCGCTGCGGCGCTCGACGCGGGCTGCGCCGATGGCGCTCGCGCGGAAGCCGTTTGCGCCGAAGCCGTTTGGATCGTGGCCAGAGTCCGTTCGGGGTCAGAATCGCCATCGGGGCCGGTGTCGACAGCCAGCGTCACCAGAGCGGCGGTCCCGACCGAGGCTGTAGGTCCCTGCACGATGAATTCCGCGCGGCCCGCAGTGGGGATCAGCACGTGTTTCGCGTGGATGGGGGTGCCCTGGCGCGTACCGTCCTGTGATCCCGTCGGCACGCCGTCCAGCGCGACGATCTGCAGCGGCTGCGGAGTGCCGTCGTATCGCACCTGCAGGTCGAGGATTTCCGACGCGCTCGAGTTGGATACGCGCCAGAGTTGCCTCTCCCCGGAGGGGATCTGGATGATGGCCGGGGTGAGTTGCGGGTAGGCGATGGGAATATGGTTGAGCGTGATGTCGTTGGTAGGCACGCTCCCGCCGGGTTCGGGCGCATTGGCGACCTCTTGGTCGCGAACCACCAGGATCCGTTGCGGCATCCCGGCGAGAGCGGGCACGAGATTCTGAATCCCCTCGACCACGATCACGCCGGAGGCTCCGCCGAGCAGGGTCGGCTCGACGTACATGTGAATGTGCGAGTGGTACCAGTACAGACCGGGCGGCTCATCCTTGGGGATGAGAACGTCATAGGCGAAGGTCTCGCCTGAATTGATGACGGTATGGAGCACCTCGTCCTGATGGCAGGTCGGGGAAACGTTGGTCCCGTGGAAGTGGAGGCTCACCGACGAATCGGTGATGGCGGACGCCCCGCAATGGGGCGGGTTGACCTGCATTTCGACGGGCGTTGCGGGTGTATTGTTCGTGATGTTGATCTGCAGGTGATCGCCCGGCTGCACATGGAGCGTCGGGTTTTCGAGGCCGTCGGGTGTCATGAAGCAGAACAGCGACCGACCGTCGAGATCCGTAGTCGTCTGGTACGAGAAATCGACCGACAGCACGCCGCCGCGGCTGAAGAGAGCCGGTGGGTTCTCGACGACGCTTCCGGCAGTCAGGCGGGCACAGGGGTTGGCCACCGGAGCCACGCGATCTTTCTGCCTGGCCGGCGGGGTAGCCGACCAGGTCGTGGCTTGAAAGATCGCCATCATGGCGGCAGCCAGTACGCATCTGGACGCAACCGCAATGCAATTCATCGAGAATCCTCTCTCCGCTCTGCTTTCCCGAGCGGCGTGACGGTTTGAGCCAGCACTGTCGCGACCGAGTTGAGGCTGGAGAGGCAGCAGTGCTGTGTGCCTTCCGGCCAACCGGGCGCTAAGGAGAACCGTGGATTGTTACTGTGGTCTGAACCCGCGGTGGGAAGATGGAACTATCGTCGTGCGAGCGCGACGGTCGGGACTCAGCTGCCGCAGCTCTGGCTTCGGCGTGTTGGCGGCTGCGGGTGATGCCGTCGTCCCTGAACTGAACCTATACTGCCGCGCCTTCCCGGTAGCGGAACGCGATCGACGGGCACGTGGACGTGATCGACTCATGAGGCGCGCGATTCTCGCCGGCGTTCTCCTCGCGCTCATCGGCGCGCCGCTGTGGGCGCATTGGCCGCGGCCGCGGCTCGCCGACGGGGTCCGCGCCGATCGCATCGTCGTGCACAAGGCGACGCGCACACTCGAGCTCTACCGCGGGAGCCAGCTGCTTCGCAGCTACTCCGTGGCGCTCGGGCCCCATCCGGTCGGTCGCAAGGAGCGCGAGGGCGACGGCCGCACACCCGAGGGCCGCTACATCATCGACTATCGAAACCCGAACAGCTCCTTCCACAGGGCGCTCCATGTCTCCTACCCGTCCGCCCGGGACGCGGCCGCCGCTTACCGCCGTGGAGCGAGCCCGGGCGGGCTCATCATGGTTCACGGGCTGCGCAACGGGTGGGGAGCGCTCGGCCGGTTCGGTATCACGCGCGACTGGACCGCCGGCTGCATCGCACTGACGGATCGTGACATCGATGAAGTCTGGCGAGCCGTGGCCGATGGCACGCCGATTCTGATCGAGCCCTGAGCCTTGAGCACGCGCACCGCTGCCGGCGCCCGCAAGCGCCGCTGCGCTTGGGCAGCCGGCGCCGACCCGGACTACGTCCGCTATCACGACGAGGAGTGGGGCCGCCCGGTGCACGACGAGCGGCGGCTCTTCGAGATGCTCACGCTCGAGGGCGCCCAGGCGGGCCTCTCGTGGTCGACGATCCTCCGCAAGCGCGCGGGCTACCGCCGTGCGTTCGCCCGCTTCGACCCGCGGCGGGTGGCGCGCTTCGATGCGCGCCGCCGCGCGGCGTTGCTCGAGGACGCGGCCATCGTGCGTAACCGGCTGAAGATCGACTCGACGGTCAGCAACGCCCGCGCCTTCCTCGCCGTGCAGCGCGAGCTCGGCTCCTTCGACCGCTACCTCTGGGCGTTCGTCTCGGGCGTACCCGTCGTCAACCGCCCGCGTGCGGGCGCGGTCCCGGCGCGCACTCCCTTGAGCGACCTCGTGTCCCGCGATCTGAGGAAACGCGGCTTTCGCTTTGTGGGCACGACCATCGTGTACGCATTTCTCCAGGCGGTCGGAGTCGTGAACGACCACGCGCAGGGTTGCTTCCTGTGCCCGCCCTTGCTGCGCCGGGGCCTGCGGCGCGGCACGGCGCGCCGTGTAAGATAGCGATCCGAATCACAAAATCTCAGGGTGTAGTTATGAAGGCACTGTTTGCAGTGGCGCTCGGCGCGGCGCTCACGGCGGGAGCGGTGCATGCCGAGTGCCCCTATCCGGCGGCTCCCGACAAGCTCCCGGACGGCACCACCGCGACCCTGGAGGAAATGCTCGCGGGACAGAAGGCGGTCAAGGCGTACCAGAAAGCGATCGACGACTACGTCGCCTGCATCGACAAGGAGCTCGAAGGAGCCATCGCGAAGAGCGCGGACAAGCTGAAGCCCGAGCAGAAGGCCGACATGCAGCACGTCGAGGCGCAGAAGCACAACGCGGCGATCGATCAGGAGCAGAGCGTCGCCGACCGCTTCAACGAGCAGGTCAAGGTCTTCAAAGCCAGGACCGCCGGGCAGAAGAACTGAGTGCTCACACCGGCGGAAGCGGACTTGAGGATCGGGCAGCACCTGCAGTGCCTGCCGATCGAGTCGCTGCCGCTCGCGCAAGCTGCGCGTGCGGTGCTGCGCGAGAACATCTACGCCGAGCGCGACCAGCCGCCCTTCGACCGTGTGGCGATGGACGGCGTGGCCCTCGACAGTCAGACGGTGAGCGCCGGGACCCGTGCGTTCCGTGTTCAGGCGACGCAGGCCGCAGGCGATCCTCCCCTGACGCTGGCCGGGTCCGAAGACTGCATCGAGGTCATGACCGGCGCGGTGCTGCCGCTCGGGTGCAACTGTGTGGTGCCGGTCGAGGAGCTCGAGCTGGCGCGCGGTCAGGCCTCGCTCGCGCCGGGCGCGCGCGCCGAGCCCTGGCAGAACGTGCACCGCCGCGGCAGCGACACGCGCCAGGGAGCATTGCTGCTGTCGGCGGGTGTGCGGCTGCGGGCGCCCGAGGTCGCCATCGCCGCGTCCGCCGGCATGGCCCGCATCCGCGTGAGCAGTCAGCCGATGCTCGCCGTCATCTCCACCGGCAACGAGCTCATCGAGCCCGGGGAGCCCGTGCTCGCTCACCAGGTGCGTCGCTCGAATGCCTACGCCATCGTGAGCGCGCTGCGTGAGCATGGCTTTGATCGGGTGGCCGACGATCACATCCAGGACGACCGGGACGAGCTGCGCGAGCGGCTCCGGTTTCATCTCGAGACTCACGACGTGCTGGTGCTCTCGGGCGGGGTATCGATGGGCAGGTTCGACCTCGTGCCCGCCGCGCTCGAGGAGCTCGGCGTGCACGCGATCTTCCACAAGGTGGCGCAGCGGCCGGGGAAGCCCCTGTGGTTCGGCGTCGGGCCTTCGGGGACCGCGGTGTTCGGTCTGCCCGGGAACCCGGTCTCCACCCTCGTGTGCCTGACGCGCTACGTGCTCCCCTCGCTCAACGGCAGCCTCGGCCAGCAGCCTTTGCCGCCGGAGCGCGTCGCGCTCGGAGAGGCGGTGACCGTGAATCCGCCGCTCACCTTTTTCCTGCCGGTGCGGCTCGAGCAGGACGACTGGGGGCGGAGCTGGGCGATGCCCGCTCCCACCAACGGGTCGGGCGACTTCACGGCGCTCGCCGGCACCGCGGGCTTCGTCGAGCTGCCGCCGGGACCGAATACCTACCCGAAAGGGTTCGTGACGCGCCTGTACCGCTGGTCCTGACGCGCCGAGCCGCCCCCGTGCCGGCCGGCTCCGGGTCCGACGCCCTCCCCTTCGACCGATAGCCATTACCCCCCGTGGTGCTCATACTCTGCTGCTCGGCATGGCAGTGCGTGAGGTCATCGTTCCCCTGAACGCGCGTTCGGCGCCACGGGATACGCTCGCCCGCCCGAT
The DNA here is from genome assembly GCA_001914695.1 of Gammaproteobacteria bacterium 13_2_20CM_66_19. Lineage (GTDB taxonomy): Bacteria > Pseudomonadota > Gammaproteobacteria > Steroidobacterales > Steroidobacteraceae > 13-2-20CM-66-19. The sequence goes on along the minus strand of MNCZ01000106.1, from coordinate 49,355 downwards.
GCGCGACCTGCGCATCTCGGTGATGGACCGCTGCAACTTCCGCTGTCCGTACTGCATGCCCCGCGAGACCTACCACGAGCAGTACCGCTTCCTCGGCTCGCACGAGCGGCTGTCCTTCGACGAGATCGTGCGCCTCGCGCGACTCTTCGTGCAGCTCGGCGTGCGCAAGCTCCGCCTCACCGGCGGCGAGCCGCTGCTGCGCGCCGGCCTTCCCGACCTGGTCGGCGACCTGACGACCATTGCGGGCGTCGAGGACGTCGCCCTCACCACCAACGGCGTGCTGCTGGCGCGCTACGCGAGCGAGCTCAAGGCGGCGGGCCTCAAGCGCGTCACGGTGAGCCTCGACAGCCTGGATCCCGAGGTGTTCGCGCGCATGAGCGGCGGGTTCGGGGGGGTCGAGGAGGTGCTGGACGGCATCGAGCACGCGCGCCGCGCGGAGCTCACGCCGATCAAGATCAACGCCGTCGTGCAGCGCGGCGTGAACGATCACACGGCGCTCGATCTGGTGGAGCGCTTCCGCGGCACCGGGGTGACCGTGCGCTTCATCGAGTACATGGACGTCGGCAACCGCAACCACTGGCGCTCGGAGCTGGTGGTGCCCTCGAGGGAGCTCGCCGCGCGCATCGGCGAGCGCTGGCCGTTCGCGGCGCTCGAGCCCGACTATCGCGGCGAGGTCGCCAAACGCTACGCGTTCACCGACGGCCAGGGCGAGATCGGCTTCATCTCCTCGGTGTCGCAGCCGTTCTGCGGCGACTGCACCCGCGCGCGGCTGTCATCCGACGGCGTGCTCTACACCTGTCTCTTCGCCACCCGCGGCACGAGCCTGCGCGATGCGCTGCGCGGCGGCGCGAGCGACGACGCGCTGCTCGAGCTGATCCGCAACGTCTGGCTGCAGCGCTCCGACCGCTACAGCGAGCAGCGCGCGAGTCTCCGCCAGGCGGAGAAGGAGCAGCGCAAGATCGAGATGTTCTACATCGGTGGCTGATGCCGAGCCGCCGCCTCACCCATGTCGACGCGAGCCGGCGTCCCACGATGGTCGACGTCGGCGCTAAGGAGGTCACGCATCGCGTCGCGGTCGCCGAGGCCCGTATCCGCATGCCGCGCACCGTGGCGCGCGCGCTGCGGGCGAGCGGCCATCGCACCGGCAAGGGGCCGGTGTTCGACACCGCCATCGTCGCGGGCGTGATGGCGGCGAAGAGGACGCACGAGCTGATCCCCTTCTGTCACCCTTTGGGGCTCGAGGACTGTCAGATCGAGATCGCCTCGGTGGGCGCCGGGATCGCCGTTCGCTGCCGCGTGTCGGTGCATCACCGCACCGGTGTGGAAATGGAGGCGCTGACCGGCGCGGCGGTCGCGGCGCTCACCATATACGACATGTGCAAGGCGCTGTCCCACGACATCGAGATCGCGCAGCTGCGCCTCCTGGCCAAGTCCGGCGGCCGCCGGCCGTTCGCGCGCGGGGCGGCCGGGTAGCCCCCATGGCCGATCGACGCTCATCCTCGAGTTCGGCCGCGCCGCCGCTCTTCGGTCTGGTGCTGGCCGGCGGGCGCAGCACCCGGATGGGCCGCGACAAGGCCGCGCTCACCTACGCGGACGGCACGCCGCAGCTCGAGCGCGCCATGCGGCTCCTCGCGCCGCACGTCGCGCGGGCCTTCGTTTCGGTGCGCTCCGACCAGGCCGACGATCCGGTGCGCGCGCGCTTTGCCCAGATCCGCGACCGCGAGGAGAACCTCGGCCCGATCGCGGGGCTGCTGGCCGCCCAGGCGCAGCACCCCGAGGTCGCATGGCTGGTGCTGGCGTGCGACCTGCCGCTGCTCGATGAGAGCACGCTCGCTCACCTTCTCGAATCGCGCGCTCCCGAACGCGCGGCCACCGCCTACCGCTCGAGCCACGACGGCGAGCCGGAGCCGCTGTGCGCCATCTACGAGCCGGCGAGCCGCGAGGCGCTCGCCGCGTATGTGGCCGCCGGCCGGCAATGCCCCCGCCGGTTCCTCACCGAAAGCGATACGCTGCTGCTCGATGAGCCGAACCCCCGGGCCCTCGACAATGTCAATACACCGCAGGAATATGGCTCCGTCATGTCCCTCATGAACCCTCAGAGCTCCGCCGCGCCCAGGCAGCAGCCTTCGGGCGAGGTCAAGCGCCTCACGGTGCAGTACTACGCACTGCTGCGCGAGCAGGCCGGGCGGCGCGAGGAGGCGCTGGTGAGCGGTGCGCGCACGCCGCGCGAGCTGTACGCGGAGCTTTCCCGGCGCTATCCCTTCTCACTCGGCCCCGAGGCGCTGCGGGTCGCGATCAACTCCGAGTTCGGCGACTGGTCCACCCCGCTCGCGGATGGCGACGCGGTGGTGTTCATCCCGCCGGTCGCCGGCGGTTGAGCGAACCGCGCAGGGCGCGATCCGTGTTCCGCTTCACCCGCACCGCGATTGAGCCCGAGCCGCTGCGCGGGGAGCTCGCCGACCCGGCCTGTGGCGGATACGCCTCCTTCGAGGGCTGGGTGCGCGATTCGAGCGACGGCGAGCGCGTGCGGCGGCTCGAGTACGAGGCCTTCGAAGCGCTCGCCGTGCGCGAGGGCGAGCGCATTCTCGGCGAGGCGATGGCGCGCTTCGGCGTGGCGCACGCGGCCTGCGTGCACCGGCTCGGGGATCTGGCCGTCGGCGAGCTCGCCGTGTGGGTGGGGGTGAGCTCGCCGCACCGCGCGGAGGCGTTCGAGGCGTGCCGCTACATCATCGACGAGGTGAAGCACCGCCTGCCGATCTGGAAGAAAGAGCATTACGCCGGCGGCGACTCGGGCTGGGTGAACTGCGAACGCTGCGCCGCCCCGGCGGCCCACGAGGCGGAAGCGCCCGCCGCGCAGGCGCACGGACACGCGCACCGGCACGGCCGCTGAAGTCTCGCCGCCACCGCCGGTGAGACTCACCTCGCGCGGCGTGCCGCCGCACTCTTTCAGGGGCGCACCTGCCCCGCGCCGCGCACGACGTACTTGTAGCTGGTGAGCTGCTCCACCCCGACCGGCCCCCGGGCATGAAAGCGGTCGGTCGAGATGCCGATCTCCGCACCCATGCCGAACTCGCCGCCGTCCGCGAACTGGGTCGACGCGTTGTGCAGCACGATGGCGCTGTCGACCCGCTGCAGGAAGCGCTCCGCGGTGGCCCGGTTCTCGGTCACGATCGATTCGGTGTGCGCCGAGCCGTAGCGCGCGATGTGCGCGATGGCCGCGTCCACCCCGTCGACGACGCGTGCGGCGATGATCGCGTCGAGATATTCGGTGTACCAGTCGTCCTCGCTCGCCGGACGCACGCGCGGATCCACCTCGAGCACGGTGGCGTCGCCGCGGACCTCGCAGCCGGCGTCGAGGAGGTCCCGCACCACGGGGGCGAGATGGGTCGCGACGCAGGCGCGGTCGATCAGCACCGTCTCGGCGGCGCCGCAGATCCCCGTGCGCCGCATCTTGGCGTTGAGCGCGATGGTGCGCGCCATGCGCACGTCGGCGTCGCGGTCGATGTAGACGTGGCAGTTGCCCTCGAGGTGTCCGATCACCGGAACGCGCGCTTCCTTCTGCACCCGCTCGACGAGCGCCTTGCCGCCGCGCGGCACGATCACGTCGACATACTCGCTCATGCCGGCGAGCATGTAGCCGACCGCGGCGCGATCGGTCACCGGCACCAGCTGAATGCATTCCCGAGGCAGCCCCGCCGCCCGCAGCCCCTCATCGAGACACTCGTGGAGCGCCCGGCTCGAGTGCTGACTCTCGGAGCCGCCGCGCAGGATCGCCGCGTTGCCCGACTTCAGGCACAGGGCGCCCGCGTCCGCGGTGACGTTGGGACGGCTCTCGTAGATGATGCCGATGACGCCGAGTGGCACGACCACGCGCTGGATCCTGAGCCCGTTCGGCCGCTCCCACTCCGCGCTCGCCGATCCGATCGGATCGCGCAGCTCGATTACCGCGTCGATGCTCTCGGCGATCGCCTCGATGCGCCGCTCATCGAGGCGCAGCCGCTCGAGGCGCGGTCCGGAGAGCCGCGCCGCGCGCGCCGCCGACATGTCGCGCTCGTTGGCGGCGAGGATCGCCGCGCGGCGGGCGCGCACCGCCGCCGCCGCCGCCCGCAGCGCGGAATTCTTCTGATCGGTCGAAGCGAGCGCGAGCACCTGCGCGGCGGCGGTGGCCGCCTTGCCGAGCCCCTCCATCAACTCGCCGATCTGATCCGCGTTCATGGCGCCTCAGGGCGAGGCCTGCGCGGCCGGCTCGGCCGCGGCCGCTGAAGAGAGCTCCGGGCGCATGAGCACCAGGTCGTCGCGGTGGATCATCTCGTCACGGCCGCGAAAGCCGAGGATCTCGGCGATCTCGGAGGACTTGCGCCCCATGATGCGGGCGGCGTCGACGTCCGAATAGGCCACGATGCCGCGGGCGATCTCGGCGCCGTCCGCGGCGAGCACGCTCACCGTGTCGCCGCGGTCGAAGCGGCCGCGGGCCCCGGTGACGCCGGCGGGGAGGAGACTGCGCCCGTCGAGGAGTGCGCGCTCGGCGCCGGCGTCGATGCTGATGGCGCCTGCCGGGCGCAGCGTCCCCGCGATCCACTGCTTGCGCGCCGCCGCCGGCGTCGCCGTCGGCACGAACCAGGTGCAGTCCGCCCCCTCCTCGATGCGCCGCAGCGGGTGGCGGTGAGACCCGGCCGCGATACACATGTGGCATCCGGACGCCACCGCGATGCGCGCGGCGAGGATCTTGGACGTCATGCCCCCCGAGCCCACCGCCGAAGTCGAGCGCCCCGCCATCGCCTCGATGTCCGGGGTGATCTGCCGCACCTCGTGAATGAAGCGGGCGGCGGGGTCGCGGTTCGGGTCGGCGCTGTAGAGGCCCTCGACGTCCGAGAGCAGCACCAGGCAGTCCGCGCCCGCCATCTGCGCGACCCGCGCCGCCAAGCGGTCGTTGTCGCCGTAGCGGATCTCGGCGGTCGCCACCGTGTCGTTCTCGTTGATCACCGGCAGCGCATCGAGCTCGAGCAGCGCCTCGAGGGTCGCGCGCGCGTTCAGATAGCGACGACGGTTCTCGCTGTCATCGAGTGTCAGCAGCACCTGGGCCACCGTCACATCGCAGCCCTCGAACAGCTCCTTGTAGGCGTGCGCGAGGCGGATCTGCCCGACCGCCGCCGCCGCCTGGCTCTCCTCCAGGCGCAGCGCGCCGTGCTTCAGCCCGAGCCGGCGCCGCCCGAGCGCAATGGCCCCGGATGACACCAGGATGACGCGCTGGCCGCGCCGGCGCAGCCGCAACAGGTCCTCGACCAGGGTCTCGAGCCAGGCACGATTCACGCGCCCGCTGTCCCCATCCACCAGCAGCGCCGAGCCCACCTTCACGACGACTCGCCGTGCCTGAGTCAGGGGCGCTGCCAAATCCGGACGCCGGGCGTTCATGGAGGAAAACTATACGCAATCGAGCTGCGTTGCCCAACCCGAGGAGAGCCCCTACACTTGTCGGCGGCGAATGTGACAAGGGTGGCTTTCGCGGTGAGCAGAGACTACGAGCCCGTGCCCTCCCAGTGGTACGAAAATCTCGAAGAAGAGGATTCGTTCCGCGTTCTGTCGATCGACGAGGACTCGGAGCTCATAGAGATCGAGTACCTCGACGGCGAAATCGAGGAGATCGATCTCGAGGCCTGGCACGAGATGGATCTCGAGAAGATCGAGGAGCCCGAGGGCTGGTCGGAATCCGATGACGAGGACACCGACGAGGACGAGGACGACTGGGACGAGGACGAGGACGAGGACGACGACGACGAGGACGACGACGACGTCGACGAGGAGCGTGAGGACTATTGAGCTCACGCCCAGTGGCGGGCCTAAGGCGAGCGTACTCGCGGGGCCGCACCGCACCCCTTGAAAAGGCGCTTCCCGCCCCCAAAGCTGGCAAATCGTAGGTCCCCGACGGTAGAGTGCCGTCGGGCTTCAATTCCCTCACCCAACCCCTCAATCCCACTCAAGGTTTTAAGTCCGTCATGAAACGCATCGTGTTGTTCCTCGCGACCAACCTCGCCGTGCTGCTGGTGCTGTCGGTCGTGGCGCACCTGCTCGGGCTCGACGTGTGGCTCGCCCAACGCGGCAGCAGTCTCTCGGGCCTGCTGGTGTGGGCCGCGCTGTTCGGCTTCGGCGGCGCCTTCATCTCGCTCGCCATGTCGAAGATGCAGGCCAGGATGTTCATGGGTGTGCAGGTCATCGGCCCTTCGGCCGACCCGACCGAGCAGTGGCTGCTCTCGGTGGTCGAGAATCACGCCCGCAGGGTGGGAGTCGGTATGCCGGAGGTCGGCATTTTCGATTCCCCCGAGCCCAACGCGTTTGCGACCGGCGCAAACCGTAACTCCGCGCTGGTGGCGGTGAGCTCCGGGCTCCTGCGGCAGATGAACCGCACGGAAATAGAGGCCGTGCTCGGGCACGAGATGACACATGTCGCCAACGGCGACATGGTGACCCTCACTCTGGTGCAGGGCGTGGTCAACACCTTCGTGCTCCTCCTGTCGCGCGTGGTCGGCAACATCATCGACCGGGCGGTGTTCCGGTCCGAGGATGGCCGAGGCTTCGCCTCAGTTCTGGTCTTCTACGCGCTGCAGATCGTGTTCGGCATCCTCGCAACCCCGCTCGTCATGTGGTTCTCCCGCTGGCGCGAGTTCCGCGCCGACCGTGGCGGCGCCGAGCTCGCCGGCACCGGCAACATGATCGCAGCGCTCGAAGAGCTCAAGCGGGTTCACGAGCCGCTGCCTGCCCCGCAGTTCGCCGCCTTCGGCATCGCCGACGGCAGCGCCGCCGGCCCCCTGGCGCGGCTGTTCATGAGCCATCCGCCGCTCGATGAGCGGATCGCGGCGCTGCGCGCACTCGGCACCCATTGACAGCAGCGGCGTCAGGTCTCGCCCGCAGGCTCGGCGACATCCTCGGCGCCGACGGGGTGCTGACGGAAGCCGCCGACTGCGCGCCCTTCCTGGTCGACCATCTCGGACGCTGCCGCGGGCGGGCACTGGCCGTGGCATTGCCGCGCACGGTGTCGGAAGTCTCACGGCTGCTCGCGCTGTGCGAGACCGAACGGATCGGCGTGGTGCCGCAGGCCGGCAACACCAGCTACTGCGGCGGGGGGATCCCCGATGATTCCGGCCGCCAGCTGGTCCTGTCGCTCAAGCGGCTGAATCACATCCGCGCCCTCGACGCCGGCAACTACTCCCTCGTCGCGGAGGCGGGCTGCATCCTCTCGCAGGTACAACAGGCGGCGGAGGCGGCCGGCCGCTTCTTTCCGCTGAGCATCGGCTCCCAGGGGAGCTGTCAGATCGGCGGCAACCTCTCGACCAACGCCGGCGGCGTCAACGTGCTGCGCTATGGAATGATGCGCGACCTGGTGCTCGGGCTCGAGGTGGCGCTGCCCGGCGGGCGCGTGCTCGAGGGGCTCTCGACGCTGCGCAAGGACAATACCGGCTACGACATCAAGTCGCTGTTTCTCGGCGCCGAGGGCACCCTCGGCGTGATCACCGCCGCGAGCTTCAAGCTGTTCCCGCAGCCGCAGGTCCGCGCGACCGCGCTCGCGGCGCTCCCCGACGTGCGCGCCGCCGTGACGCTGCTCGGGGAGCTGCGCGCGGCGAGCGGCGACCGCATCAGCTCATTCGAGCTCATCCCGCGCGCCGCCATCGAGCTCACCACGCGCCACATCCCGGGGGTCACCGACCCGCTGCCCGGCGGGAACGAGTGGTCGGTGCTGTGCGAGCTGTCCTCATCGCGGGCCGCCGAGCCGCTCGATGCGCTGCTCGAAGAGGCGCTCGCCGCGGCGCTCGAGCGCGGCACCGTCCGCGATGCCGTGCTCACTCGCAGTGAGCGCGAGCGCGCGGCGCTCTGGAAGCTGCGCGAGAGCATTCCCGAGGCGCAGCGTCACGAAGGCGCCAGTCTCAAGCACGACATCTCGCTGCCGGTCGTCGCGCTGCCGGACTTCGTGGCGCGCGCCGCGCCCTGGATCAGCGCCAACGTTCCCGACGGGCGCCTCGTCGCCTACGGCCACGTCGGCGATGGCAACCTGCATTTCAACGTGAGCCAGCTCCCGGGCGCCGACCGCGAGCGCTTCCTCGCCCGCGCGGACGGCGTGCGGCGCGCGGTGCACGACCTGGTGCGCGAGTTCGGCGGCAGCTTCAGCGCCGAGCACGGCATCGGGGTGCTCAAGGTCGGCGAGCTCGAGCGCTACGCCTCCCCGGTGGAGCTCGAGCTCATGCGGGCCGTGAAGCGCGCCTTCGATCCGCACGGCATCATGAACCCGGGCAAGGTCTTGCGGCGTGAGGCCGCTGCGGCGGATGCCTGAGCGGCGCAGAGTCTCGCTCGCACTGCTGCTCGTGGCGCTGACGGCATGCGGGCGGCAGCCCTCACCGGGCGCGGCGACGATACGGGGGAGCGCGGGCGCCGACGAAGGTCCGCGCATCGCCACGTCGCCCGACAACGTGCACGTCGAGTATCGCGTCTACGGGCACGGCGAGCCGGCCGTGCTGCTGGTGCACGGCTGGGCGAACGACGCCAACTACTGGCACGCCCAGCTCGATGTTCTCAAGGCGCGCTACACGGTGGTGGCGCTGAACCTCGCCGGCCACGGCGCCTCCGGCAACAACCGCAGCGACTGGTCGATCGCCAGCTACGCGCAGGACGTCGCGGCGGTGGCGCGCCAGATTCCGAACGCGCGCCTGGTGGTGGTGGGACATTCCATGGGAGCGGCGGTCGCGCTCGTCGCCGCCCCGCTGATCGGCGCGCGCCTCCGCGGGGTGATCGCGGTCGAGGCGCTGCGCACCGTGGGTCTGCCGCCACTCGCCCCGGCCGAAATCGAGCAGCGCGTCGCTCCCTTCCGCACCGACTTCGTGGGCGAGACGCGCCGGATGGTGAGCGGGTCGCTGTTCCCGCGCGATGCGGACCGGGCGCTGGTGCAGAAGGTGGCCTACGACATGTCGCTCGAGCCCCCCGCGATCGCCGTCGCGAGCCTGCGATCGCTCCTGTCGATGGATTTCGCCTCCGTGCTGCCCGCCGTCCACGTGCCGGTGTACGCCATCAACTCGGATCTGCTGCCGACCGATGCGGCGCGGATCCGCAGGTCGCTCCCCGATTTCACCCTCGACGTGCTGGACCACACCGGCCACTTCCTCATGCTGGAAGCGCCGGCGCGCTTCAATCCGTTGCTGCTGAAGGACATCGAAGCCCTGAGCGCACGCGCGGGTCGCTGAGCGCGAAGTGCGCGGCCCGAACCCGGCTCGCTCAAGTCCTCTGCCTCTGCCTGACCAGCCCTTCCTGGGCGGCGCTTGCGACGAGGCGGCCGTCGCGCGCGAACACGCTGGCGCGGGCGAAGCCGCGCGCCCCCGAGGCGCTCGGACTCTCGATGGCGTACAGCAGCCAGTCATCGACGCGCAGCGGGCGGTGAAACCACAGGGCGTGATCGATGCTCGCCATCACCAGGTCGGGCCGGAGGAGCGACGTGCCGTGCGGCAGCGTCGCCGTGTCGAGGAGGAAGAAATCCGACACGTAGGCGAGCAGCCGCCGGTGCAGCATCTCCTCGTTCGCCAGCGCTCCCACGGCGCGAAACCAGATCTGCCGCTCGGGCGCGGTGCGCTGCGGGTCGATGCCCTGCACCGGGCGGAACTCGAACGGCCGCGGCTGCTCGAAGAAGCGCCGCACGCGCTCCGGCAGCCGCTCGAGGAGCGCTGCCGGCGGCCCCTCGAGCGGATCCGGCAGGCTCTCCGGCGGCGGTACCGCGGGCATCGCGATCTGATGATCGAAGCCCGCTTCGCTCACCTGGAACGAGGCGGTCATGTTGAAGATCTGCTCGCCGTGCTGGATGGCGACGACGCGACGGTTCGTGAAGCTGTGGCCGTCGAGGCTGCGATCCACCTGATAGACGATGGGGGCGTTGCAATCGCCGCGCCGCAGGAAATACGCGTGCAACGAGTGCACCACGCGCGCTTCGACGGTGGCGGCCGCGGCGCTCAGGGCCTGCCCGAGCACCTGTCCGCCGAATACCTGCGGAGCGCCGATGTCGCGGCTCTCACCGCGGAACAGATTCACCTCGAGCTGCTCGAGCTCGAGCAGCGCCAGCAGGTCCTTGAGCCGCTGGTCCATGGGTGGTGAGCTTGCCAGAGGCGTCAGCCGAACTTGAAGGTGCCGTGCATCAGCGCGTTGTGCCCCGGGAAGGTACACAGGTACGCGTAGGCGCCGCCTTTCTTCAGGATCGAGGTCGGGAACGTCACGCTCGTCGTGTCGCCGCCGCCAATGGTATTGGTGTGCGCGAGCACTCGCTTGTCTGCGGGCGGCACGTAGTTGTTGGGGAGCCCGGCGGTCATGCCGGCGTTGGCGACGTCGACCAGGTCCGCGGCGCTGACCAGCACCCAGTTGTGCCCCATGGCCTCCTTGGGAAGCTTGCCCGTATGGTGCAGCGTGACGGTGATCTCCTTGCAGGTGGCGGGCGCGCTGAGCTCGCTCTTGTCGAACTGCATGAGATCGTTGCCGCTGATCTCGAGCTTGCAGGGATCCGCGGCCGCATGGGCGTGGGTGCCAAGCGCGAGTGCGCCGAGCATCGCGGCGGCGATTGTGTTGCGCATCAGGCTCATCGTCTCCTCCTTCATCGGGCAAGACTGTCTTTATGGGGCAAAACTTCCCGCCGCACCCTTCAGTCCGGCACTCCCAGACGCTGGTGCATCAGCGGGCTCGTGGTCGTGTACTGCAGGAACTGCTTCTTCTGCGGATACAGATGATGCTGGATCGCGAACGCGGCGAGCGCCGCCTCGTGGAATCCGGACAGGATCAGCTTCTTCTTGCCCGGATAGGTGTTGATGTCGCCGACCGCAAAGACCCCGGGGAGGCTGGTCTGGAACTTCTCGGTGTCGACCTCGAGCGCCTTCCTCTCGAGCGCCAGTCCCCACTCGGCGATCGGTCCGAGCTTCGGGTGCAGCCCGAAGAACACCAGCAGCTGCTCGGCCTCGAGCGGCTCCACCGTGCCGTCCGGGGCGCGGATGTTGACCCCGCGGAGCGCGCCGTCCTCGACGAGCAGCGAGTGCGGGAGCGCTTGGAAGCAGCGCATGCGCCCCGCCGCCACGTGCTGCTGCATGCGCGCGACCGAGGCGGGCGCGGCGCGGAACTCGTGCCGGCGGTGCACCAGTGTCAGGCTCGTCGCCTTGCCGAGCAGCTCGAGCGTCCAGTCGAGCGCCGAGTCGCCGCCGCCGAAGATCACCAGGCGCTTGCCCTCGAGCTCGGCCGCGCTCTTCACCCGATAGTGGATGCGCGTGCCCTCGAAGGCCTCGGCGCCGGGCAGCGCGATGCGCCGCGGCTGAAACGAGCCGACGCCCGCCGCGATTACCACGCAACCGGCGTCGAAGCTGACTCCGCCCGCGCTGCGCAGGTGAAAGCGCCCCGCTTCGCGCGGCGCGAACTCCACCACCTCGTGGCCGAGATGCAGCTGCGGTTTGAAGGGCTTGATCTGCTGCAGCAGCCGATCGACCAGCTCCTGGGCGCCGCACACCGGCAGCGCCGGGATGTCGTAGATCGGCTTGTCGGGATAGAGCTCCGCGCACTGTCCGCCGGGGTGCGCCAGCGAATCCACCACGTGCGCGCCGATGCCGAGCAACCCGAGCTCAAACACCTGGAACAGCCCGCAGGGTCCGGCGCCCACGACGACGACTTCGGTGCTGATCGGCGCCGCAGGGGCGGCGCTGCCTGGAAGCTGGCTCAAGAGGCTCGCTTTCGCTCTTCCGTGTTCGGCCCGGCATTGTAGAGGGTCCGGTGCCCCCGCGCATGACGCCTCCCCGGTCAGGGGCCGGAGTGCGCGCCGCGCGCGGTTAAGCCTTATAGTACGCGGCGCGCGCCACGAGCCTGGCGCGCAACTTGCTCGAGCGCCGCCCGTGTTGGTCGGAGACGACGGCGAAAGGGGGCTCCATGATCAAGCTCAACGTCAATGGCAAGGACACCGAGGTCGACGTCGATTCCGACACGCCGTTGCTGTGGGTGCTGCGCGACACGCTCGGCCTGACCGGCACCAAGTACGGCTGCGGCGCGGCGCTGTGCGGCGCCTGCACGGTGCATCTCGATGGGCAGGCGGTGCGCTCGTGCCGCACGCCGGTGAGCGCCGCCGCGGCCGGCAAGATCACCACCATCGAGGGCCTCTCGTCCGATCGCAGCCATCCGGTGCAGAAGGCCTGGATCGAGCTCGACGTGCCGCAGTGCGGCTACTGCCAGTCGGGCCAGATCATGTCGGCGGCGGCGCTGCTCGCGCACACCCCGCAACCCTCGGATGCCGACATCGATGCCGCGATGTCCGGCAACATCTGTCGCTGCGGCACTTATCAGCGCATCCGCGCCGCGATTCACCGCGCCGCGCAGCTCAAGTCCGGCGGCTGATTTACCGGCCCCGCGAGAATGAGATGGAGGTCCGCATGAGCCTCGATCGACGCGCCTTCCTCAAGAGCTCCGCCTGTGTCTCGGGTGGCCTGATCATCGCGCTGCACCTGCCCGGCTGCAGCAAGCCGGGGCGCACGAGCGGGGAGCCGAAGACGGTCGCCGCCAATGCATGGCTGCGCATCGGCACCGACAACACCATCACCTTCCTCTGCGACCGCTCGGAGATGGGCCAGGGCGTCTACACGGCGCTGCCGACGCTCATCGCCGAAGAGCTCGGAGTGGACCTCGGCCGCATCCGCATCGACTTCGCTCCGGCGGGCGATGCGTACAAGAACGACCTCCTCGGCACGCAGATCACCGGCGGCAGCACCAGCGTGCGCGATGCGTGGCTGAAGCTCCGCAGGGCGGGCGCGCAGGCGCGCACCATGCTGATCAGCGCCGCCGCGCGGGAGTGGGGCATTCGGGCCGCCGTCTGCCGCGTGGAGAACGGCTTCGTGGTCTCCCCGACCGGCAAGCGCGCGAGCTTCGGCGCGTGCGCCGAGGCCGCCGCCAGGCTCCCGGTGCCGAACGACGTCAAACTCACCGATCCCGGGAACTTCCGCCTGATCGGCACCTCCGTGAGGCGACTCGATACCCCACTCAAGGTGGACGGCAGTGCGCGCTACGGCATCGACGTGCGCCTGCCCGAGATGCTCTATGCCGCGCTCGCCCAGCCGCCGGCGCTCGGCGGCAAGGCGGCGAGCTTCGATGACAGCAAGGCGCGCGCCCTGCCCGGTGTCAAGGCCGTGGTGCAGACCTCATCGGGCATCGCGGTGGTCGCCACCTCGTGGTGGCAGGCGCTCAAGGCGCGCGATGTGCTCGCGATCAAGTGGGACGACGGGGCGAACGGCGCCTTGAACGACGGCGTGATCCTGCGCGGGCTCGAGCGCGCGACCGGCACGGCGCAGAGCGCCCGCCGGGACGGGGACGCCGACGCCGTCATCAAGTCCGCCGCGCGGGTGGTCAAGGCCGAGTACCAGCTGCCGCTCCTGGCGCACGCGACGCTCGAGCCGCAGAACTGCACCGCCGACGTGCGCGCCGAGGGCTGCGACATCTACGTGCCGACGCAGATCCAGCAGGTGGCGCAGCAGGCCGCCGCGAGCGCCGCCGGGCTCAAGCCCGAGCAGGTGCGAGTGCACACCACGTTCCTCGGCGGCGGCTTCGGCCGCCGCCTGGATGTCGACTTCGTCCCCGCCGCGGTCGAAGCCTCCAAGGCGGTCGGCAAGCCCGTGAAGCTCCTGTGGACGCGGGAAGACGACACGACCCACGACGTTTACCGGCCGCCGGCCTTCGACACCGCGATCGGCGCCTTCGACAAGAGCGGCAAGCTGATCGCCTGGAAGCTGCGCCTGGTGGGCCCCTCGGTCACCGCGCGCCTGTTTCCCGCGGTGGTGGCAAAGAGCATCGACCCCTTCGCCATCGAGGCGGCGGCCAACTACCCGTACGATGTGCCCAACGTGTCGGTCGAGTACCTGCGGCACGAGATCGGCATCAACGTCGGCTACATGCGCTCGGTGAGCCATGCGCTCAACTGCTTCGTCGCCGAGAGCTTCATGGACGAGCTCGCCGCGAGCGCCCGCAGGGATCCCCTCGAGTTCCGCCGGGCGCTGCTCTCGAAGCAGCCGCGATACCTCAAGGCGCTCGAGCTCGCCGCTCAGGAGGCCCGCTACGGCGCGGCCCCCAAGGGACGCTTTCACGGGCTCGCCGTCATGAGCGGCTACGACACCTACATGGCGCAGGTCGCCGAGATCTCGCTCGAGAACGGCAAGGTCAGGGTGCACCGGATCGTCTGCGCGGTCGACTGCGGCCAGGTCGTGAACCGGGACATCGTCGTCGCGCAGGTGGAGAGCGGCATCATCTTCGGCCTGAGCTCGACTCTCTGGGGCGAGATCAATATCCAGCGCGGCCGCGTGCAGCAAACCAACTTCGACACCTACCGGGTGCTGCGGATCAACGAGATTCCGCGCATCGATGTGCTGCTGCTCGACAACCGCGCGCCTCCCGGGGGCATCGGCGAGCCGTCGACCGCCCTCGTCGCGCCCGCGGTCTGCAACGCCATCCACGCCGCGAGCGGCCGCCGCCTGCGCTCGCTGCCGCTCGCGCGCCACAAACTCGCCTGAAGGGGACTACCGTGACGTCGAACGCCGAACTGCACCAACGCCGTCTCCAAGCCGTGCCGCGCGGCGTGACCAACTCGCTCGCCGTGTACGCCGAGCGGGCCTCCAATGCGGAGCTGTGGGATGTGGAGGGCCGGCGCTACGTCGACTTCGCGAGCGGCATCTCGGTGCTCAACACCGGGCACGTGCACCCGAAGGTGCATGAGGCTGTCTCGCGCCAGCTCGGGAAATTCACCCACGCCTGCTTCCAGGTGACCCCCTATGAGAGCTACATCGCGCTCGCGGAAGCGCTGAACGCGCTCGCCCCGGGCACACCCCCCAAGAAGACCATCTTTCTCACCACCGGCGCGGAAGCGGTCGAGAACGCCATCAAGATCGCGCGCTTTCACACGCGGCGCTCCGCGCTGATCGCCTTCTCGGGCGGCTTCCACGGCCGCACGCTCGCCTGCATCAGCCTCACCGGCAAGGTGCAGCCCTACAAGGCCGGGTTCGGGACGCTGCTGCCGGAGATCTACCACCTGCCCTTCCCGATGCCGTATCACGGTATCAGCGTCGAGCATGCGCTCGGCGCGCTCGAGCAGCTGTTCCGGGCGGACGTCGATCCCGCGCGCGTCGCGGCGATCATCATCGAGCCGGTGCTCGGCGAGGGCGGCTTCTATGCCGCGCCGCCGGAGCTCCTGCGGCGGCTGCGCAGCGTCTGTGACACCCACGGCATCGTGCTGATCGCCGACGAGATCCAGAGCGGCTTCGGGCGCACGGGGCGCATGTTCGCGATCGAGCACGCCGGCGTCGAGCCCGATCTCATCACCATCGCCAAGAGCGTCGCCGGAGGGGTGCCGCTGTCGGCCGTGATCGGCAAGGCCGAAATCATGGACGCGCCCGGACCCGGCGGACTCGGCGGGACCTATGCCGGCTCACCGCTCGGGTGCGCCGCGGGACTCGCGGTGCTGGAGGTGATCCGTGAGGAGCAGCTCCTCAAGCGTGCCTCCGAGATCGGGCGCTTCATGAGCTCGCGTCTGAAGGGGCTGCAGGTGCGCTTCCCCTGCATCGGCGAGGTGCGCGCGCTCGGCGCCATGGTGGCCGTCGAGCTGGTGAAGAACGCGCGCGCCGATCACCCCGACGCCGAGCTCACCAAGGCTCTGGTGCAGGCTGCGGGCCGGCGCGGGCTCGTGATTCTCTCCTGCGGCGTGTACTCGAACGTGATCCGTTTTCTCGCGCCGCTCACGATTCCCGACAACCACTTGAAGGAAGGCTGCCATCTCTTCGAGCAGGCGCTCGAAGAAGTGGCCGGCGCCGCGCGCAAGGCACAGGCTACGGGCTGAACGCTTAGATCCCCGGAGGATTTCCGAGTGTGTCGTCTACGCCCGGCCGGCGTTGGCGTCGGTCGGGGTGTGGAAGTACTCGCTCTCGGAAGCGAGCTGCTCGATGAGGCGGTTGAGCTCCGCCATGCGGCCCTGCGAGGTGCTGATCGGCATGCAGTCCTGGCAGCGCGGATCGCCACAGGGCTGGCGGGAGTAGAGCCAGTACTGAATGGCGCCGGCGAGTAGCCCGTCGGCAACGTCCCAGAGGTCGGCGTCCTTGTCCTTGTCGGCAATCCGGTTGCCGAGGTCGACGGCCTTCGAGAAGGCCGCATCAAAGGTATCAGCGAGCTCGCTCATGCCGTTCAGCCGCCCTTCATCGGAAGCGCCTAGTATATGCCAAAGAACGTGACGGCCGGCACGGAAGGGCACTTCAGTCGTGACGGCCGGCTCGCATGGCGGGCTCCGCACTCTTGTGTAAGGCCCGCCCGGTCAGCCCATTTCACGCTTTATGGGATGTCGGCCACGGAAGCGCCCCCGATTCCACGCGCATCATGGGGTGCTGTTGGAGTGACCGATAACGGCATTTCGCGTCTGCCAGCCGCGGTTTATGTCGCATGCATAAAGCGATCGCTGAAATCTCGCAGTCCCTGCTCTCCGGCCCGCCGGACGCCGAGCGCGCCTGGCTCCGGTGGCTGCCGCGCCCGCGCTGGTCGCCGCGCAGCCCGCGCCTCGGGATCGGCTGGCGGCTCGGCCTCGGGCTCGCCGCGGTCACGGCCGTGCTGCTGCTCGGCGAGTCGCTCGCCACGCGCACCGCGCGCCAGGCCCTCGAGGCCGTTCGCAGCATGCAGACCGAGCACGAGCCGCTCGCCAACAGAGCCAACGCCGTGCTGGAAAAGCTCATCGCCTACGATCGCGCGGTCGGCGAGTACGTGCAGGCGCACAGCGCCGACGACAAGCTCAGCACCATCACGCTCGCCGGCGATGCGCTCGAGGCGGCGGTCGCCGAGTACTTCAGCAGCGCGCCGCCGCGCGCGGTCACGGCCGCCGCCACCGGACTGCGCCAGCAGCTCACCCGTCACATCGCCAACGCGCGTCAACTCGCGACCCGTGCTTCGCAGCGCCTGCAGTGGGACGCCCGGCGCCAGGCGGCCCTCGACGACGTCTACCGGCGCATCGTTTCCGCCGGCGGCTCGGGGCTCGCCATCAACGGCACGCAGGTGGTGGCGGAGCGCTCGCTCGCGGAGCTCCACACCGCCATCAACGCGGTGCGCGGCAACCTGACCCCCTCGGCCGTAATCGCCCAGCGCGAGCGTGAGTTCAGGGAGGTGCTGCACGCGCACAGCGCGGAATTCGAGGCTTCGCCGGGCCGCGCCTGGCTCTCCCTGGTGCGGCAGGACTTCGCGGAAGCCGCCCGGCTGCGCCGCGCGAGCGAGCGCTACGACGGCGAGAGCGGGCCGCTCTGGCACAGCCTGCGCGAGGACAGCGCCGCGCTCACGGTCGGCGTGCAGCGGGAGCTGCAGCTGCCCGCGCGCGAGGGACTGCTGCTGGCCGCGCAGCACGCGGCCACCGCGGCCGAGGGAGCCGAGCATACGCTCCGGAACACCTCGTTCGCGGTGCTCGCTCTGATGCTGCTCGTGTCGGCGCTGCTCGCGGTGAGCATCAGCGTGCCGGTGCGCCGGCTGACCGCGGCCACGCGGCTGCTCGCCGGCGGCGACCGCGGGGCGCGCGCCCCGCGCGGCGGCTCGGCCGAGATCGACGAGCTCGCCGAATCCTTCAACACCATGGCCGATCGCATCGCGCACGCGGAAACGGAGCTGCGCGCCCACCAGACCGAGCTCGAGCAGCGCGTCGCCGAGCGCACCCGCCAGCTCCATCACCTTGCGCACCACGATCCGCTGACGCAGCTGCCCAACCGCCGCAGCCTCGCGGCGCAGCTCGAGAGCGCGCTCTCGCGCACCGGCAGCGGGCAGCGCCTGGCGCTGCTGTTCGTCGACGTCGACAACTTCAAGTCGATCAACGACACCCTCGGTCACAGCTTCGGCGACCGGGTGCTGCAGCACATCGCCGAGCGGCTGCACGCCGCCACCGGCCCCGCCGGCCGCCTCGCACGGCTCGGGGGCGATGAGTTCACCGTGCTGCTCGAGGACGTGAAATCGAGCGAGCAGGTCGAGGCCCGTGCGGCGGACATCGTCGCGACGCTCCAGGAGCCGCTCCTCGTCGACGGCCGCGTGCTCACCACCGGCGCGAGCGTCGGCGCGAGCCTGTACCCGGATCACGCGGGCGATGCGGAAGGGTTGCTGCGCGCCGCGGACGTGGCGCTGTTCCACGCCAAGGAGCTGGGCCGCAACCGCTTCGCCCTCTACAGTCCCGCCCTCTACGACGCCGCGGCCCAGCGCTTCAGGCTCGAGCAGTCGCTGCGCCGCGCGGTCGAGAACGGCGACCTGCTGCTGATGTACCAGCCCCAGGTCGTGCTGCACAGCTTCGAATCGACCGCGGTGGAGGCGCTGCTGCGCTGGCGCAGGGGCGACGGCCGCATCGTCACCGCCACCGAGTTCATCCACGTGGCGGAGGACACCGGCCTCATCCACGAGCTGACCGACTGGATCCTGCACACCGCGGTCTCGACCGCCGCCGGCTGGCGTGCCGATGGCTGGCCGCAGGCCACCGTGGCGATCAACGTCTCCGCGCCGCAATTCTTCGAGAGCGACTTCGTCGACCACGTGGCGCGCACGCTCGAAGCCTCGGGACTCCCCGCCAGCGCGCTCGAGCTCGAGATCACCGAGACGGTTTTTCAGACCGGCTCGGCCACCATCGATTCGCTCCGCCAGCTGCGCGCGCTCGGCGTCACGATCGCGCTCGATGACTTCGGCATCGGCTACTCCTCCCTCACCTCCCTCGAGCAGCTGCCGATCTCGCGGGTGAAGCTCGATCGGCTCCTCGTGGCCGGCGTCGATACCAACCCGCGCTCGGCGGCGATCCTGCGCTCGATCGTCGCGCTCTGTCATGGGCTGGGTCTGCAGGTGGTGGCGGAGGGTGTCGAGAGAGCCGCGCAGCTCGAATTCCTCGCGCGCTGCGGCCCGATCGGCGTGCAGGGGTTCCTGCTCGGCAAGCCGGTGGAAGCGAGCCTCGCGGCCGCGGAAGCCCGGGCGGCGGCGGTGCGCGCCCGGCAGGCTCTGGAAAACGCCGCGTTCGCGCCGCGCCGGGACGCGGGCGAGTCGCTGGTGCTCTTCGGCAGCTCCGGCCGGCGGCGCGCCACCTGAAGGCGGTATAGCCGAAGCCCGCCGCGCCGCTCAGCGCGCCTGGCCCCTGACTAACTGACGTTCGCGCCCGCGAGAAACGCGTCGCGCGCCGCCACGCCGATATCGGGCTGATCGGTGAAGAATCCGTCGATGCCGCAGCGCAGGTAGGCGACGATCTCCGCCGCGAGATCGCCTCGGGCGGTCGGCTGCGCGCCGCGGCGTAGCGGCGCCGGCAGGAAGGCGTTCTCCGCGCGGAAGGTCCAGGGATGAACCGCGAGGCCCGCCCCGTGGGCGTCCGCGATGAGCGCGGTGGGCGTGTCCAGGCTCCCGTCCGCACGGCGCGGAATGACGAGTGACTTGTTGGGTCCGATCGCCTGCGCGTAGCCGGCGATTTCCTCGAGTCCCGCGGGCGCGATCAGGTCGGCGTAGCGGCGCGCATCGCCTGCCGCAATGAAATCGTAAGGAGCGCCGCCCTCCTCGATCAGCTGCACCCGCTTGAGCTGCGTCACGCCGGCGAGCGCGCGCAGGTTTCCCACCTCGAAGGACTGCAGCCACACGGGGGCCTCGCGCCCCTCGTAGCCGTGGCGCGCCAGGGTCGCAAGGAGAGGCGCCTCCATCGCGAGCCCGCGGGCGGCGAAATGGCTCGGGTGCTTGGTCTCGGGATAGACGCCGATGCGCTCGGGCGGAGTCGTCCCGAGCTGCCGCGCACGCGCCGCGCGCGCCGCTTCGACGCCGCGCACCAGCACGAGAATCTCCTCCAGCGTCGGGATCTCGAACTGTCCGTCGAAGCGCGTGTTGCCGGGCCGCAGCTCCGGAACGCGCTCGCGCACCTTGAGTGTCTTGAGCTCGGCGAGCGTGAAGTCCTCGGTGAACCAGCCGCGCACCGACACCCCGTCGATCAGCCGCTCGGCGCGCCGCGCGGCGAACCGCCGGTGCTGCGCCACATCCGTGGTGGCGCCGATCTCGTTCTCGTGACGCGCGATCAGCACCCCGTCGGCCGTCATCACCAGGTCCGGCTCCACGTAGTCGGCGCCGTGCTGCATCGCGAGGAAATATGACGCCAGAGTGTGCTCGGGCACGTAGCCGCTGGCGCCGCGATGACCGATGACGATCGGAAGCGCGCTCACCGGCTCATACCAGCACAGCCGCGAGCGACTTGCTAGACTTTCCCGCGTGCTGCTGACGCAACAGGACATCTACCACTTCCGCGAAGGCACTTACGTCCGGGCCTACCAGAAGCTCGGCGCCCACGCGGTGCGCGCCGCCGACGGCACGGTCGGCGGGACGCGCTTCGCCGTGTGGGCTCCGAACGCGGCCGAGGTCGCGGTCATCGGCGATTTCAACGGCTGGGATCGGCGCACGTCTCCGCTCGCGCCGCGCGGGGATTCCTCGGGGATCTGGGAAGGCCTGGTGCAGGGCGTGGGTCCCGGCGCGCTCTACAAGTACCACATCGCCTCCCGCCACGGGGGCCACCGGGTCGACAAGAGCGATCCGTACGCATTCCGCACCGAGGTGCCGCCGCGCACCGCCTCCATCGTGTGGGACTTGAGCTTCGAGTGGCACGACGAGGAGTGGATGCGGCACCGCGCCGGCGCCAACGCGCTCGGCGCCCCCTGGTCGATCTACGAGGTGCATCTCGGCTCCTGGAGGCGCGTTCCGGAGGAGGGCAATCGCTACCTCGGCTACCGCGAGCTGGCGCCGCAGCTGGCCGACTACGCGAGCGAGCTCGGCTTCACGCACGTCGAGCTGCTGCCGGTCATGGAGCACCCCTTCTACGGCTCCTGGGGCTACCAGGTCACCGGCTACTTCGCCCCGAGTGCCCGCTACGGCACGCCACAGGACTTCATGTACTTCGTCGAGCACCTGCACCGCCGCGGCATCGGCGTGATCCTCGACTGGGTCCCCTCGCACTTCCCGACCGACGAGCACGGGCTCGCGCACTTCGACGGCACGCACCTCTACGAGCACGCCGACCCGCGCCAGGGCTTCCATCCGGAGTGGAACAGCTCCATCTTCAACTACGGCCGCGCCGAGGTGCGCAACTTCCTCGCCAGCAACGCGCTCTTCTGGCTCGACACCTACCACGTCGATGCGCTGCGGGTCGATGCGGTCGCCTCCATGCTGTACCTCGACTACGGACGGCGCGCCGGGGAGTGGATCCCCAACCGCTTCGGCGGCCACGAGAATCTCGAGGCGGTGGAATTCATCAAGCAGCTCAATCTCGCCGCCTATCGCGATCATCCCGACACCCAGACGATCGCCGAGGAATCGACCGCCTGGCCGATGGTCTCGCGCCCCACCTACCTCGGCGGCCTCGGCTTCGGCCTGAAGTGGAACATGGGCTGGATGCACGACACACTCGAGTACTTCCAGCAGAACCCGGTGCACCGCAAGTACCACCACAGCCGCCTGACCTTCAGCCTCTGGTACGCCTTCACCGAGAATTTCGTGCTGCCGCTCTCGCACGACGAGGTGGTGCACGGCAAGGGCGCGCTGCTCGGCAAGATGCCCGGGGACG
The DNA here is from genome assembly GCA_001914695.1 of Gammaproteobacteria bacterium 13_2_20CM_66_19. Lineage (GTDB taxonomy): Bacteria > Pseudomonadota > Gammaproteobacteria > Steroidobacterales > Steroidobacteraceae > 13-2-20CM-66-19. The sequence continues at coordinate 27,757 of MNCZ01000106.1, read as the reverse complement.
AGTGGCAGCAGTTCGCGAGCCTCAGGCTCCTGCTCGGCTACATGTGGACCCATCCCGGGAAGAAGCTGCTGTTCATGGGCGGGGAGTTCGGCCAGCGGCGCGAGTGGCAGCACGAGGAGAGTCTCGAGTGGCACGTGCTCGAGTATCCGCTGCACGCCGGGGTGCAGCGCTGGGTGCGCGATCTCAACCGGCTCTATCGCAGCACGCCGGCGCTGCACCAGCTCGAGTTCTCGGAAGGCGGCTTCCAGTGGATCGACTGTGACGACGCCGACGTCAGCGTGATCTCGTTCCTGCGGCGCGGCGTCGCCGGCGAGCTCGCCCTGGTGGCGTGCAACTTCACGCCGGTGCCGCGCGAGGCCTATCGCATCGGCGTGCCGCGCGGCGGTCGCTGGCGCGAGCGGCTCAACAGCGACGCCGCCGACTACGGCGGCAGCGGCCAGGGCAACCTCGGGGCGCTCGAGGCCGCCTTGCGCGCCGCCCACGGTCACGATCATTCCCTCGACCTGCGTTTGCCGCCCCTCGCAGTGGTGGTGCTGACGCCGGACTGAAGCGCGTGGCTACCCAAGGAAGGACCCCAGGGCGAAGCGCGCCGCGCAGGCCACGCCCCGCCGGCGATCCCCCGTCGTTCTCCGGCGGCGATCCGCTCTGGTTCAAGGACGCCGTGATCTACGAGGTGCACGTGCGCGCCTTCTTCGACGGCAACCACGACGGCTGCGGGGACTTGGCCGGCCTCACCTCGAAGCTCGAGTACATCCAGGATCTCGGCGTCAACACCGTGTGGCTGCTGCCGTTCTATCCCTCCCCCGGCCGCGACGACGGCTACGACATCGCCGACTACCGCAACATCCATCCCGCCTACGGCACGCGCGCCGAGTTCCGCGCCTTCGTGCGCGAGGCGCATCGGCGAAACTTGCGCGTCATCACCGAGCTGGTCCTCAATCACACCTCCGATGCGCACCCCTGGTTCCAGGCGGCGCGCCGCGCCGCGCCCGGCTCGGTGAAGAGGAACTATTACGTGTGGAGCGACTCCGCGGAGCGCTACGCGGGGACGCGCATCATCTTCAGCGACACCGAGACCTCCAACTGGGCCTGGGATGAGGTGGCGCGGGCTTATTACTGGCACCGCTTCTTCAGTCACCAGCCGGACTTGAACTTCGACAACCCGCACGTGCTGCGGGCGATGCTGCGCGTCATGGACCTCTGGCTGCGGCTCGGCGTCGACGGCTTCCGCCTCGACGCCGTTCCCTATCTCGTCGAGCGCGCGGGCACCAGCAACGAGAACCTGCGCGAGACCCACGAGATCGTCAGAGTGATCCGCCGTGCGATCGCCGCGAGGCATCCGGACCGCATGCTGCTCGCGGAGGCCAACCAGTGGCCGGAGGACGTGCGTGACTACTTCGGCGACGGCGGGGACGAGTGTCAGATGGCCTACCACTTCCCGCTGATGCCGCGCATGTACATGGCCATCGCGCAGGAGGACCGCCATCCGATCGTCGAGATCATGGAGCAGACACCCGCCATCCCCGACACCTGCCAGTGGGCGATCTTCCTGCGCAACCACGACGAGCTCACCCTCGAGACGGTCACCAGCCGCGAGCGCGACTACATGTACCAGGCGTACGCCGCCGATCCGCGCGCCCGCCTCAACCTCGGGATCCGCCGGCGGCTAGCGCCGCTGCTCGAGAACGACCTCGAGCGCATCAAGCTCATGAACAGCCTGCTGCTGTCGATGCCGGGCTCGCCGATCATCTACTACGGCGACGAGATCGGCATGGGCGACAACGTGTATCTCGGCGACCGCAACGGACTACGCACTCCGATGCAGTGGAGCTTCGATCGCAACGCCGGCTTCTCGCGCGCCGACCCGCAGCAGCTGTACCTGCCGCCGATCATGGATCCGGTCTATGGCTACCAGGCTGTGAACGTCGAGGCACAGACCCGCGACCGCTCCTCGCTCCTCAACTGGATGAAGCGACTGCTGCAGGTGCGCCGCGCTAGCCAAGCCTTCGGCCGCGGCACGCTGCGCTTCATCCGCCCCGGCAACCGCCACGTGCTGGTATATCTGCGCGAGTACGGGCCCGACACCATCCTGTGCGTGGCGAACCTGTCGCGCTCGGCCCAGCCGGTCGAGCTCGACTTGAGCGAGCACCGGGGCGCCGTGCCGGTGGAGCTCCTGGGGCGCACCTCCTTCCCGCCGATCGGCGAGCCGCCGTACCTGCTGACGCTGCCTGGCCACGGGTTCTACTGGTTTCGCCTGAGCCTTGAGGCCGAGGCGCCGTCGTGGCACGGCGAGCGCAGCCCGCGCGAGGATCTGCCGGTGATGGTGCTGGTGCAGGGATGGAGCAGCTTCTTTCCCGAGCGAGTGGCGCCGCGGCGGCAGGAGCTCGCGGCGGCGCTGCGCTCGCGGCTCGAAGGGCACCTGGTCCCGGCGCTCCTCGCGCGCGAGCGCTGGGCCGCGCCGGCAGGCGCGGGGCTGCCGGGCAATCCGCCGGCGCGCGGCGCTCACCCGGGCGGCATGGGCTCGAGCCGCGCGGCGCTCGCCGACTGCGCCATGCCGCAGCGGGACCAGGACCCCTGGATGCTCGCCATCTTCGAAGTCGCCGACGGCGCGCTCGCGGGGCGCTACTTCGCGCCGCTCGCGATCGCCTTCGAGGACAGCGACGAGGCGCGCTCGCGCAAGCTCCAGCCGGGAGCGCTGGCGCGCGTGCGCCAGCAGGCTTCCCTCGGCGTGCTCGCGGATGCGGGCACGGACGAGGAGCTCTGCCGCAGCCTCGTCGAGGCCATCGCGCTTCGGTCTGAGTGGCCGACCCGGGAGGGACGGGTTGTTTGTCGGCCGACCGGGGCGCTCGCGGCGCTGCGCGGCACGCCGGGCGTCGAGCCCGCGGTCGTTCCCGCCGGCGCCCAGGGCGGCAACACCACGGTCAGAATCGGGGAGACCCTGTTCCTCAAGATCTGCCGCAGGCTCGCGCCGGGCCCGAATCCCGAGGTCGAGATCGGCCGCTATCTCACCGAAGTCGCGCACTTTCCCCACTGCGCGCCGCTCGCCGGCTTCATCGAGTATCGGCGCGGCGACGGGACCTCATCCACGCTCGCGCTGCTCGAGGCCTTCATCGCCAACCAGGGCGATGGCTGGGATTACACCGTCAATCATCTGGTGCGCTATCTCGAGGAGCGCATCACGCGCGTGGCACCGCCCGCGGACGCGCACGGGCTGCACCTCGCTCTCATGAAGACCCTCGCCACGCGCACCGCGGAGCTGCACGCGGCGCTCGCGGCGCCGGGCGGCGATCCGGCGCTCGCTGCCGAGCCGATCAGCGGCGACGACCTCGCCGCCTGGTACGGCGCCACGCGTGAGGCTGCCGCAGCGACGCTCGAGACACTCAGTGAGCGCGCCGCGGATCTGCCGCCCCCCGCGGCGCGGGAGGCCGCAACGCTCCTCGCCCGGCGTGCGGCGCTCCTCGAGCGCCTCGCTCCCCGGGAGGGCCCCGCGCCGCGCGGCATCCGCATCCGCTGCCACGGCGACTATCATCTCGGGCAGGTCCTGCTCCGGCGCAACGACTTCGTCATCACCGACTTCGAAGGCGCCCCCGACCAGAGCGTGGCGGAGCGGCGACGCAAGCGCTCGCCGCTCACGGACGTCGCCGGCCTGCTGCGCTCGTTTGCATACGCGCGTCGGACCGCGTTACAACAGTGCTCGCTGATCGCGGCGGAGGAGCGCGCGAGCTGGGAGCCGCAGCTCGATGAATGGGAGAGCCAGGCCCGCCGTGTATTCCTCGCGACCTACGACGAGATCGCGCGCGGGGCGGGTCTGTACGCATCGTTCGAGGAGATGGCACCGCTTCTCGCGCTGTTCGAGCTCGATGCCGCGCTCGGCGATCTGCGGCGCGAGCTCGCGAGCCGTCCGGAGTGGGCGGAGGTGCCGCTGCGCAGATTGAGCGCGCTCGCGCCGTGAGCCGGCGCGCTCTTCGAGGAAGCGGCTCGGGGTCGCTTCGGACACGGAGGTCCTAGGGCTCATGAACCCTTTGGTCCGGCGTCGACACCACATGCCGTTCGGGGCCGAGCTCACGGCCGGCGGGCAGGTGCGCTTCAGGCTGTGGGCGCCGGCTGCGCGGCGGGTCGAGGTGGCCCTCTACCACGCCAACGGCACGCGCCTCTTGCCGATGCATCCGCTGCCGGGCGGCTGGTTCGCGCTCGAGACCGACGCGGCGCACGCCGGAAGCCTGTACCGCTTTCTCGTCGACGGCGAGCACGAGGTGGCTGACCCCGCCTCGCGCTTCAATCCCGAGGGAGTTCATGGGGCGAGCGCGGTTGTCGACCCGCGGAGCTTCGCCTGGAACGACGAGGACTGGCGCGCTCCGCCCTGGCCGGGCGCCGTCCTCTACGAGCTGCACGTCGGAGCCTTCACGCCCGAGGGCACGTACGGCGGGGTGGCGGCGCGTCTCGAGCACCTCGCGCGCCTCGGGATCACGGCGATCGAGCTCATGCCGCTCAACGCATTTCCGGGCACGCGCGACTGGGGCTATGACGGCGTGCTGCCCTTCGCCCCGCAGGCCAGCTACGGGACGCCGGACGAGCTGAAAGCCCTGATCGACTCCGCGCACCGTTCGGGTCTCGCGGTGCTGCTCGATGTCGTCTACAACCACTTCGGCCCCGAGGGCAACTACCTCCACCGCTACGCGCCGCAGTTCTTCAGCGCGCGGCACGTCACGCCCTGGGGTCCGGCGATCAACTTCGACGGGCCGGGAAGCGATGCGGTGCGCGACTTCTTCATCCACAACGCCCTCTACTGGCTCGAGGAATACCACTTCGACGGGCTGCGACTCGATGCGATCCACGCCGTTCACGACACGAGCGCCACCCACATCGTCACCGAGATCGCCCGCGCGGCGCGCGCGGGCCCCGGGCGCACCCGCCCGATCTATCTCACCCTCGAGAACCTGGACAACGCCGTGCGCTTTCTCGGCGCCGCCGGCGCCGCCGGCAGCTGCGACGCCCAGTGGAACGACGACACGCATCACAGTCTGCACGTGCTGCTGACCGGTGAGAGCCAGTCTTACTACGCCGACTATGCCCGGGACCCGCACGCCCTGCTCGCTCGCGGCCTCGCAGAGGGCTTCGTCTACCAGGGCGAGGTATCGCGCTACCTCGGCGGGCCGCGGGGGGAGAGCACCGCCCACCTGCCGCCGAGCGCCTTCGTCAACTTCCTCCAGAACCACGATCAGGTCGGCAACCGCGCCCGCGGCGAGCGGCTCACGACTCTGGTGCGCGACGAGGCGGCGCTGGGGGCCGCGGCGGCGGTGCTGCTGCTCGCGCCGGCGCCGCCGCTCCTGTTCATGGGCGAGGAATGGGCGGCCCTCGAGCCCTTTCCGTGGTTCTGCGATTTCGAGGCCGAGCTCGCGGCGCGCGTTCACGCGCACCGCAGCCGCGAGTATCCCGGCTCGCCCTACCCCGCCGCGCCCGCGACCTTTGCCTCCGCGCGCCTCGACTGGCGCGTGCTCGAGCAGGGGGCTCATGCGCGCGCCCTCGCCTTTCACCGGCGGCTGCTCGAGATCCGCCGCGCCGAGATCGCGCCGCGGATTCTCGAGCTGCACGCCGGGCGCTTCACCCGCGCGAACGCCGGCCGTGCCTTCGCGGTCAGCTGGGAGGGCGCGGGCGAGCGGCTGCGTCTCATCGCCAATCTCGGTGCCGAGGCTGCGGCCGCGCCGGAGAGTGCGGCCGGCCGCGTCATCTTCGCGACCCACCCGGAACTTCCCGCCCCACTCTCCCGCGAGCAGCTCGCGCCCTGGAGCGTCACCTGGCTGCTCGAGCCCGCGCCGTGAGCCGCCCCGGTCGGCGCGCCCGCCCGCGGCGCCGCGCCGATGCCGCCGAGCGGCACGACCTCGTCATTCCCCGTGCCACCTATCGGCTGCAGCTCAACGCGGGCTTCACCTTCCGCGATGCGACGGCGCTCGTTCCGTACCTGGCCTCCCTCGGCGTCAGCCACGTCTATTGCTCGCCGTACTTCCGCGCCCGCGCGGGCAGCACGCACGGCTACGACGTGGTCGATCACAACTCCTTCAATCCCGAGATCGGTGACCGCGCCGACTTCGAGGAGTTCGTGGCGGCGCTGCGCTCGCACGGCATGGGTCACGTCGTCGACATCGTGCCCAATCACGTCGGGATCGGCGCCGACAACGCCTGGTGGATGGACGTGCTCGAGAACGGCGAGGCCTCGATCTACGCCGCTTTCTTCGACATCGACTGGGCGCCGTCGAATCCGGACCGGGCCCACAAGGTGCTGGTGCCGGTGCTCGCCGCGCCCTACGGCACGGTGCTCGAGCGCGGCGAGCTCGAGCTGCGCTTCGAGCCGCAATGGGGCTCGTTCGCGGTGCATTACTTCGAGCATCGCCTGCCGCTCGACCCGCGCACCTATCCGCGCATCCTCGATCGCGTGCCGGCGCTCCTCGCCAGCACCGAGCTCGAGAACATCCGCCGCTCGCTGGCCGCGCTCCCCGACCGGCACTCGCTCGGCCCCGAGCAGGTGGCCGAGCGCAACCGTGAGAAGGAGCTGCACAAGCGGCGCCTCTCGGCGCTCGCCGCCGGCGACAGCGCGGTGGCCGGCGCCATCGAGACCGCGGCGCGCAGCTTCGCCGGCACGGCGGCGGAGCCTGCGAGCTTCGATACGCTGCACGAGCTGCTCGAGCTCCAGGCCTGGCACCTCGCCCACTGGCGCGTCGCCGCCGACGACATCAACTACCGGCGCTTCTTCGACGTCAACGACCTCGCGGGGCTGCGCGTCGAAAACGAAGCGGTGTTCGAGCACACGCACCGCCTGCTGCTGCAGCTGATCGCTGCGGGCCGGATCGACGGGCTGCGCATCGATCACGCCGACGGACTGTACGACCCGGCCGGTTATTTCCGCCGCCTGCAGCAACGCTGTGCCGAGCTCACCGGCCGCCGCAGCGCGCGCGCCCTGTATCTCGTGGTCGAGAAGATCACCGCCTCCTTCGAGCACCTGCCCGACGACTGGCCGGTGCACGGGGAGACCGGCTACCGCTTCGCCAACGTCGTCAACCGCATGCTGGTCGACTCGGCGACCCGCACGCGCATGGACCGGGCGTACCGGCAGTTCATCGACGAGCCGCTCGAGTGGCGCGAGGTGGCCTACCAGAGCCAGCAGCTGGTGCTGCGCCGCTCGCTCGCCTCGGAGCTCAACGTCGCCACGAACCTCCTCGCCCGGCTCGCGCGCGCCGACCGGCGCACGCGCGACTTCACCTTCAACACGCTGCGCACCGCGCTCGCCGAAGTCATCGCCTGCTTTCCGGTGTATCGCACCTACGTGGCGGCCACGGTCGCCGACGGCGACCGGCGCTACATCGAGTGGGCGATCGCCGCGGCACGGCGGCGGCGCGCCGCGATCGAGGACTCGGTGTTCGATTTCGTGCGCTCGACGCTGCTGCTGGAGCTCCCGGCCCCGACCGACGAGTTGCGCCGCCAGCTGCGCGCCTTCGTCATGAAGTTCCAGCAGATCACCGCGCCGATCACCGCCAAGGGGATCGAGGACACGGCGTTCTTCCGCTTCAACCGGCTGCTGTCGCTCAACGAGGTGGGCGGCGAGCCCGGCGGCTACGGCGCCGGGGTGCGCGCCTTCCACGCCGACTCCGAATACCGCGTGAGGCGCTGGCCGCACGAGATGCTCGCGACCTCCACCCACGACACCAAGCGCTCCGAGGACGTGCGTGCGCGGCTCAACGTGCTCTCCGAGATGAGCACGCCGTGGCGCGAGGCGGTGCGGCGCTGGAGCCGCTTCAACCGCTCGCGCCGGCGCGAGCTCGAGGGGCTCCCCGCGCCCTCGCCGAACGACGAGTACCACTTCTACCAGACTCTCTTCGGCAGCTGGCCGCTCGAGGAGCCCGACGCCGCCGGCGCCGCCGCCTATCGCGAGCGCATCGAGGCCTACATGATCAAGGCGGCGCGCGAGGCGAAATTGCGCACCAGCTGGACCGAGACCGATGCGGCCTACGAGGAAGCGCTGCTGCAGTTCGTGCGCAGCGCGCTCGAGCCGCGCGACAGCAACCTGTTCCTCGGCGACTTCGTCGATTTCCAGCGCCGCGTGCGGCGCTTCGGGCTGCTCAACGGCCTCTCGCAGACGCTTCTCAAGCTGACCGCGCCCGGCGTGCCCGATATCTACCAGGGGAACGAGGTCTGGGAGTTCTCGCTGGTCGATCCCGACAACCGCCGCCCGGTCGACTACGGCCGCCGGCGCGCCCTGCTCGCGGAAGTGCGCTCCGGCGGCGTCGCCCCGCGCACGGCGGCCGAGCATCTCGAGGACGGACGCGGGAAGCTCCTGCTCACCTGGAAGTGCCTCGAGCTGCGGCGGGCTCATCCCGAGCTCTTTCGCGACGGCAGCTACCGGCGGCTGCGCGTGCGCGGGGTGCGGGCGCAGCACCTGTGCGCCTTCGCGCGCCGGTTGCGCCAGCAGTCGCTGATCGTGATCGCGCCGCGCCTGTACCGCCGGCTGCTCGGCGAGAGCGCGGGACTCCCGCTCGGCGAGGCGGTATGGGGCGACACGCTGATCGAGCTGCCGCGCGAGGATCGCTCGCGGGCCTCGTTCCGCAACGTCCTCGACCGCGCGCAGCTCGCCCCGGTCCGCCAGGGCGAGAGCGTGGGTGTGCTCGCGGCGGCGGCGCTGGCCGAGTTCCCGGTGGCACTGCTCTGCGGCGGCTGCGATGCGCCGGGCGCGGACCCCGATGCGCCAACGCCGCACGCCGCCGCCGGTTGACAGTCGGGCAGCGCGGGAAACACGGAAATCCGATGGAACTTTCGAGCGGGGATCGGGTCGGAGGCATCGCAGGATGAAACCAACACTTCACCCTCAGGAGGACAGCATGTCGCACAAGCACTTGGGACTTGCGGGAGTATCCGCGGCGCTCGCCCTGCTTGCCGGCTGTGCCAGCGGCATCCCCCTGCACGAGAGCGACCAGGAGGTGCGCGATCGCTTCAACGCCTACGCCGGCGAGCCGATCGATCGCCTCACCTGGCTCGGCCGCTTCGACAGCTGGCAACCGGTGGGCCGCGACGAGCTGGTGGTGTTCACCAGCCCGAGCGACGCCTATCTTCTCAAGGTGGCCCAGCCCTGCCAGAACCTGCAGTTCGCCAACCGCATCGGGGTCACATCGACCGCCGGCTCGGTGAGCAGCCGCTTCGATTCGGTGATCGTCGGCCAGACGCCCGGCTGGCGGGATCGCTGCCAGATCGAGGAGATCCGCAAGGTCGACTACCGGCGCATGAAGGCGGACATGCGCCTCGATGCGCAGCGCGCCAGGGAAGCGAAGGCCGAAGCCAAGGCCGACAACTAAGGGAGCGGCGCGCTCTGCGGCTGGGCCCCCGGGAAATCAAGCCCTGTCCCACGGCTGTCACTCGCATCGCGTGGGATGCTTGATTTCCCGGGGTGCCTTAGCGATACCCGCGCGCCTGCAGCGTGAACAGCTGCGCGTAGCGGCCGTTCAGCTTCATCAGCTCCTCGTGGCTGCCGTGCTCGATGATGCGGCCGCGGGCGAGGACCGCGATCTGATCGGCCATGCGCACCGTGGAGAAGCGGTGTGAGATGAGGATGGTGATGCGCTCGCGCGCGAGCTGGCGGAAGTGCTCGAACACCTCGGCCTCCGCCTGCGCATCCATGGCGGCGGTCGGCTCATCGAGCACGAGGATATCCGCGCGGGTGCGCATGAAGGCGCGCGACAGGGCGATCTTCTGCCACTGGCCGCCGGAGAGCTCGCGCCCGTCGCGGAACCACTTGCCGAGCTGGGTGCGATAGCCCAACGGCAGCGTCTCGATGAACTCGCTCGCCCGGCCCTTCACCGCCGCCGCACGCCAGCGCTCCTCGTCCTCGAAGAAGCGCTCATCGCCCGCCCCCACGTTCTCGCCCACCAGCATCTGGTAGCGCGCGAAGTCCTGGAAGATGACGCCGATCCTCTCGCGGAGCGATACCTGGTCCCAATCCCGGAGGTCCTGACCGTCGAGGACGATTCGCCCGGTGCTCGGTGAGTACAGCCGGGTCAGGAGCTTGATGAGCGTGGTCTTGCCCGAGCCGTTCTCGCCAACCAGGGCGAGGCTGGTGCCGGGCGTCAGGTGCAGCGTCACGTGCTCGAGGGCCGGCTCTTCCGCTTCCGGATACGCGAAGCTCACGTCCTCGAAGCGCACGCCGTCCTCGGGATGCGGACCGCGGAGCGCCGTGCCTGAGGGCTCGGGCACCTCCGTCTCGAGGTACTCGTAGAGCGTCGACAGGTACAGGTTGTCCTCGTACATGCCGCCGACCGCCGCGAGCATCGCCGACACGGCCGACTGTCCCTGGCGAAAGAGCGCCACGTACATGGTCATCTGGCCGAGCGTGATGAGGCGCCGCACGGCGGTGACCGCGATCCACGCGTACGCGCCGTAGAGCGCCGCGGTGGCGATGAGCCCGAGCGCGAAGCCCCAGGCGTCGCGCCGCATGGTGAGCGCGCGATCCTCGCGATAGAGCCTGCGGAAGATATCGCGGTAGCGCTCGAGGAGGCGGGGACCCAAGCCGTAGAGCTTGACCTCCTTGGCGTGATCCTCGCGGGCGATCACGGTCTCGAGATACATCTGCATGCGCGTCTCGGGGGAGCGCCAGCGGAAGAGCCGGAAGGCATCCCCGGAGAACTTGGCCTCGGCCACGAACGCCGGCAGCCCCGCAAGCAGCAGCACCGCGACGGCCCACGGCGAGAAGCGCGCGAGCAGCACGCCGTAGCTCGCGAGCGACACGCCGTTCTGCACCAGTCCGAAGGTGCGGGTGACGAGGCTCAGCGGGCGGGTCGAGGCCTCGCGGCGCGCGCGCGTCAGCTTGTCGTAGAACTCCGAATCCTCGAAGTGCTGCAGCTCGAGCGTGAGGGCCTTCTCGAGGATCATGACGTTGACGCGCTGACCCAGCTGCGCGCGCAGCAGCGACTGGCACAGCGAGAGTCCCCGCTGCGCCGCGGCGATCGCCGCCACCAGGGCTCCCTCGAGCGCCACCAGCTCCACCACGCGTCTCGCCTCGCCGCCGCCCGAGCGGATGGCGCCCACCACCGCATCCACGATGAGCGCGCCGACATAGGCGACCGAGGCGGGCAGCACGCCGGCCGCGAGCGTGAGGAGCCCGAGCGCCACGGTGAGCGCACCGTTGGTGCTCCACACCAGCTCGAGCGCGCGCCGGCTGTAACGGAACACGCCGAAAAAGCCGCGCAGCGTGAGCGCCTCGCGGGAAGCGCCCGCGGCGCTCGCCGCGCGCGGGGGATGCGCTGCCGTGGCCATCAGGAGGCGCGCTCCGTGGGCGCAGGCGCGGCGGGCTCCGGGGGAGCCACGCGCGTGATCAGCCGCGAGCCGCGCCGGAAGAACACGTAGCTGTAGAGCCACGAGAAGAGCACCGCCAGGCGGTTGCGAAAGCCGATGAGCACCGTGATGTGCAGCGCCATCCACGCGAGCCACGCGAGCAGCCCGCCGAAGCGCGCCCGGCCGATCTCGACCACCGCGCGCGACTTGCCGACGGTGGCCATCGAGCCCTTGTCATGGTAGTGGAATGCCGCGACGCGCGCGCTCGGCGCGCCGTTGAGCTCCGCCTCGATGAGCCGCGCGACGTAGCGTCCCATCTGCAGCGCGCCCTGCGAAACGCCCGGCACCGGCCGCCCGCTCGCGGCGTCGACGAGGTAGGCCGCATCCCCGATCACGAAGGCCTCGCGGTGGCCCGCGATCGAGCAGTCGGGGAGCACGCGCACGCGTCCTCCCGGCCCGAGCGGCACGCCGAGCGTGGCGGTGAGGGGCGCCGCACGCACACCCGCCGTCCAGATGACGTTGTAACTGCGCAACCGCTCGCCGCGCACCTCGACACCGTCCGCCAACACCTGCGTGACCGGCTCGCCGAGCCGCACCTCGACGCCGAGCGTGCGCAGCTGCCCGAGCGCGCGCGCCGAGGAGTCGGCGTGAAACGCCGGCAGCACCCGCGTGCCCGCCTCGATGAGCACGACGCGCGCGCGGCGCGTGTCGGCGACCCGGAAGTCGCGCGGGATCACGTCCACCGCGAGCTCCTTGATGGCGCCGGCGAGCTCGACGCCCGTCGGGCCCGCGCCGACGATGATGAAGGTCAGGTGTGCGGCGCGCTCATTCTGATCCGCCTCGAGCTCGGCGATCTCGAAGGAGCGCAACAGCCGCGAGCGGATGAAGGTCGCCTCCTCCACCTCCTTCATGCCCGGCGCAAACCGCCGCCACTCCTCGTGGCCGAAGTACTCGTCGACCGCCCCGGGCGCGAGAATGAGATAGTCGTAAGGCACGCGGCCGACCGCGGTGTCGAGGCTGCGGGAGGCGAGATCGACGCGCTGCACCTCGGCCAGCATCACGCGGGCGTTCTTCTGGGGACGGAGAATCGTGCGGATGGGCTGTGCGATGTCCGCGGGCGCCAGCGCCGCGGAGGCGACCTGGTACAGCAGCGGCTGGAACAGGTGGTAGTTGTTGCGATCGATGACGAGCACGTCGGCGGCGGCGCGCTCGAGCGCGCGGGCGGCGAACAGTCCGCCGAAGCCGCAGCCGACGATCACGATCCGCGCTCTGCCGGCGCCGTGCAACGCGCCCTCCGGAATCCGTGGCAACCCCAACCGATGTGGGGGTGATTATCGGCTATTCCAGTGCTTCAGCCGGCGACGCGCCGGCGCAGACTCCCCACCCACGCCTCGCAGAGCCTTACCGCCTCGGCGGGCTGGAAGGCTCCCGGCTCGAGGCACCATTCGAGCCACAACCCGTCGAGGAGCGCCGTGAGCCCGATGGCGGCGAAGCGCAGGTCGAGCGGCGAGACGCGCGCGCGGCGCGCTCGCCGGCGGCCCGCCGCGGCCGCCCGCGGCAAGAGCTGCTCGAGCATGCCATGCAACAGCCGCACGTAGCCGCGGTAGCTCTCGCGCTGCACGCGCCGGATCAGCGGCGAATGCCGGAACATGCCCCAGAACACCACCCACACCGCGAGCACCTCCGGGTCGAGGTTCGGCGGGCTGAAGGACGCCTCGAGAAAGGCACGCAGGCGCGCGCGCGGCGAGTCCGGGGCGCGCTCGACCGCCGCCGTGAGGCCCGCGACCAGCTCGTCGTTGAAGTGGCGGTAGGCCGCCGCGATCAGCCGGTCCTTGTTGGGGAAGTGATGGTTGATGAGCCCGACCGAGACGCCCGCCTGGGCGCTGATGGTGCGGATCGAGAGTCCCTCATGACCGTAGCGCTTGAGGCACTCGATGGTGGCGTCGATCAGCGCCTGGCGGCGCCGATGGGGGAGCTGGCGCTCGAAGCGCGGCGCGCGCACCGCGCGCGGCCGCACGCGGCGGCGGCTCCGCCGCCTCACTCATGACTCCACCCGCGCGGCGGCGCACGCGGCAGGCTGCTCTCGGGGATGAGGGCCCTCATGCGGCGCGCGAAGCTGCGCAGGCACACCTCGCCCTCGCCGAGGGGACCGCAGCTGTAGCTGCTCGAGGCCATGCCGGCCTGCACCCGCTCGATGAGGGCCTTGTCTTCCAGGCTCACGCGCCGGTTGATGCGCCAGTTGAGGTAGCGCGCGACGCGCATCTCGCGCCGCGCGTCCGGATGCACGTAGGCGATCTCGCGAATCACGGTCTCGGTCGCCGACACCGGCAGGAACTGCATGAAGTCGACCTGATCCGGGTAGATGTCGAGAGCGACGTTCGGCCAGAGCTTGAAGTAGGTCCACAGCCGCTGCCGCTCCGGCGGCAGATACGGCACCTCCGGCAGCAGCCGCTGATACAGCCGCTCCGACCAGTTGCCGGACGGCGTGTCGCGCAGCGCGCCCGACATCTTGTCGATCCAGGGCCGCGACTCGATTCCGTAGCCCTTGCCGAACAGCCGTGTGAGTCCCGGGTGCGCGACGTTGATGTGCAGGCCGTCGGAGTAGTTGTCGGCGACGTTCTTCCAGTTGACCGCGCGCGCGCGCAGCGTGACGCGCCCGAGCGGGACCAGCTCCTCGAAGCGGTAGGCGGCGAGCTCGCGCGCGTAAGGAGCGGCCATCTCGTGCACGCCCGGCAGTCCCGGCGCGAAGCGCACGAAGATGAAGCCCATGAACACCTCGTGCTCGAGCGGCACGAGTCCGTGGCGCGCGGGGTTCAGCCCCGTGAAGCTGTCCCGGTTGGGCACGCCGATCAGGCGGCCGTCGAGTCCGTAGGTCCAGGCGTGATAGGGACAGGTGATGCGGCGGCCGCAGTGGCCGCGCGGACCGTCGAGCAGCCGGGCGGCGCGATGCCGGCAGACGTTATGGAAAGCGCGCACCGCGCCATCCTCGCCGCGCAGCACCAGCACCGACTCCCCGAGGAACTCGAAGGTGTGGAAGTCCCCCGGCTGCGGCACGTCGCTCAGGTGGCACACGAGCTGCCAGCTGCCGCGGAAGATGCAATCGCGCTCGCGCTCGAAGAATTCCGCATCCCGGTAGATCCACGCGGGTAGACTCACGCCGTCCGCATCGGCGGGCGCGGCGGGCTCGACTGGCTGCAGGTGGCTCGGCTTCATGGCGGGTGCGTCGCGTGTCGCTGATCGGACCTTGTTGAACGATCGTACAACAGCACGAACTGCAGCCGCAATATCGGGAGTCGCAGACCTATGGATATCGCGCGCCTGGTCCAGTCGTCGATCGCGCCGGTGTTCCTGTTCACCGGGGTGGCGGCCACGCTCGGGGTGCTCACTAACCGCTTGGCGCGCATCGTCGACCGGGCGCGCACGCTCGAGGAGCGGCTCGAGAGTCATCCGGGCAGCGCGCAGCACCTGCACGCAAGTCTCGAGGTGCTGGCGCGGCGCGCGCGCTACATCAACTTCGCGATCTCGCTGTGCGCGATCGCGGCGCTCCTCGTGGCGCTGGTGGTCGTGACGCTGTTCGCCAACGCCTTGATCGGCTCCGAGCTCGGCGTGGCGATCGCGGTGCTGTTCGTCGGCGCGATGCTGTGCCTGAGCGCGGCCTTCGTCACGTTCTTCATCGAGGTGCGGCTCGCCACCGCGGCGCTGCGCATCGGCCTGCGGCACTGAGCCAGCCGCACCACGGCGCGCTGCGCGGCACACCGGCAGCACACGGCGGGAGGCGGCCGGCGGGCGAATCTGCTACGCTCCGCACCCTTTGGATACCGCCTGAAGCTGCGGCCCGCACCGCAGATGCGCGCCGGGCGAGCCTAAGCCGCCCCCCCATGAATCGCCCGATCCGCAATATCGCCATCATCGCGCACGTCGACCACGGCAAGACCACGCTGGTCGATTGTCTCCTCAAGCAGTCGGGGACCTTCGCCGCGCACGAGCGGCTCGGCGAGCGCATCATGGACTCCAACGACATCGAGCGCGAGCGCGGCATCACGATCCTCGCGAAGAACTGCGCCATCGAGTACGGCGGCACGCGCATCAACATCGTCGACACGCCCGGCCACGCCGACTTCGGCGGCGAGGTCGAGCGGGTGCTGTCCATGGTGGACGGCGTGCTGCTGCTGGTCGACGCGGTCGAGGGGCCGATGCCGCAGACCCGCTTCGTCACCCGCAAGGCGCTCGCCCAGGGGCTGAAGGCCATCGTGGTGGTCAACAAGATCGACCGGCCCGGCAGCCGCCCCGGGTGGGTGGTCGATCAGACCTTCGATCTCTTCGACCGGCTCGGCGCGAGCGACGCGCAGCTCGATTTCCCCGTGATCTATGCCTCGGCGCTCCAGGGCTGGGCGAGCACCGACTACACCGAACGGCGCCCGGACATGGCGGCGCTCTTCGAGGCGATTCTCGCGCACGTGCCGCCGCCGGCCGCGCTTCCCGGTCTGCCGCTGCAGCTGCAGATCTCGACGCTCGATTACAACTCCTACCTGGGGCGCATCGGCATCGGCCGCATCCGCCGCGGCGTGCTGCATCCCGGCGAGGGCGTGGCGCTGCGCTTCGGGAGCGAGGACCGCGGCACGGCGCGCATCGGCCAGGTGCTGACCTTCTCCGGGCTCGAGCGCGTGCCCGTGGAAGAGGCCAGCGCCGGCGACATCGTCGCGGTCACCGGCATCGAGTCGGTCAACATCGGCATGACGCTCTGCGACCCCGAGCACCCCGAGGGGTTGCCGCCGATCCACGTGGATGAGCCGACGCTCGCGATGAACTTCCAGGTGAACACCTCGCCGCTCGCCGGCCGCGAGGGCAAGTTCGTCACCAGCCGCCAGCTGCGCGAGCGGCTGTACCGCGAGCTGCAGGGCAATGTGGCGCTGCGGGTCGAGGACACCGACGAGCCGGACGTGCTCAAGGTCTCGGGCCGCGGCGAGCTGCACCTGACCATTCTCATCGAGAACATGCGCCGCGAGGGCTACGAGCTCGCCGTGTCGCGTCCGCAGGTGCTGACCCGGATCGTGGACGGCGAGGTACACGAGCCCTACGAGGCGCTCACGGTGGACGTCGAGGAGCAGCACCAGGGAGCGGTGATGGAGGCGCTCGGCCCTCGCCGCGGCGAGCTCACCGACATGAGTGTCGGCGACCGCCGTGCGCGCCTCGAGTACCGCGTTCCGGCAAGGGGGCTCATCGGCTTCCAGGGGGAGTTCCTGACGCTCACCCGCGGCAACGGACTCATGAGCCACATCTTCGAGGGCTTTGCGCGAGTCGCGGGCGAGATCGAGGGCCGCCACAACGGCGTGCTGGTGAGCAACGAGCACGGCGAGGCGGTCGCCTACGCGCTGTTCAACCTGCAAGAGCGCGGCCGCCTGTTCGTCGCCCCCGGCGAGAAGGTCTACGAGGGCATGATCATCGGGATCCACAGTCGCGAGAACGACCTGGTGGTCAACCCCATCCGGACCAAGAAGCTCACCAACATCCGCGCCGCCGGCAAGGACGATGCGATCCTCCTCACCCCGCCCATCGAGCTGACGCTCGAGTATGCGGTCGAGTTCATCGCGGACGACGAGCTGGTCGAGGTCACGCCCGCCTCGATCCGCCTGCGCAAGCGCCTGCTCAAGGAGCCGGAGCGCCGGCGCGCCGCGCGCAGCGAGGCCGCGGCGGCGATGACCTGACCCACCAGCGCGCCCCTGGAGCGCGCCCCTAGAGCGCGCGCCCCCCTAGAGCGCGCGCGCGCCCGCGATGTCGATGAAGCGCAGGAACTCGGCGCGGGTGCGGGCATCGCTGCGGAACGTGCCCGTCATGCGGCTGGTGATCATCGACACATTGCGCTTGTGCACGCCGCGGGTGGTCATGCACTGGTGCACGGCGTCGACCACCACGCCGACCCCGCGCGGCTTGAGCACGTCCGTGATGCAGTCGGCGATCTGCGTGGTGAGCTTCTCCTGCACCTGCAGCCGCCGCGCGTAGCCGTCGACCACGCGCGCGAGCTTGCTGATGCCCACCACCTTGCTGCCGGGCAGATAGCCGATGTGCACGCGCCCGATCATCGGCGCCAGGTGGTGCTCGCAGTGCGACTCGAAGGTGATGTCGCGCAGCACGATCATCTCGTCGTAGCCGCCGACTTCCTCGAAGGTGCGCCGGAGGTACGCGGCCGGATCGATCCGGTATCCGGAGAACCAGTCGAGGTAGGCGTCGACGACCCGGCGCGGGGTATCGCGCAGGCCTTCGCGGTCGGGATCCTCGCCCGCCCAGCGCAGGAGCGTGCGCACCGCCTCCTCGGCCGCGCGGCGCGAGATCCGCGATCGCGTACTCCCCATGTGACCGTCTCCCCCGGCGCGCACGCCACCGTCCGCCTTCATCCGCGGACGGAGTGTAGCGTGCGGGGGGTTCGGGGTGCCGCTAGAGCGGCAGCCGCGGATCGCTCGCGACGTCCTGCCGGACGGGCCGGATGGGCCGGACGGGCTGGACGGGCTGGACGGGCTGCCGGGCGATCAGCCGCCCGTTCAGCTCGGTAATCGCACGGCTGCCGGTGCGCACGAACAGAAACGGCAGCACCCCGTGCACCAGACAGGCGATCCCGGCGAGCATCATGCGGGTGCCAAAACACACCGCGTTCGCGAGATGCTCGGTGTAGGTCTCGCCGACTGAGGCGAGATGCTCGGTGTAGGTCTCGCCGACTGAGGCCGGATGCTCGGTGAAGGCGCGGATCAGGTTCATGGCCTAGCATGCTAGCGGTTGTAGCGCGCTACCGGGTTGCGAAGGCATGGCAAACCTCCTCCCGGTGCGCAACAATGTTGCGCATTGCTGGCGGATACGGCGCATGTC
Organism: Gammaproteobacteria bacterium 13_2_20CM_66_19; assembly: GCA_001914695.1. Taxonomy (GTDB): domain Bacteria; phylum Pseudomonadota; class Gammaproteobacteria; order Steroidobacterales; family Steroidobacteraceae; genus 13-2-20CM-66-19. The sequence continues at coordinate 9,589 of MNCZ01000106.1, read as the reverse complement.
GTTTCATGGACAAGCTGGATGCCAGAATCCTGGAGCTCCTGCAGAGCGATGGCGCGCTGACCGCCGCCGAGATCGCCGAGCGGATCGGCCTCTCGAAAGCCCCCTGCTGGCGGCGCATTCAGAAACTGCAGCAGGACGGGGTGATCCGCCGCACGGTGGCGCTGCTCGATGCGCACTCGCTGAATGTCGGCACGACCGTGTTCGTGACGCTCAAGACCGGCAATCACAGCGAGGCGTGGTTCGAGAAATTCGTGCGTGCGGTGCGCGACATCCCCGAGGTGACGGAGATCCACCGCATGAGCGGCGACGTCGATTACCTGATCCGCATCGTGGTGCCGGACATCGACGCCTACGACGCCGTGTACAAGCGCCTCATCTCCGCGGTGGAGTTCCAGGATGTGAGCGCCAGCTTCGCGCTCGAGACCATCAAGTACACGACCGCGCTGCCGCTCGATTACCTCAAGCTCGATTGAGCCGAGCTCTCGGGGGTGTTCTCGCGGATGATCTGCGCGATGCGCGTGGCTATCTCGCGCCGGTCGATGTCGTAGGCGCGGGTGGTGAGGACGGGGTCGGGGCGCGGCCGCTGCGCCAGCTGCGCTCCCGAGTCATCGCGCACGTCGACGGCGACGCGCGTCGAGAGCCCGATGCGTAGCGGGTGCGCCGCGAGCTCGCGCCGGTCGAGCGCTATGCGCACCGGCACGCGCTGCACGACCTTGATCCAGTTGCCGGTGGCGTTCTGCGCCGGCAGCAGCGCGAACGCCGCGCCGGTGCCGAGGCCGAGCCCCTCGACTCTGCCGTGGAACTCGACCCGCCCGCCGTAGAGGTCGGCGGTGAGGCTCGCCGGCTGGCCGATGCGCATGTGCTTGAGCTGCACCTCCTTGAAGTTGGCATCCACCCGCAACCGCTCGGGCGGCACGATGGCCATGAGCGGCGCGCCGGGCGCGATACGCTCGCCGAGCTGGACGCTGCGGCGGGCGACGTAGCCGGTCACCGGTGCGCGCACGCTGGTGCGTTGCAGGGCGAGCCACGCGCGCTCGACCTCGGTGGCGGCCGCCTGCACGTCGGGGTGGTCGGCGACTCCGCTGCGCCCGGCGAGAGCTGCGCTCGCGGCCAGATTCTTGTCCGCGGCCCGCAGCGCATCGCGCGCCGCGCTGAGCGCATCGCGCGCGTGCCCGAGCTCCTCCGAGGATACCGCCCCGGTGGCCGCGACGTCCTTGCGTCGGTCGTAATCCGCGAGCGCCCGGTCGAGATCCGCGCGGCGCTGGCCGACGACCGCCGCGAGCTGGTCGCGGTTGTCGAATACGGTGCGGGTCTGGCGCACCGTGCGCGCCAGCTGCTGCTCGGCGTCCGCGAGCGCAATGCGGGCATCGGTGGCATCGAGCCTCACCAGCTCCTGGCCCGCGTACACCAGGTCGGTCTCATCGGCGGCGATCGCGACCACGGTACCGCTCACCTGCGGCATGACGCTCACCAGGTCGCCGGCCACGTAGGCATCGTCGGTGCTCTGGTAGCGGCTCGCGTACAGCCACCACCAGAGCGCGGCGAGCACGGCCATGACGCCGAGCGCCCCCGCGAACGCCGCGAGCCAGCTCCGGCGGCGCCGCTGCATGAGCTGGGCCGTCGAGGCGGAGGGCGTGGCGACCGGAGCGTCCATTGAGCCTTCTTGCTTTAGCGAGAGCGTCTACTGCCTAAGCGTGCTTGGGCGGTGCGGCGCCTCAGCCCGGCGAGCGGTTCGGCGAGTAGCCGCCGCCGAGCGCGCGCACCAGGTCGACGCTGAAAGTGAGGCGGCGCGAGCGCAGCTGCGCGCCCAGCCCCTGCGCCTGGATCACCTGATTCTGGCTCGAGAGCACGCTCAGGTAGTTGTCGAGGCCGGCGCGATAGCGCTCGCTCGTGAGATCGTAGGAGCGCTGCGCGGCCTCGAGCGCAATCTGCTGCTCGGTGGTCTCGCGCTCGAGCGCCCGCCAGTTCGCGACCACGTCGGCGACCTCGCGCACCGCATCGAGCAGCGTCTGGTTGTACTCGCCGACCGACTGGTCGAGCTGCGCCTGCTGCGTCCGCAGCGCTCCGCGCAGTGTCGCGCGGTTGAACGCCGGCAGGTGCACCGCAGGTCCCGCGCCCACGATGCGGTCGGAAGCCTGGAACAGCTGCGACAGCCCGATGCTCTGCACTCCGGCAAAGGCCGTCAGGTTCACGTTGGGGTAGAACTCGGCCTCCGCCGCCGCGAGCCCCGAGCCCGCAGCCTCCACCCGGGCACGCGCCGCCGCCACGTCCGGGCGGCGGGCGAGCAGGTCGGCGGGCAGCGCGGAGGGCAGCGCGATGCCGGAGGCGGGCGCCAGGCGCGGCCGCTCGAGGCGCTGGCCGCGGTCGGGGCCTGCGCCAGCCAGGTCCGCGAGCTGATTGCGCGCGAGCTCGATGTTGGCCTGGACCGACGCCACTCCGACGCGCGTCAGCGCGACGTTGCCCTCGGACTGCTTGACGCGCGCGGTGTTCTCGAGTCCCGCGCTGACGCGCTGCTGCGTCAGCTCGAGAATCGCGCTCTGCTGCCTGAGGTTCTCGTTCGTGACGTCGAGCAGCTGGTACCAGAGGTCGAGCTGGACATAGGCGCGCGCCACAGCCACGGTGAGCGCGAGGCGGGCCGCGGCGCGGTCGGCCTCGGCCGCCTCGACACCCGAGCGGGCCGCGGCGAGAAGCGCGCGGTTGCGGCCCCAGAAGTCGATCTCGAAGCTGAAGTCGAGCGCGAGGCGCGCATCGGTCACGTAGCTGCCGGCGTAGGGCGGCGGAAACAGGCCGTGCTCCGGGTAGCGCTGCCTCGTCGTCTCGGCGTCGAGCGCCCCAGCCGGAAGGCGGGCAGCGCCCGCCGCGATCGCATCCCCCTGCGCGGCGCGCAGCCGCGCCTGCGCGACCTCGAGAGATGGGCTGCCGGCGAGCGCCTCATCGACGAGCGCATCCAGCTGCGGATCGCCTAAGCCACGCCACCAGCCCTCCGCCGGCCAGGCCGCCGCGTCGACCTTCGCTCCGGCGAGCGCTTGGCTGGCGCTGAGCGAGCGCGGCTCGAGTCGCGGCGCGCTCTTCCACCCGCCGCGCTCGACGCAGCCCGCGAGAGTCGCGGCGAGGGCCAGAGGAAGTACCACGGGGAGCTTGCGTGGAGTCATGGCTTCGGGCCTGTCGAAAAACCGCTATTTTCCCCTCGAGCCCGCCCGTTATCGATCATCCGTCCGAGGTAGGATGGCGCTCGGTAAGATTACTGCCTCGGCAGTCATTTGTCGCCTGAGGGACGGACCTTGTCACGGCCAGCGCATGCGAGGTCGACACAGCGACCGGGGAGCCGCGCCGCACCGCCGGGTGGGGCACGGGGCGCGCGGCATGCCGTGCTGCTCGCCGCGCTCCTCGGCGGCTGCGGCTCGCACCGGCCTCCCCCGGCGCCGCCCCCGCCGCAGGTGGGCGTCGTGGTGTTGCACGAGCAGTCCGTGCCGCTCACGCGCGAGCTCGTCGGGCGGCTGTCCGCCATGCGCGTCGCCGACGTGCGCGCGCGG
>MNCZ01000106.1:0-6007 GCA_001914695.1 Gammaproteobacteria bacterium 13_2_20CM_66_19 | reverse complement strand
GCGGCCCTCGCGCAGGCCGAGGCCAACGCCACCAACGCGCACATCGCCGCCGAGCGCGCCCGCGAGCTCATCCGTGGGGGCCTCGTGTCGCGCTCGGACCTCGACAACGCCGAGGCCGCCGAGCGCTCGACCGCCGCCGCCGTGCAGCAGGCGCGGGCCGTGGTCGGCGCCGCGCGCATCAGTCTTTCCTATGCGACGGTTACGGCGCCGATCGCCGGCCGCGCCGGCCAGCAGGGCGTCACCGAGGGCGCCCTCGTCGGGCAAGGCACGCCGACGCTGCTCACGACGGTCGAGCAGATCGATCCGATCTACGTCAACTTCGATCAGCCGGCGGTCGACATCGAGCGGCTGCGGCGCGCGCAGACCACAGGCAGCGTCAGCCTCGCTCACGATCGGGCGAGCGTCGAGCTCACGCTCTCCGACGGCAGCGTCTATGCGCACGGCGGGACACTCGACTTTCGCGACCTGAGCGTCGATCCGGCGACCGGCGCCGTGGCGCTGCGCGCGCTCGTGCCCAACCCCGAGCACCAGCTGCTGCCGGGCATGTTCGTCGGGGTGCGCCTCACCTCCGGCGTCGTGAACCGCGCCTTTCTCGTGCCGCAGGCGGGACTGCAGCGCGACGGCACCGGGCCCTACGTGCTCACGGTCGGGCCCGACGACAAGGTCGTCGAGAAGCGCGTGGCGGTGGAGGCGCTCGAGGGACCGTCATGGATCGTCACCGCGGGCCTCGCCGACGGCGACCGGGTGATCGTCTCCGGAACGCAGAATGCGCGCCCGGGCGCCACCGTGGCCGCAGTGCCCACGGGTGCGCAGGAGCAGAGCGCGCAGGCCGCGGCGGGCGGGGCGACGGCGGCGGGTCCGGCCACGCGCGCCGGAGGACGCTGAGGATCCATGCCGCAATTCTTCATCGATCGCCCGGTGTTCGCCTGGGTGGTGGCGATTCTCATCGCGCTCGGCGGACTCCTCGCTCTCATGCGGCTGCCGGCGGAGGCCTATCCCGAGATCGCCCCGCCGCAGGTGGCAGTGTCCACCACCTACCCCGGCGCGAGCGCGGCGACGGTCGAGACCACCGTGACCCAGGTGATCGAGCAGCAGCTGACCGGCCTCGACAACCTGCTCTATTTCACCTCGCAGTCCGCTTCCGACGGCTCGGCGGCCATCGTCCTCACCTTCGCGACCGGCACGAATGCCGACATCGCCGCCGTACAGACGCAGAATCGGGTGACGCTCGCGCAGCCGCGCCTGCCCGCCGAAGTCAATCAGCAGGGCATCCGCATCGCGAAAGTCAGCGCCGGATTTCTCGGCGCGATCGGTCTGCGCTCGGCGGCGGGCGGCCCGGGCGCCGAGGAGCTCAACAACCTCGTGGCCTCGCGCATTCTCGATCAGGTGCAACGCATCCCCGGAGTGGGCACCGCGGTGCAGTTCGGCTCCGAGTACGCGATGCGCATCTGGCTCGATGCCGATCGCCTTCGGGCCTACAGCCTGTCGGCCTCTAGCGTGCTCTCCGCCGTGCGTTCGCAGAACGCGCAGTTCGCCTCCGGCGCCATCGGCACGCAGCCGGCGGTCGGCGATCAGGCCATGACCGCCACCGTCACGGCCGAGGGGCGTTTCCGCACGCCCGAGCAGTTCGAGAACATCCTGCTGCGCACCGAGCCGAACGGCGCCTCGGTGCGGCTACGGGACGTGGCGCGCGTCACCCTCGGCGCGGCGCAGTACGGCTTCGAGACGCGCATCGGCGCGACGCCCGTGGCCGCATTCGGCATCCAGCTGGCCCCCAACGCCAACGCGCTCGATGTCGCGAAGGCGGTGGAAGCGAGGATGAACAACATCGCGCCGAGCTTCCCCGCCGGCGTCAGCTGGTTCTGGGCCTTCGATTCCACCACCTTCATCAAGGTGGCGATCCGCGAGGTGATCGTCACGCTCACCGAGGCCGTGGCGCTCGTGTTCCTGGTGATGCTGGTGTTCCTGCAGAGCTTTCGCGCCACGCTCATTCCGACGCTGGTGGTGCCCTCGGCGCTGCTCGGGACGCTCGTCGGCATGTACGCGGTCGGCTTCTCGATCAATCAGCTGTCGCTCTTTGCGATGGTGCTCGCGATCGGCATCGTGGTGGACGATGCCATCGTGGTCGTCGAGGCGGTCGAGCGCATCATGCGCGAGGAGCAGCTGCCGCCGAAGGAAGCGACCCGCAAGGCGATGCGGCAGATCACCGGCGCGATCGTCGCCATCACCTCGGTGCTGGCGGCGGTGTTCATTCCGAGCGCCCTGCAGACCGGCAGCACCGGGGTGATCTACCGGCAGTTCGCGCTCACCATCGCGCTCTCCATGGGCTTCTCGGCGCTGCTGGCGCTGTCGTTCACCCCGGCGCTGTGCGCATCGCTCCTGCGTCCCGGGCACCTGCGCGGCAACTTCCTGTTCGACTGGTTCAACCGCGCCTATGAGGGCACGCGGCGCGCCTACGTGCACCGCGTATTCGTCTCGGTGGCCCACGTGCCGCGCTGGATGGCGGGCTTCGCCGCGATGCTGGCGGTGGGGGTGCTGCTGTTCCTCCGGCTCCCGGGCAGCTTCCTGCCGGACGAGGACCAGGGCTACACGCTGGTCGACGTGCAGCTGCCCGCGGGCGCCTCGCTCCCGCGCACCCGCGAGGTGCTGCAGCATATCAACGCCATCCTGACGGCGAGTCCGGACGTCTCGCGGGTGTTCCTCATCGCCGGCTCGAGCTTCACCGGCACCGGCGAGAACGCCGGCCGTGCGTTCATCAAACTCAAGCCCTGGGACGAGCGCCCGGACAAGGCCGCGGATTTCATCCGCTGGGCGAATGAGGCCTTCGGGCGCGAGATCCACGATGCGAAGGTGTACGCGCTCAACCTGCCGACGGTGCGCGGGCTCGGCGTGTTCGGGGGCTTCGACCTGTACCTCGAGGATCGCGGCGGGCTCGGGCGCGAGGCGCTCGCCGCCGCTCAGAGCGCGCTCCTCGATGCGGCCGCGCGTCAGGCGGCGGTCACCGGGGCGCGCGCCAATTTGCTGCCGCCGGCGCCGCAGCTCCGGCTCACCGTCGACCGCGTGCAGGCGCAGTCCATGGGGCTCTCCGCGAGCGATGTGTACACGGCGCTGCAGCTGATGCTGGCGCCGGTGTACGCCAACGACTTCATCTACCAGGGACGCGTGTTGCGCGTGCTGCTGCAGGCGGATGCCTCCTGGCGCATGACGCCCGAGGCGCTCGGGCACTTTTATGCCGTCGGCCCCAGCGGCGGCATGATTCCGCTCGCCAACTTCGTGCGCGCCGAGTGGGTGGTGGGCGCGCCTTCCCTCACGCGCTACAACGGCTATCCGGCGGTGGAGATCACCGGCGCCAACGCGTCAGGGCACAGCTCGGGCGAGGCGATGCAGGCGATGCAGACGATCATCGACCGCGAGCTCCCGCGCGGCTTCGGTAACGACTGGGCGGGACAGTCGCTGCAGGAGCTGCTCTCGGGGGCGCAGGCGCCGATGCTGTTCGCGCTCTCGATCCTGGTCGTGTACCTCTGCCTCGCCGCACTCTACGAGAGCTGGAGCATTCCGGCCGCGGTGCTGATGGCCGTGCCCGTGGGCCTCATCGGCAGCACCGTCGCGGCGCTGCTGCGCGGGTTGCCGAACGACGTGTTCTTCAAGGTGGGGCTCATCACTATCATCGGGCTGTCGGCGAAGAATGCGATCCTGATCGTGGAATTCGCCGTCACACTGCAGCGCGAGGGCCGCACGCTGCACCAAGCGGTGCTCGAGGCCGCGCGGCTGCGCTTCCGGCCGATCCTCATGACCTCCTTCGCATTCATCCTCGGGGTCTTTCCCATGGCGATCTCGACCGGCGCGGGCGCCAACGCCCGCCACGCCATCGGCACCGGGGTCGTCGGCGGGATGCTGAGCGCGCTGGTGCTCGGGGTGCTCTGGATCCCGGTGTGTTACGTTGCCGTGCGGCGGCTCATCGGGGACAAGCTCGATGAGCCGGGTTCCGCCGGCGCGGGCGCGGCGCCCTCGGGCGGCGGCGCCGTGGTCGCGCCTGCGCACCGGCGCGAGGACTAAGGCGTTTGGCGGCTCATCGAGCCGCTCGAGGCGTCGAGGCAGCGCTCCAGGAGAAAACACGCCCGGCCCGAAGCGCGCGAGATCGGGCTCCGCCCATAGCCGAGCGGGGCGAGCGAGCAGATCGCCTCGACCGTGCGCAGCATCGAGTAGTGGTTGTAGGGCACGTCCAAAGTTGACTGGAGGGACAGGCACACATGAAATTCAGCGCGCTATTCCCGGTCATTGTCGCCGCCGTCGCGGCGGCCTCCGAAGCGCAATCGATAGCGCGACCGCGGATCATCGTGGCAATTTCCGTAGACGAGTTCTCGGCCGATCTGTTTACTGAATACCGGCCGCTGTTCAAGGCTGGATTGCATCGTCTGCAGACCGGCGTCGTATTTCCGGCCGGATACCAGAGTCATGCTGCGACCGAGACCTGTCCCGGCCACTCCACGATACTGACCGGATCTCGTCCCGCGCGCACCGGCATCATCGCTAACGAATGGTACGACCAATCGCTCGGCAGGGCGGATAAGAAAGTGTACTGCTCGGAGGACCCCTCACTACCAGGTTCCTCTTCAACGAATTTCACTGTTTCTGCGCAATTCCTCAAGGCTCAGACGTTGGGTGACCGTCTGAAGTCGGCTAGCCCCGGCAGTCGTGTCGTCTCTGTCGCTGGCAAGGATCGCGCGGCGATCATGATGGGTGGCCACGCAATGGATCAGGTGTGGTTTTGGAGCGGGAAATCCTTCGTAACGCTGAAGGGCATGGATCAGCCGACGCCGGCCATCGTCGACAAAGTGAACGCCTCGATAGTGGTTGGGATCATGAAGCCCGATCTACCGGTACTGCCGGAACCGTGTCGTGTCCGCTCGGTTCCAGTGGCCGTTGCAGATAAGACCGTCGGCGTTCCACGCGAGCGCAGAGCGGGCGATTTTCAAGGTTTCCAGACCTCACTGGCGTTTGATCGAGCGACGACCGATATTGCAATCGGACTGATTCGCGAGCTCCATCTGGGCGCGGGCAAAGCGCCCGATGTGTTGTCAATCGGTCTTTCCGCGACCGATTACGTGGGTCATACATTCGGCACGGAAGGCGCCGAAATGTGCGCCCAGCTTTTGGGCGTGGATGAGAACGTTGGACGAATTCTGGCGGCCCTCGACGCCACGCACCAGCCCTATGTCGTGGTGCTCACCGCCGATCACGGTGGCCACGACCTCCCCGAGCGCAATAAAATCCATGGCTTCCCCGATGCCACTCGCGTGGATGCGGCGCTCCTGCCTGCCAACATGAGCAGGCAGCTCGCGGCGGAGTTTAAGCTTCCCGAGCCCGTGCTGCTGGGTGTCGCGCCCTTTGGCGATATCTATCTCGCTCGAGGCATTCCCGGCAATGTTCGCTCGAGAGTGCTGGAAGCCGCGAAGGCACGCTATCTTGCACACCCACAGGTGGCCGCAGTCTTTACCCCGGCTGAGCTTCGCCGGCTGCCACTTCCTTCGGGACCGGCGGACGAATGGTCACTGGCGGATCGCTTCCGGGCCAGCTTCGATCCGGAGCGCTCAGGTGATCTCATGGTCGCGCCGAAACCCCACATAACACCGATCATCGACGTGAGCACTTACGTGGCGACCCACGGTTCACCGTGGAACTATGACCGCAAGGTTCCGATTCTCTTTTATCGACCGGGTGTCGTAGGCTTCGAGCAATCGCTACCGGTCGAGACCGTCGACATATTGCCAACCCTGGCCGCGTTGCTTGAGCTGCCGGTTCCGTCCGCCGAGATTGACGGCCGCTGTATTAACCTCGATGGCGGTGGCGGAGATAGCTGTGCGTTCGAGCGTCATTGACGAGCGCATGCCATCCGGGATGCGCCCGCCGCCCTGTCCGGGGCTTGCCACTTCCACGCATGCTCGATCTGCACCTCGAGCTCGGGATACTTCGGGCGCCACCCGAGCGTCTCGACGGCCCGGGTCGG
>MNCZ01000031.1 GCA_001914695.1 Gammaproteobacteria bacterium 13_2_20CM_66_19 | reverse complement strand
GGACTCGCCTGCGTTCGAGCGATAGCCTTGTTCGTCATGCTGCTGTCGGCCACAGCCGTCGATAGCAAGCCCACTTCGGGCGCGAATTTCGGCGGGCTGGTGGCGATCGCCGACGGTGAGCCTTTCACGATTATCCGCGGCGCCAACCTCGAGACGGCGACCAAGGGCGTCACGCTCGCTGCCGGGGACATCATCGAGACCGGACCTGGGGCATTCCTCGCGATCGAGATGCCGGGAGGGAGCCTGCTGGGCATTGGGCCGTCCACGCGACTTTATTTGATGCAACGCACCGATACCCCGACGATCGTCGTGCTGTCAGGTTGGGTGAAAGTGGACATCCGCTCGAAGGCGGCTCCCTTACGGGTGTTGGGCCCGAGGATGGGGATTCAGAGCCGGCAGGCGGTGGTGGTGTTGTACACAGATCAACGTGCCGACCAGGTGTTCGATGAGACGGGGCCTGGAACCTTGCTGACCCGTGACGATGCGGCCACCCGGACGGGCAAGGAAACCCAGACCAATCAGTTCTTCGTGCGCGAAGAGCGTTCGGACCCGGTGACGCAACCACGCCCGGCGGCGGACTTTGTCGCGAAGATGCCGATCCCATTCAGGGATCCTCTCCCGGAACATGCCTCCGCAAAGTTGAACAAGAAGGCCTCGCCGCAAGTGGTTCGCGAGGTCAACTATTCCGACGTCGAGAGCTGGATCAACATGCCGCGTGACTGGCGCTGGGGTTTCATCACACGGTTCCGCCGCCGGCTCAACGACCCGGCTTTCTTCGCGGCCATGGATACGCACATGTCGCAACATCCGGAGTGGCACGACATCCTGCATCCACCACCGCCACCCTACGAGGACGTCCCACCCGGTCCGCATGCTCCGCCTCAAACGAGTCAAACAGGCCCCCCCCGATGAAACTGCTCCTCAAAGTCAACATCGTGATGATCGCCGTATTCCTCGTTGGCCTGGCGGCGAGCTACAACGTTGCTGACCGGCTGCTGCAGCAAAACGCGCGCAGCGAGATTCAGGACAACGCCCGCATCATGATGGAGTCGGCGCTGGCGGTACGGCGCTACACCGTGTCGCAGATCAAGCCGCTGCTCGACACTCAGATACGCTACAAGTTCCTGCCGCAGACCGTGCCCTCCTATTCGGCCACTGAGTACTTCAACATCCTGCGCAAGAGCTTTCCGGAATATGCCTACAAGGAGGCGACGCTCAATCCCACCAACCTGCGCGATCGCGCCGTCGACTGGGAGGTGGACGTGGTCAACCATTTTCGCGAGAACGCCGACGCCAAGGAACTGGTGGGGGAGCGCGAGTCGGCCACCGGTAGGACGCTGTATCTGGCCCGCCCGCTGCGAATCCTCGATGAGAAGTGCCTGGAGTGTCATAGCAGCGTGACCGCGGCGCCGCAGACGATGCTGGACCTGTATGGCACGGCGAACGGTTTCGGCTGGCAGCTGAAGGACGTCATTGGCGCGCAGGTGGTGAGCGTGCCGTACGACCTGCCGTTGAAGCGCGCCAACGAGATCCTGCGCAACTTCGTCTATCTGCTGGTCGGCGTGTTCGTGTTCCTGTTCCTGACCGTGAACATCGTGCTGGGCGCGATCGTCGTGCGCCCAGTCCGCAAGCTCGCCGAGATTGCCGATCAGGTGAGCAAGGGCAACATGGACGCGCCCGAATTCCCGTCCGGCGGGAGCGATGAGATCGGCACCCTGGTCGCCTCGTTCAACCGAATGCGGCGCAGCCTCGTCGAAGCGCTGAACATGCTGCAGCAGTAGGGAAAGCCGCGTCCTATGGCCATCCCTCGCACCGTTGGTAAGTACGAGATCGTCGATGCCGTCGGTGCCGGTGGCATGGGAACGGTGTATCGCGCCTTCGACCCGACGCTCGAGCGCATGGTGGCGCTCAAGATCGTGCACCTCGATCGTGTCCACGATGTCCCTTTCGAGCAGCTGTGCGTGCGCTTCCGCAACGAAGCGCGCGCCGTAGCGCGGCTCAATCACCCGGCGATCGTCACCATCTTCGACTATGACGACCAGGATCCGGTCGGCGCGTACATCGCCATGGAGTACGTGCAGGGCTGCGCGCTGGATGAGTACGTCAAGCAGCGTCCGGAGCTGCATCTGGAGGATGCCGTCAGTGCAATGCACCAGGTCCTCGGCGGGCTTGCTTACGCTCACGGCAAGGACGTCGTGCACCGGGACATCAAGCCTTCCAACCTCCTGGTCACTCGCGACGGCCTGGTGAAGATCACGGACTTCGGCATCGCGAGGATCGGTCCCAAGACCACCACGCAGACCGGATTGCTCGTCGGCACCCCGCAGTACATGGCGCCCGAGCAGTACATGGGCGGACTGGTCGATCACCGCTGTGACCTTCACGCCGCGGGCGCGGTGCTCTATGAGCTCCTGACCGGCACGCCACCCTTTACCGGCACCTCCGCGGAAGTGATGTACAAGATCTGCAACGAGGTGCCGAAACTGCTGTCGGCTGTAGATTCTTCGATCCCCAAGGCCTTGGATGCCATCGTGGCCAAGGCGTTGGAGAAGATACCGGCGAATCGCTACGCCTCGGCGCAGGAGTTCCAGCAGGCGCTGCGCTCGGGCTGGCAGGCGTTCTCGCCCAAGCCACCGTCTCCGACTCTGTCGCAGAGCGCCCGCGTCATCGCGACCGCCATCCACCGCCAGCCGGTCGCCGCGGCGGCGCCCCGCCCGGCAGCAGCGGCGGCCGCGCCGCAGGCGAGTCCCGGACTGCAGGCAGTCGCCGGCGCCGGCCCGCTGGCCGGCGGCCCGCCGCTGCCGCCAAGCCCGCCCGATGTGGCGAAGAGCTCACCGAGATCCCAGCCAGGAGCCGACAGCCACCCCGGATCCCTCGTCGCGTGGTCGCGCGAGCAGTTGGCCGAGATCGAGCGGCAGCTGATTCCGCTCGTCGGGCCGATGGCGCGGATCCTGGTACGGGAGGCAGCTGCCACCACCGCCAGCCGCCAGGAGCTCTACCGGCTGCTGGCAAGCCACCTCAGGACGCCGCAAGAGCGGCGTCAGTTTCTGATGACCGGCGAGCGCGCTTGGAGCGGCGCCGCGGGCGACGCGGTTATTTCCGGGCTCTCAGCGGGACGACCGGTGACCCCGGAAGCGACGCAGCGCGCGGGCGAGGTGCTCAAGCGCTACCTGGGTCCGATGGGCCCGATAGTCGCGCGCAAGTGCGCGCAGAGCGCAACCGACGAGGCACATCTCTATGCGCTCCTGGCGGAAAAGGTCGATCCGAGGGAGCGCGCGCGCTTCCTCGCGGAAGCTTCGAAACCCGCGCCCTGATCGCGCTCAGCGAGAGCTGCCGCGATCGGTCGCGGCCTGCACCCCGGCTCCCACGGTTCGCCGCAGCGTCTCCGCGGCACCCTGCGCAGGCGTCTCGGGTGAGCCTAAAGTCAGCGGACCCACGCGGTATCTATTAAGGGCCTGGTTATGTCGGTCCGAATGCCGCTGTGAGGAGTGCTTTCGATGACTTACGCTCTCGTATTCAGGCGCTATGCTCCTTTCAACTCGTTCGGCGGTGGCTTCGAGGGCGATACGCGCACCGCCCCGAGCACATCGCCGCTAGCGTCCGCCCGCACCATCGACATCACCTACTTTGACCGCACCGGTGCCGGGCGCAGCATCGGCCTTTCGAGCGGCACTACGCATACCATATTCGGCGGCCATGGCCTGTCGAAGGTGCCGACGAGGGTCTCAGGTGTGATCGTAGGGGCTACCTCGATCGCATTTTCCGCGGCGTCCGCTGGGGCCAACCCACTTGTGCCGCTTGCCCCGGATATCGACACCTTCGTCGACCTTCGAGTCACTTTCAGCAGCCAGCGGCTAGTGGTTGAGGGCCAGGTACGAGGAGACACATTTCCGAACGCCGAGGTAATCCTCTACGACGGCAGCAGGCCGGTGCGCGCGGTGATGCTGTTTGATTTTCGGACGGCCGGGGGAAGAAATACCGGGCCGTTTGTGAGGCTCGAGGGAGCCCATGAGTCGACCGTGCTTGGCCGATTTGGACGTCCGATTTCGATCGACGCAGCTGGAAACTTCCTAGCCGCAGCGCCGACGTGTCCCGTGACCACGGGTCACTGAGAGTCCGCCCCGCGTGACAAGACACTCGCAGCCCCTCTCCAGTGTCACCGCTTGTGGCTAGAGGAGTGCAACGATTTTGCCTGATTCAGCTGAAGAACGAGCTGAACCTCAGCGCGCCATACAAGAGTTGCACTTCCCCTCGCGTTCAGCGAGAGCTGCCGCGATCGGTCGCGGCCTGCACTCCGGCTCCCACGGTTCGCCGCAGCGTCTCCGCGGCACCCTGCGCGAGCGTCTCGCTCGCGTGCCGGTAGCCGAGCTCGACGACGCGATCGAAAGCCTGCCAGTCGAGGAGATCGATGCGCTCGAGCGGCGGCTTGAGCACCAGATCCGCCAGTGCGCCCTGCGCGATCGTGGCGGCGGCACTGTTGATCATCCCGCAGCGCAGCAGGATCTGCACGATGTTAACCCGCGGCCGGTCGCGCCGCAGCCACGACCACGGCCGCCACGCCGGCGGCACCTCGCTCATCTCCGTACTGGTATCCAACATGCGGTCGGCGCCCGCATCGACCGCGACAATGGCGCCCTCCATTGATTCGCGCATGATGTCGACGGGTAGATTGTTGATAGTGGCGCCATCGACGTGCACTTGCCTTTCGGTGAACACCGGCGGTAACACGCCCGGGATCGACACCGCGGCGCGCAGCCACAGCCAGAGCGTGCCGCGCCGGTGCACCGCAGCCTGGCCGTTGGTGAGGTTGGCCGACGTGCAGAAGAAGGGCAGCGGCAGATCCTCGATGTGCAGGTCGCCGAACTCGGCCCGCAGCAGGCGGCACACCCGGCCGCCCGAGACCAGCGACATCAGAGGAAGTGTGTAGTCCCCGATGGGGTTGCGGGCGACGAACGAGCGGCGCATGCGTTCGAGCACCTCGGCATAGCCCCACCCCGCAGCCCAGCCCGCACCAATGATCGCCCCGATGCTGGTGGCGCCGATGGCATCCACCGGCAGCATCGCCGCCTGCAGCGCGCGCAGCACGCCGATGTGAGCAAAACCGCGCGCGCCTCCGCCCGACAGCACAACCGCCAGCGCGCGACCGGTCAGCAAACGCACGACCCGCGCCAGGTCGTCGGCGTTTCTGACGTGATGGTGACGCCGCACCTTGTGCAGGTCGAGCCAGCGGCGCGCAGTGGCAAGCGACTGCGGCCTTCCGATGAGCACCAGCTCGATGGAGCGCCCGGCCGAGCCGGCGTCCAGGTGCGCCTCGAGCCCGTGCCAGGCCCGCGGCTCACCGTCGCTGCGGGCGAGCAGTAGCACACAGTCGGCCTGCCTCAGACACAGGCGCGTCCAGTTGGTCTGCAGCGAGTCGGCGATGTAAACCACGAAGTCGTTGGAGCGCTCCAAGCGGTGAAACCAGTGGCTCGTCTGCTCGTGACCCTGGGTGCTCAACACCAGCTCGGTGCGCCCGTGCGCCTTGAGGCAACGCGCGAGCCCGACAGCAAACTTCGCCGCATCGACGTCCTCGCCGCTCGGCACCACCACGAAGGTCTTGGGCGTGGCGCGGGCTTGAGTGCCGGCGTGCTGCAGGCTGTCGAGGCGCTTGATGACCACGTTGGCGATCTGGCGCAGGCTCCCCGGGTTGCGCACCACCAGCTTCTCGAAGGTGGCGACCGGAAGCCGCGCGACCTCGCAGTTGCGCAGAGCCACCACCGTCACGGTGCGGTTCGTTCCAGAGATGACTTCTGCCTCGCCGACGGTCTCACCGGCCGCGACCCTGCCCGAGGGGCGCGAGCCGCCGCCGGCCTGCGGCGCAAACAGACCGAGCGTTCCGTTCACCACGACGTACAGGCCATCGGCCGGCTGACCGGCCTCAAACAGCGTGGCGCCGCCCGGCACCGAGAACCACTCGACTTCGCGTGTGATCTCGGCCAGGACCTCCGAATCGAGGTCCCGCAGCAGCGGCAGCGCCGCGAACAGCGCCGGGAGGTTGTGACGCTCCAGGGCGCTCAGGATCATCGTGTCGGGGCCGGGGCTCATGTCGAGCTTACCCAATCATCATCCGTTACCGACACGTGAGTTGATGATGACGGATGCAACCGGGTCAAGAGACTTCTAAGCGGCATCCTCTGCGCCGTGAGCCAGCTTTGGCGCCGCTTGAAAGGGCGATCGCGGTGAATGGTGCGTCGCAGCAGGAATTTCCGCTGACCTACGAGCGCGCTTCAAGCGGGTGGCGGCGGTGATGGTTCAGGAACTGGTCGGGATGCGAGCTGCGGAACCTGCGACGGCTGACTCCGAACAGTCGATTGATGGTACGTGTGAGTGAGCGCATGAGACTTCTCCGATTGGGTTTGTGCCCCAATGGTTAACGCGACGGGCGGTGCAAAACCGGCTCACGGAGACGGTCAGGGTGCACCTCCTGTCCGGGCAGCGATGGCCATCGCCGCGCTCACCAGCTCCACGAGCCTGCCCCGCTAGTCGTTTTCTAATCAGCGGGACCGCATGCTAGCTGTCGATCACTACGGCCGTGACGTTGTCATCGGTATGTGCCTGGTTGGCAGCGAACACGAGGCGGCGCGCGCACAGTTCCGGGTCTCGCTCGGCCGCCAGGAGCTGTGACAGGATGCGGTCGTCGAGCGCGCGCGTCAGTCCGTCCGAGCACAGGAGGAAGCGATCGCCCGGCTCGACGGCTTCCACCCGCAGGTCGAGCTCCAGGGAATCGGTCCCGCCCACTGCCCGCGTCACAGCCGTGCCGGGTGCGGCAGCGCCCGGCGCGCCTTCACCGTTGCTCTTCTCGGCCGGCGTGTCGGGCGTGAGTTCCTCGATATGATCGGCCGTGAGGCGCTCGAGCGTCTGGTACCGAAGCCGGTAGGCGCGGCTGTCACCGGCCCAGAGGATCGCCGCCCGCCCTTCACGGATGGCGAGGGCCACCACGGTGCTGCAGCTCTGTACAGGATCGAGCGGCCTCTGCGAGGCACGGTACAGGGTCGCATTGACCTCATCGAGACTGCGGCGCACGTCCTCGATGGTGGCATCGAGCGTCGCGCTCGGCATGAGATTCGCCAGCACATCGCAGGTCATCTGGCTGGCGACCTCACCAGCACTCAGGCCGCCGAGCCCGTCGGCCACTGCCCAGAGCCCGATGCTGGTGCGCTCGAGGAACGCGTCCTGATTGGCGGGACGCCCGCCGCTATCCGTTAACCCCGAGGCGCGCAGCCCGGCTGGGAGGGCCGGCGGCTCCGCCGGGGCCGCGCGCACCACCGTCGTGGTCAGCGACGTCGAGGCCGCGGCGGACACGGTCCGCACGCTTCGCCACAGCCCGCTGTTCCACGAGCCATCCAGGAGCGACACGAAGGAGTCCGCGGACGGCATCCCTCGGATGAGGAGACAGCAGGGCTCGATCGCCGCCGAGCCGTCTGTCCACCAGATGGTGAGCGGCTTGTATTCCACATCCAGCGCGCGCGACAGCATCGCGCCGAACGCCGACATGACCGAGCCCGAGCTACCGGTCGGCACGTGCCACGCCACGTCCCGTCCGTGGCTCGCCTGATCCAGATCATCGCCTTCAAGCGGCTCGGCGGCACTGCGCAGCAACGCCTCCACCGAGGGACCCAGGAGACTGACCTGCTCGTCGAAGTGCTCGAAGTCGAGCGCCTCGGCGGTCAGGCCATCGATGAGCAGCTGCTCAGCCGGCGCGAGCGCCATGCCGGTGATCGAGGCGTAAACAATCGGCGGCAACTGCGGGGGCAGCCGCCACATCAGCGTCAACGGAAAGAAGCGCCCGACCCGGTCGACGCTCGGCGCCATGAGTCCGGCGACCGCGACGCGCCCGCAGGCGCTCGCGGACAGCGCGAAGCGCCACACGGGGCTCGTGAGGTAGGTATCGGCCCACTGGTCGGCGAGCGCGCTGCGGCTTGCGACGATCCCCGCCTGCAGCCAGTCGTCCCACGGCGTCAGGAACTCCGGCGGGACGCGGCGCTGCAGGAAGTCGCCATGACTCGGCAGCTTTCCGTAGATCCCGACCTCGACCGTGTCCGACACGACAATGATCCCAAGCTAAAACCGGCACGAGAAGCGCTGCAGCTCGTTCTTCTCGAGCGGGTTGAAGAGCGACTCGGCGTCGAGCGTGAAGGTGGCCGTGTGACCGCCGGCCGTGTAGCTCAGACGATAGCGATAGTGCGCCGCCAGGTCCGCCCGCGGCTGGCCCTGATCGACGAGGCGGAACCAGGCCCACGGCCCCTCATACGCCAAGTTCGGATGACCTCCAGCGCGCTCCTCGAAAAGGATCCCGGCGGTACCGTTGTTGGGACCAGGCCATTTGACAGGTGTTGCGCGAATGGGACCGTGGCGATATTCGACGGATTGTCCGTCGACTTGCAGCTCGACCCGCGTCGCCTCCGAGTCCAGTGTCGCCGGAGCCACGCTGAAGCGGAACTCCGGCGTGTCGGTGCCGGAGCGGAAATAAACCTTGCGGATGGCTTCCACCACCTCGAACCGGTACAACATGCCTTCGGGCCCGGGCGCCGCCCCGGACTCGCTCAGTTTCCAGCGCCACGGACGGGTTCGCGTGTCGGTGCTGTCCGCGAGGTGCTCCTTGAAGAACTTGTCGAACAAGCCGCCATAGCCAAACACGTGACCGAAGTCCGCGATCGGCACATCCTCCTTGCTCGCGGGGTTGAACGGATAGCGCGACCCGACCACGGTCTCGCAATCCCGCAGCACGTCCTGTTGGTAGCGCTCGATGAGGTCCCTCTTGTACTCATGGACACCGGCGCGGTCGACCGCGGTCGCCAGCGAGTCGACCAGGGTTGCCACGGCCGGCGGCAGGGTCTTGGCCTCCTGGCTCAGGGCCTTCACCGCCGTCGGGTCTTTCTTCATGCACTCCTCGGCGGACTTCTCCCCGAGGCCGCCACCGCAACCGCTGACCCCCTTGGCGACCTCCGCGATCTTGTCCAGCACCACATCGATCTTCGCCTGTCCCGGAGCTCCGGCCACCAGGTCGTGGATAGGAGCGAAGTGCTCGGTCACCTGGCTGCCGGGTTTCGGTCCCGCCTTGGCAGTGCCGCCGATCAATTTGTTGATTCGCGACGTGATGGCCTGCTGCGCCTTTTCCATCATGCTGGGGGCAGCGCCATCGTCCGGTTTGACCAGGAAGGTATTCTCGTCGATGGTCTTCAGCAGCCCGCGCAGCGGTGAGCCGTCCTTGCTGGCGAGGGTCATGATCACGTTTTTCATCCGGTCCATCTGGTCCATCGGCGGCAGCTGCAGGTCGTTGATCACCTGGTCCCAGGCCGCGATGTAGTCCCTTTCGTAGAGGTCGAGCACCTGCGTCTCCAGCTGCGGTGTGCGGACGATCGCCGACGCCGTGCTCTCGCCCACCACCCAGCCTTCGCGGGCAAACTGCAGCGCAAGCTCCTTGATGCCGAGGCCGGTCACGCTGACAAAAGTCGCCTTGGTGTAGAGCGCCGGCATGGGCGTGCTCCAGGAGCGGCCGCCCCGGCGTGCCAGCGCCTGGTTGAGGCCAACGCCGGCGGCGTTGTCGAGCCGCAGGGCGCCTTGCGTGTCTCCCGCGTGATCCAACTTCATCTCGCCGTACATGAGCGCGGCGAGCGTGGCGTGTCGGATGGTGCTGCGTGCCTGCTCGACCGCCTCGTTGTCGACCGGCGTGGGACGCACTTCGGCGGCGAACAACCGCGCCGAATGCCCCTTCAGGTCCTCAGCCAGCGCCGGATTGGCGGCGTACACCTCGTCCCACTCGTGGTCCGCGACCGCCTTGAGCTCCGCGCCGTCCACCGGCCCCTTGCCAGCCAACATCAGGTACGCCTTGAGGTACTCGTACAGTTTCTCCGGCTCGCGACCATAGGCTTGGAGGCGCTGGCGGAAGAGCGCGGCGAGCCTGGGCAGCAGCAGCCCGTCGAGCAGTCGGTGGTAACTGTCCTCGGCGGCCTGCCCCAGGGAGTTCCCGGCGTACAGTCCCCAGCGCATGCTCCAGGGCGCGCCTTGCGGGTAGCGGTTGGCGACATCGGCCAGGTTGCGCACCTGATCCAGCCCGAGCGCCAAGTGGTCCATCGGTGCAGCGGGCCGCAGTTCCGTGGCATCGACCTTGGCGAGCGCGTCGCGCACCGACTCGAGATAGTCGCTGTTGCCGGAGTAGCTGAGCATGAGTGCGGCGGCGAGGAAGACCGTGATGACCGCTAGTCCCGCATAGGTGACCAGCTGGGCGCCGGCGATCTGCAGCTCGAGACGGCGGTTCACGCCGGCGAGCCCGCTCTCGGGCAGGATGACCTCCTTCAACAAGCGCTCCACGAAGTAGGCCTTGCCGCGGCCGAGCGCCGCATGGGGGACCTCCTGCGACTCGAATGCGAAGGCACGCCCGACCGACCCCAGGAGGCGATCGATCGGCGTGCCCTCCTGGGTGCCGCTCGTCAAGTGCACGCCGCGCAGCAGTGCGCGTCTGTCCATGCGGGTACCGCCGAACACCTCCGTGACGAACTGGTTGAGCACGTCCTTCAACGCCGCGAGCTGCTGCGGGAAGCTGAAGATCCTGGCGCGCCGCCGCGCCTCGCGCTCATCCTCCAGGCGCCGCCACATGCGCTCGTTGAGCCGCGCGACGAGCAGATCGAACTCATCCCCGAAGAGCTCCGGCGCCTGGCCGCTCACGGTCTGCTCGTACGGGAAGGTGACGCCCCAGACCTGCTTGCGCTCCTCCGGCGTCAGGTCATCGAAGTACTCGGTGAAGCCTGACATGAGGTCGCACTTGGTCACGAGCAGATAGATCGGCAGTCGAATCCGCAGCTCATGGCCGAGCTCATCGAGACGACGCCTTGCAGCTGCAACCTGCGCATCGCGTCCCGGGGCGGTGAGCGTGAGGAGATCGCCGACGCTCACCGTCAGGATGATGCCGTTCAGCGGCCGGCGGCTGCGGTACTTCTTCAGCAACGCGAGAAATTCCTGCCAGCTGCGGGCATCGGAGCCGGGATCGGAGTCCTGCGTGGTAAAGCGCCCGGCGGTGTCCAGGAAGATCGCATCGTCGGTGAACCACCAGTCGCAGTTGCGCGTGCCGCCGACGCCGCGCACGGCATCCTTCCCGAAGCGCTGCGCCAGGGGGAACCGCAGGCCGGAGTTCTGCAGCAGCGTGCTCTTGCCCGACCCCGGTGCCCCGATGATCACGTACCAGGGATCGGAGTAGAGGCTGCGATCGCGTCCGCGGCTCGCCTTGAGCGCTGCTATCGCCTCCTCGAAGCGCTCGCGCAGCTGCGCCTCATCCGAGCTCGGGGCGGGATCGGGCTGGGAGGCAACTGCGTTCGCGAGCTTGGAGCTGGCACTCGCTGCTTTGACGACCTTGCCGATCTTGATCGCCGCCCAGATCAACACCAGCAGCGCGACGGCAGTCAATCGCGTCCACTCCGGGTTGAAGGGCCTGAAGTCGGCGAACGCGAAGTAGGGACCGGCAAACCAGATGAAGACCGACAGCAGGATGATGCCGAGGATCTCCAGCACGATGCGGGCTTTCACGAGCTTCAGCATGGCCGACCCGCTCCCCAAGGCTCCGCGCCGGCGCCGCGTCGGCGCCTATTGGTCGCGTACATGGATGATCTCCACGCGGCGGTTGCGCGCCCGATTCTCGGACGTGGCTGCCGGCTGGTAGCGCGGCTGCGAGGCGCCCCTGGCGACAATCTCGAGCCGGGCGGCGTTCCTCAGCTCGGTGCTCAGGATCTTCTTCACCGTCGCTGCCCGCGCGCGCGACAGCTCGTAGTTGTCGCGGAACGCCAGCGTTCGCGGTGGTTGATCGTCGGTGTGGCCCTCGATCAGCACGCGCCCTGGCACCTTCTCCAGCGCCATGCCGATCGCGTGCAGGATTTGGCTGAAGCGCGGATCGAGCGTCGCGCTCCCCGGCGCGAACAGCTCCGGAGCCACGATGGTCACGCGGGTCTGCGGACCGTTCTCGTCGATCAAGAGTTTGCCGGCGCTCTCCTCATCGGCGAGCAGCTGGCGCAGCGTCGGCCCGGCAGGAGGCGTGGCATGGGGTGCCGGCGCTGCCGGCGCCGCGCTTTCCGTGCCGAACTGCGCGAGCGCTGCGTAGATCGGATCCGCGCGGGTGTCCAGACGGTACTTGAGGAAGAGGAATGTCCCCATGACCACGGTGAGCGCCGCCGCCGCGGCAACCCACCAGGGCAGGTAGCGCGCCAGGCGGTTGCGCCGGTCCGTCACGCCCTCCCAGTGCAGTGACAGCTCGGGCTCCGCCGGCGAACGGACGCTGCGGATCCTCTGGAAGATGTCGTGCTGCACTTGTGCGAGGCGCGTCGGGCCCTGCTCGAGGAGCTGGAACTTGCCGGCGAAGCCGAGCGCGATGCACAGGTACTGAAGCTCTATCAGATCGATGCGCAGTGCCGGCTCCTGCGCGATGCGTTCGAGCATCTCGAAGAACTTCTCACCGCCGTAGGCCTCGCGGTGCAGCGTGTTGAGAAGCGTCTGCTGGGCCCAGTCGCTGTGTGCGCCCCAGGGGGTCGCGAGCACCGCCTCATCGAGCGCGGCGCACAGGGCATAGCGCCCGGCGATGATCACTTCGTTGGCGATACCGGCTGCGCGCGCGCTCTCCTCGAAGCGACGGATCTCTTCCAGCGCCTGGCGGCGCAGCGCCGGCACGTCTCCCTGGACGGTCGAGCCGCGCATGCCACCCGCCATGAGCAGCAGCGGCACCGCCGCGGTCACCAGCGCATTGAGTCCCTGTCCCGGCAGTTGCCGCACCACCGGTCCGCCGCCGACCGGCAGCGGCTGCGGCGCAGGCATCCGCCGTGGGGTCTGAGCGGTGGCCGGCGGCCGAGACGCTGGCGGGGTGCGCTTGCCCGCGCCGGGCTTCGGCCGCAGCACGGTGGCGTTGGCCGGCTTGAAGGGATCATCTCCGCCCGTCGGCATGCTCGCTCCTCAGGAGGTGCGGATTGCCCAGAACTCGAGCGCCAGGCCCGGCACGTCTCCCGCCACGTGAAACGCCACACCGCCCGAGGAGGTCAGCTGGCTCCACAGCTCGTGCGACTGGTCGAGCTCGAAGTACACAAACCCCGCGTGCACCGGAATCTGGCGCGGCGCGACCGGGACCGAGGTCACGGACACGCCCGACAGCTGCAGATTGACGTAGTTGCTGATCTTCTCGACCGGGGCGATCTTCAGCATCCCGGGGAAGCGCCGCCGCAATTCATCGGCGGGCATGTCGGCGCGCGCCGCCAGCACGAAGACTGCGCTGGAAAAGAGCGTCCGGTCGGCGACGGTGGCGACGCTGATGCCGTACTTCTTGGCGACGATCGGGATCGGGATGGCGCTCGACTCGATCACCACGCTGAACGCCGCCCGCAGCGCCGCCACCACCGGCTCGAAGGACTCGCGCAGGCGCTCGTGGCGGTAGCGCGGAAAGGGGGTGCGCCGGTGCGTGGTGCTGGTGAAGGTGGCCAGTTCGCCAGCGAGCGCGACGCAGAAGCGGTACAGGTCCTCGGGATGGAGCGTGCCCGACTCCGCCAGGTGCGCGAGCAGTGCCTCGCCGCGGTTGATGGTCTGCAGCAGCAGGTAGTCGGCGATTTCGGCGGAGCTGCTGCGGCCGGTGGAGGTGACGCGCGCGCCGAGGGCCTCGCCGCGCTGGTGCAGCAGTCCGAGGAGCTCGTTGATGAAGGTGGCGAGCCGCGGCGCGGCGCGCGCATCGAGCACGGTCGCGATGTGGCGGTCCTCCAGCATCACGCGCTTGTCAGCGCGGCACTCGATGAGATGCGCGATCGGGATGCGCGCAAAGCCGTCCGCCGCATCGCGCTCGGCCATGATGCGGGTGCGCAGCGATGCGACCTCGAGCAGCGCCGGCTCGCCCGAGCTCGCGCTGCTGTCGCGAGCCTCGAGCTCCGTGATGGCATTGCGCACCGTGCTGTCACGCTCTGCATCGCGCAGCGCCTCGGTCGCCCCCGGCTGCCGCAGCGGCACCGCGAGATACATGATCTGGTCGCGCAGCTTCGGATCGACTTCGAGCGGGGTGGGGAGCGGCGTGTCATCGGGCATGCGAAACGGCGTACCGTCCGGGAAAACGCCGGCCGCGCGGGCCAGGCCCAGCTGTCCGATCGAGAGCAGGTCGCGCTCGAGCTCGAGCTCGGTGAGTCCCCAGCTGCTGCTGCGCAGCGCCTGACAGCGGGTCTCGACGTAGCGCTCGAAATACCGGTCCTGCTGTTGCAGATGCTGGGGCCGCAGAAACAGCCCCTCCGACCAGACGATTTTGCTGTAGACAGACATGGCTCACATCATGGGGTGACTGACACCGTCACGCGTGCCTTCTCAGCCACCGCCATGACGTGGACGCTCTTGCCCTTGCTGCCAGGCGCCGCCGCGATGGCACGCCAGGACGCTTTGCCGGTGTCGCGAAAGCCACCAGCCAGCCCGATGAAGCGCGTCTCCGTCGCGAACGGGATCTCGAGTGCCAGGCTTTGCCCGGGGAACAGCTCCTGCTCTTCGCGACTGACCAGGTCCTGACCCAGGACCTTCTTCTCGTCGTCGAACAGCGGGAAGTAGTCGGAGTTGGCAAACGCGGCGTCCGCCTTCAGCTGATAGAGCCTGAGCACGATCGGCGAAGGGCGACCATCCGGGCCGGGATTGGCGTCCGCCCGGGCGCGCATCGACACCACGGCCACCGGCGGGACAGGTTTCCCAGGCTTGCTCTTGCATCCCGCCGCCGACCAGGAGAGGCCGAGCGCACACAGCAGGGCCGTTGTGAAGGGTGACGCGCGCATGGGATTGTCTGGCCGTAAGGAGCGCCGGCTCACTGACCCTGCGGACGACGCTTGAGGAGGCGCGCCTGTTGCTCGTATCCCTCGCCGAAGGCCTTGCCGAAGAGCGTGCGGAAGCTGTCGTCGGCATCGCCCGCCATTTCCTGGAAGATGTCGCGATAAAGCTCCCAGTAGCGCTGCTTCGTCGCTCCGCCCAGGAGGCCGCCGCGCTTCGCGTAGCGCTCGAACTTCTGCTCGAGCGCATCGGGGTCGAAGGAGGCGAGCATGGCTTCATACCCCGCGCGCAGCCCGGCGAGCATCGCCATCTGATGGATCCGCAGATCGTCGAACGCCCCCTCGAAGGCCTCGACCGGCTCGAGGTACGCAGGGTTGTGTCTCACGAGGAGGTTGTGCAGCGCATCCTCGGTGTTGGCCGAGAATTTGATCGGGTTGTTCTCGCGCCGCCCGTAAGTGGTGATCTTGAGACGAAACTGATCCTTCAGCTCCTCGCGCGCCCGCAGCACGTCGCGCAGTCCGTCGACGACCACTTTCAGGATGGAGCCGAAACTGGCCGCCAGCTCCCGCGTGATCGGCACGCCTTCCAGTCCCGCGGCGGACAGCAGCGCGGCGAAGTCAAGCTGGCCACGAGCCGCCGCCGGGATCGGCGCCGAAGGAATCGAAGCGCGCGGCACAGGCGGCGGCGAAGGCGGTAACGGTCGCGGTCGCACGGGCAGCGGTGCCGGCGCGGATCGGGGCCGGCTCGAGGCCACCGGCGGAGGTGGTGCGGATCGCTGCAGCGGAGGCGGCGGCGCGCCCCTCAGCGGTGGCGCCTCTCTCGGACCCGGCGCCCGTGGAGCGGAGCGGCGACTGTCCGATCGCGGTGCAGCAGGAGGCGGCCGAGGCGGAGGGGTAGGCGGCGCTGGCTTAAGGGGCGCGCGCTCCAAGTCCGTGTGCGCGAGCGGATTGTAGTCGGCCGGAATCGCCGCGGCTGGCCTCGGCTCGACGGCCGCCACCGGCGGCAGAATCTCCTGAGGGGGAGGAGCGCGCGAGGGCGTGATCCGCGGCAGCTCGAAATTGGAGCGCAGCGGTGATCCACGCGCCAAGTCCTCCGCGCGGGGGGCCGCCGGCCGCTTGGAGGCGTGCGGGAATCCGAGTGCCGCCATCGGATCGACCACCTCCTCACGCGGGTCGTCACTCGTGGGCACCAGCGACTCGCCACGCGGCGAACTCCGCGGCGACGGCGCCGGCAGGCTGCCTATGAAGGGCTCACCCTCGACGGCGAACGGATCGGATCCAAACGACGGCCGACTGATGGGTAGGGCAGGCGGCGGCCGCTCGACACCGCGGGTCTCGGGTGGCTCACCTTGCGGCGCCTCCGACTCAGGTGAGGTCGACTCGATCACCGACACGTGGATCTCAAACGGATCGATCAGCAGCCGGTCACCGGTCTTGATCGGGTAGGGGCGACCCTGCTCGAGGCGGAAGTTCGGAGCATTCAGGAACACCCCGTTCGAGCTGCTCGTGTCGACGACATAGAACTGACCGTCCGCGTATTGAATAGCGGCGTGCCGGCTCGAGACAAACTGGTCGGGCAACACCCAGTCATTGCCGGGAACCCGTCCGATCGTGCCGCCTTCGGTCGCGAAAACCACGCTGCGGTGCTCACCGAGCCTGCCCGCCTGAGCCCCGACTACTTCCAGCTTCAGGAGCATTCGGGTGACCTACCCGAGGGAAAACCCTGCCGGAAAAGGCAGACTGGCGGCGTGGCCACTGGATAGCGCACCGGCGATCGCGGCCGTGGGCCGGAGGCCTGGGAATGAGGCCGCCAAGGGAACCCCCCTTTGTTTGTGTGTACTAGGGTCCGTCCTTA
>MNCZ01000126.1 GCA_001914695.1 Gammaproteobacteria bacterium 13_2_20CM_66_19 | reverse complement strand
TATCGCAGCATCGCCGCCCACGGACATGCCGATGCGCTCGCCTTCACGCTGTCGCTCGGCGGGCTCGAGTTCCTGATCGATCCCGGGACCTGCGCGTATCACGGTGGCGGGGAGTGGCGCGCGTACTTCCGCGGCACCGCCGCGCACAACACGCTGCGCATCGACGGCGTGGATCAGTCGCTCCCCGGGGGCGACTTCATGTGGGTGAAGCAGGCGCGGGCTCGGTGCGACACCTGGGAGAGCTCGGACGCCGCCGACGTCTTCGAGGCTTGGCACGACGGGTACCTGCGCCTTTCGGACCCGGTCCTGCACCGCAGGCGGATCACCCTCGACAAGCGCGCGCGCCGCGTCGTGATCGAGGATCGACTGCAGATGTCGGGCGCCCACGACGTCGAGCTCTTCCTTCACTGCGATGAGCGCTGCACGGTCGAGGCCGTGCCGGCGGGCTTCGCCATCCGGCGCGGACAGTGGACGCTGGTGGCGGAGCTGCCCCGCCACCGCGACGCCGACGCGCGGCTCCACCGCGGGAGCCTGCAGCCGCTCTGCGGCTGGGTTTCCCGCCGTTACGATGAGCGGCGACCGTCGCCGACCGTCGCTTGGCGGGCGCGACTCGAAGGAGACGCGCTGCTCCGGACCGAGCTCATGTGCCGATCGGACTATCCGGCGCAGTCGTAAATGACAGCTTGAGGATCGATAAATAAGAAGGGTCGGTCGAGGAGGAACGAGTCATGGACGGCGCGGTTACGCAGGAGCGGGTGCGAGCCTACTGGGACCGTCAGCCCTGCGACTCGGAGTTGAGTGCGCGCGAGCGGCTGTCGCGCGAGTTCTTTCTGGATGTCGAGCGCCAGCGCTACGCGCTCCAGCCTCACATCCTCGAATGCCTGTCCTGGATCGACTGGCCCGGCAAGCGCGTGCTGGAGGTCGGGGCCGGCGTCGGCACCGACGCCCGCCGGATCGTCGGCGCCGGCGCCATCTACACCGGCATCAACGTCGACCGCGGCTCGGCGGAGGCGACCGAGCGGGCGCTGCGCGTGTTCAGCATGCCGGGGGTTTCCCTGCAGCGCGACGCCAGATCGCTCGATTTCCCGGACGGCAGTTTCGACGCCGTGTATTCCTTCGGTGTGCTGCAGCACATTCCGGAAGTCGGCCGTGCCGTCACCGAGATTTACCGGGTGCTCAAGCCGGGCGGCGAGCTCCTCCTCATGCTGTACAACCGGACATCCATCAACTACGCGCTCGAGATCAAGTTCCTGCGCAAGTTGGGGCTGCGGCTGCTGTGTCTCCCCGGAATGATCCCTTTGCTCGAGCGGCTGGGGCTCCCGCGCGCCAAGCTCGAGCGGCACCGTCAGATCTATCTCGAGCGCGGCTTCCCCTCCGAGGGGGAATGGCTGAGCCGCAACACCAACGGGCCCGACTATCCGTACTGCCGGGTCTACGACGCCGATGGAGCTCGGGATCTGCTGGCGGGATTCGAGATCGTGCGCCACGAGATCCGCTTCTTCGACCATCGCCACTGGGGCGTGCTCGGCCGGGTGATGCCGGGGGTGCTGCGCCGCGCGCTCGGACGGCGCTGGGGCTGGCATCGCATCGTGCATGCCAGGAAGCCCGCGCCGCGGAGAGTGGAGGCGGCGTCCGGCGGAGCGCGCGCATGAAGATCAGCGTCCTGGGACTCGGCTACGTCGGCACGGTCGTCGCCGGGTGCCTGGCGCGTGCCGGCCATGAGGTGATCGGCATCGACGCCGAGGCGCGCAAGGTCGAGCTCGTCAACGCGGGCAAGTCGCCGATCATCGAGAAGGAGATCGGCCAGATCATCGAGCGGGAGGTCGGCGCCGGCCGGCTCTCGGCGAGCACCGAAGTCGGCGTCGCGGTCGAGCAATCCGACCTGATTCTCGTGTGCGTCGGGACGCCGAGCCGCGGCAACGGCGACATCGATCTCAAGCACGTGCGGCGCGTCTGCGAGCAGATCGGCACGGCGCTGCGCTCTCACCCCGGGGCGCCGGTCGTCGTCGTGCGCAGCACGCTGCCTCCCGGGACCACCCGCGAGCTGGTGATCCCGACGCTCGAGGCCAGCTCGGGACGGCACGCCGGGACCGATTTCGGCGTGTGCGTGAATCCCGAGTTCCTGCGCGAGGGAACCGCCGTCCACGACTACCTCGATCCCCCGAAGACCGTGATCGGAGAGCTCACCCGCGCGAGCGGCAACCTGCTCGCGAGCCTGTACGCCGGGGTCCCCGCGCCGCTGATCCGCACCGACATCGAGACCGCGGAGATGGTCAAGTACGCGGACAACGCCTGGCACGCCCTCAAGGTCGGCTTCGCCAACGAGATCGGCAACGTCTGCAAGGCCCTCGAGATCGACAGCCACAGCGTGATGGATATCTTCTGCCAGGACTTGAAGCTCAACCTGTCTTCGTATTACCTGAAGCCGGGCTTCGCGTTCGGGGGCTCGTGCCTGCCGAAGGACCTGCGCGCACTGCTGCACAGGGCGAAATCGCTCGATGTGTCGCTGCCGATTCTTTCCTCGATCCTGCCGAGCAATGCGCTGCAGGTCGAGCGCGCCGTGGGGGCGGTGATCGAGCAGGGCAACCGCAAGGTCGGCATCCTCGGCTTCAGCTTCAAGGCCGGCTCCGACGACCTGCGCGACAGCCCGGTCGTCGAGCTGACCGAGCGGCTGCTCGGCAAGGGCTTCGATCTGCGCGTCTACGACAGTAACGTCAGGATGGCAAGCATCCACGGCGCCAACCGCGACTACATCCTGAACCGCATTCCGCACATCTCGGGCCTGATGGTGTCCACGATCGACGAGGTGCTGGAGCATGCCGACACCATCGTCATCGGCAACGCCGCGCCCGAATTCCGGGATGTCCCACGCCGACTGGGGCTTCGTCAGACCCTCATCGATCTGGTGCGAGTCTGCGACTCGCGCAGCGCCGCCGGCGTCTACGAGGGGATCTGCTGGTGAGGCGTGTCCTCATCCTGGTGGAGAATCTGCCGAGCCCGTTCGACCGGCGGGTATGGCAGGAGGCCTGCACGCTGCGCGACGCGGGGTACGAGGTCTCGATCATCTGCCCCACCGGAGGCGGCTGCGAGAAGAGATTCGAGCTCATCGACTCGATCCACATCTATCGATATCGGCTGCCGGTGGAGGCCTCGGGTGCCCTTGGGTACGCCCTGGAGTATGCGAGCGCGATCGCGCAGGCCTTCATCCTGTCGTGGCGCGTGCTCCTCACGCGCGGCTTCGACGTCGTGCACGCCTGCAACCCGCCGGACCTGTTCGTGCTGATCGGGGGATTCTTCAAGCTGTTGGGCAAGAAATTCCTCTTCGATCACCACGACCTCGCGCCCGAGCTCTACGAGGCGAAATTCGGACGGCGCGACTTCTTCTACCGCCTGTTGCTGCGCCTCGAGCGCCTGACGTTCCGCGCCGCGGACGTCTCGATCGCGACCAACGAATCCTATCGACGCATCGCGATCGCGCGCGGCCGTCTCCCTCCCGAGCGGGTCTTCGTCGTGCGCAGCGGCCCGGATCTGGCGCGCCTCAGGCGGCTGCCGCCGGATGAGCGGCTCAAGTGCGGACGGCGCTACCTCGTCGGCTACGTCGGGGTGATGGGGCGGCAGGAAGGAGTGGATTATCTTCTGCGGGCGGTGCACCACATCGTCTACGGTCTCGGGAGATGCGACATCCACTTCGGACTGGTCGGCGGTGGCACGGCGCTGAAGCATATGCAGGACCTCGCCGAGGAGCTCGGCGTGGCCGAATTCGTCACCTTCACCGGGCGCGTGCCGGACCCCGAGCTCTTGGGCGTGCTCAATACCGCCGACGTGTGCGTCAACCCGGACGTCGCCAACGACATGAACGACAAGTCGACCATGAACAAGATCATGGAGTACATGGCGCTCGGCAAGCCGATCGTGCAGTTCGACCTGACCGAAGGGCGATTCTCGGCGCAGAGCGCCTCTCTATACGCGCGCCGCAACGATGCGGTCGACCTCGCGCTAAAGATCGTCGAGCTGCTGGACGATCCCGAGCGGCGCGCCGCCATGGGCGCCCTCGGGCGACGGCGCGTCGAGGAGCGGCTCGAATGGCGTCACGAGGCGCCGCGGCTGCTCGCGGCTTATCAGGCGCTCTGGGGAGGCGGTGTGCGTCTGCTCGCGCCGCGCGCGGACACGCCTCGCGCGGCCACGAGGCTGCGGAGCCGCACGCGCCTGTGGAGCCGGGAGTCCTCGACATGATCCTCCGGCCGCTCGAATCGGCCTCGGATTTCGAGCTGACCGCCGCCTGGCTGCAGCTCAAGGAGAACTCCCAGTGGCTCGATTTCGGCGGCAACCGGCAGGCCGTCACACCGGCGCTGCTCAAGATCATGGTGCAGCGTCAGACCAACTTCATCCGGGTCTACACCTCGTACGAGGACGACGCCCCGCTCGGGATCGTGGCGCTCAACAACGTCGACCGCAACATGCGCACCGGAACTCTGTGGGGCGTCGCGGGAGACAAATCCTTCCGCTGCCGCGGCTGCACGCAGGTCGCTGCGTCGCATCTGCTCACCGTGGCGTTCCAGGAGCTCGGACTGCATTCGGTCAATACCTGGACCGTCGAGCACAACGCCTCGCGGCGCGCCGTCGAGCGGCTCGGCTTTCGCTTCATCGGCAGGCAGCGGCAGTGCCACTTCATCGACGGGCAGCCCTACGATCGGCTGCTGTTCGATCTGCTCGCCAGCGAGCACCGTGAGCTCGATCCGGCGGGGTTTGCCGCGCTTCGAGCACGAGCCGACGCTACTGGCGCGACCGCGCAGCTGCCGGCGCACGCGGCGCCGTGAACTTCGCTTCCGCCCGCGGCGCCATGGGACGGACGCAGCAACTTCTCGCAGCGCTGAGCGCCGTTGCCGCGGCGCTCGCGCCGCGCGTGCACGCCGGCGCGGACGCGCGGTTCGCGTGCGGATTTGAAACCTCGTGGAGCGCCTGCGGATTCGGCGAGCAGGCGAGGGCGCGGGATCGGATCAGTCTCATCGAGGTAGCGGGCCGGTCCGGCGTGCGTCTGCGGACCTTGCCGGGCGACCGCGAGATCGCCGGCAGCGGGGAAGCGGAGCGCGCGGACCTGGCGCTCTCACCCGAGGCGACCGGCTGTGTCGAGGGACGGGAGCAATGGTGGGCGCACTCGCTGCTCTTTCCTTCCGACTACGAGCTTCCGGTCGTGACCGCTGCCGACTCGTGGCCGTGGGGGGTGGTGTTCGACTTTCATCATACCGGCTCAACGGGCCAGGCGAATTTCCAGGTCGATGTGGCGGACTTCCCGCCGCGGCTGCGTTTCGCCATCTCCGCGGGGCCGGTCGTCTCGAGCGGCGCGCCGGGCTCGCCCACCCGGCGCTGGGAGATCGGCCCGATCGTGAAGAACCGCTGGTATGACTTCGTCTATCACGTGAAATGGTCTGCGCACGGCGACGGCTGGTTCGATGCGTGGGTCGACGGCAAGCAGATCGTGCATTACCTCGGACCGACGCTCTATGCGGGGCAGGGGTGTTATCTCAAGCTCGCCAACTACCACACTCCGGTGGGAAAGCCGGTTTCGGTCGTACATGGGCGAGTGCTGCGCGGCCCGACGCGGGAAGCGCTCGGCTCAGGCCCCCTGCCGTAGGGCAGGGACGGGTCGCGGCGGGTGCCACGCGCGCCGCCTTTCGCGCAGCGCAAGCCAGAGCCGGCCTCGCGGCGTGGCCGGAACCGTGCATTCGTAGTGCACAACGCGCTGTCCGCCGAACATGCGCTTGAACTGGTTGATGCCCGCGCGCTCGGGGGTCGACTCGTCGGCGAACACCCCGCCCCAGTCGTAGCACTCGAGGCCCGCTTCCTTGAAGTGCAGCATGTCGTGCCAGTGCAGCCAGCGATTGGCGCGGCCGACCAGAGAGCGGTAGCCGCTCTCCATGCCTCTGAAGCAGGACGCAGAGTATGCGAGGCGGACCGTGCGGCCGGAGCGCAGGTGCGCGTGCCAAACGAGCGGCTTGCTCCCGCGCCAGGCGCAGCTCAGCACGAGCTGACCCTCGACCGCGACGCGTGACAGCCAGTGGCGGTCCGCCAGCCAGAGCGCTTTCTGCCTGGCGAAGCCATCGTAGAAATCGGCGAATTCGTCGAGACAGTCGCCGGCATCCCGGATCACTTCATGCCGCAGTCCGTCCTTGGCCTCTGCGCGGCGGACGAGGTAGCGGCAGCCGCCGTGAAATCCGCCCACGATCGCCTCCGGCGGCGCGGTGAGATCGGTCTGGAGCGAGAGCAAGGTCGCGGTGCGGGCATTCGGGATCGGGTTCGGCCGGCACCGGTACTCGATGATGTCGACACCCGCGTGAGCGGGTGGCGGTGGCTCCTCATCGAACCACACCTCGCCATAAATCACCGCCCGGCCCTCGAGGCGGATCACGCCGCGGCCCCCACGGTGATCGGGGTGCGGGCCGGCGCGGGCGCCGGCGCTATCATTCGGGCATGGAATTCACTCAGTGTCATGCCGGTGCACCAGGTGGAGAGCTCCTCGAAGATGATCTCGAGATTCCCGTACAGGCGCTCGATGGCCGCGGCGGTGGGGAAGCTCGGGCTGCCGCCCGGCATCAGCTCCGAGGAGTGGAGCGTCAGCTGGAGATAACCCACACCGCGGGCGCGGGCGCCGCGCACGGCGCGCCGGAGTCCCCGTAGCCCGTTCTCGGCCGGGGACAGCCAGCTCCGCCGGGGCGAGATCCGGTTGGCGATCCCGCGAATGATCGGCGGGCGGTACAGCCACGGCGCCCGCAGGAACAGGCGGCTGGTCTCGATCGTGTTGGGGACCTCGAGCAGCCCGCTCGCGGCCGGCGCGGCGATGTCGCGGGGCCTGAGAAAGTAGGCGCGCTCTGGAAAGCCGCGATAGTCCGGTCCGCCGCCGCCGCCCGGCGCTCCCCGTTTCCCGCTCCAGTCGATGCCCGGCGCCACCGAGCAGTCCACCCGATAGCCGTGCTCGAGCAGCATGGCCGCGTAACGGCCGTCGAAGCCGAGTCGGCCGGCTTTATGGCTCACCGGCGATTCCCCGAAGCGCTCCCGCAGCAGCTCCGTCATGAACCTGATCTTCTCCCTCATCACGGCGTCCGGGTATTCGGTGAGGTACGGCTGGTAGCGGAAGTCGTCGTCGCTGAGCGGCAGGATCGGCGGCGAGTTCCACGCGTGCAGGTGCATGCCGATCTCGCCCGCGCGGCGCGCGCTGACATCGCGCCCGAATTCGAGGAAGACGTCGCACATCGCCATCTCGTAGTTGGTCAGGTACACGGGGCGGAAGCCGAAGCGCTCGCACAGCGACTGGAAGCGCGGCAGGAAGCGGGCGTTGTGCGTGGTGATGACGCGCGGCTGCGACCACAGGTTGTCGCCCTCGGTGTCGATCGTGATGATGAAGGCGGTCTCAGACATGGCGCCTCGCGCTCGTGGCCGCAATTCCCGCGGTGCGGATGCGATTACGGATCAGCTCCTCGAAGGCGGCGAGATAGGGCGCGAGGATCCGGTCCTCGGCGCACTCGCGCTCCATGAAGGCGCGGCAGCGCGCGCCCGCCGCCGCCAGCGCGCGCCGGTCGCCGAGCAGTCGCAGCACCTCTGCGTGCATCCCGAGCGGCGACCCGACGGTCGCGCCCAGCCCATTGCGGGCGATGACACCGCCGGGGTCGAGGTAACTGACGACCGGAACGCCGTTGATCCAGGCCTGGAGATACGAGTTCGGGAACCCCTCGACCTCCGAGGTATTGACCAGCAGCCGGGCGCGCGCGTACAGCGCGCTCGCGTCGTGATAGGACAGGCGGCCGTGGAAGACGAGATTCGGCCGGAGCGAAGCTTCGCGCCGGACTTCCCGGTAGAGCGCCTCCTCGCCGGGGAGCGGACCGCCCACCATGTGAATGGCGGCCTCGGGCAGCTCCCCGGCGAGTGCCAGCATGCGGTCCGGTCGCTTCAGGCGGCGGATGTTTGCGACCCACAGCACGTCGATGTCGCGCTCCCGCTCCGCGGACGCCGGCTCGACCAGCATCCCGGTCACGCGGCTGGCAAGGCCGAAGTGACGTGCCAGAGAAGCGGCCTGCGCGGCGCTCTGCACGAGAATCGCGTCGGCGCGACGCAGCCCCCACGCGTACAGCCAGCGGTCGCGCGCGTAGCGGATGAGGAGTTTCGAGCGGTCGCAGTCCGAGTCGCTCGCGCTCCGGAACACAAAGCGCCTGCCGCGACGCGCGCAGAACAGAGCGAGCAGCGCCACCTGCATGCCGGCGCAGCTCGTGTAGTAGAGCTGCGCGTCGGCGCGCGCGAG
>MNCZ01000030.1 GCA_001914695.1 Gammaproteobacteria bacterium 13_2_20CM_66_19 | reverse complement strand
GATCTCGAGGCGCTGCGGGCCCGAACGGGATGTAAGGCCCGCAACCTGCGCGGCCACGGAGCCTGGAGTGACGCAGGCCGTGGCCACACTGACTGCGCCGAGGACTCCGATCGCTTCGTGCACGCGATGCGGGATGAAGGTTCGCGTATGAATAGTGCCTGCGTGCCGCGCGGGCGAAACGAGACACATCTTGGGCACGGTCTTCCTGGCAACGTCACCCAGATTCATCCGCGGACCGACGGTGAGGCGGATCTCCTCGATGCGGGCCTTGAGCGCCGCGTCGCTTTCGAGCGCTTCGGGGGATTCATCGCCCCGCTTGCCGAGATCGGCCGCTCGCATCAGCACCACGGGCATTCCATTGTCGATGCAGGTGAGCTCGAGTCCTGCGATGCGGTCGATGGGGGAGCCGGTCGGCAACAGGCTCCCGCACGAGGATCCGGCAACGTCCAGAAAGTCGATGGGTATTGCTGCCGCGCTTCCCGGTACTCCGTCGATGCGCGCATCGCCCTCGTATTCCACCGCGCCGTCGGGTGTGGGAACGTGCGCGACGGCGATGCTTCCCGTGTTGAGCATGTGAATGCGCACGGGCGTCGATGCGCCCGCGATGCGCACCAGGCCGTGCTCGATCGACCAGGGACCGACGCCCGCGAGGATGTTGCCGCAGTTCTGGGAGTCGCTCACCTCCGCCTTCTCGACGACGACCTGAAGAAACAGGTAGTCGACGTCCGCATCCGGGCGCTTGGAGGGGCCGATGATCGCGACCTTGCTGGTGAGCGGGTGCGCCCCGCCCACGCCATCGATCTGGCGAGCGTCGGGCGAGCCCATGGCCGCGAGCAGAGCCCTGTCGCGCGCCCGCGCGGACTGCGGCAGGTCCTTGGCGTGAAAATAAAGGCCCTTGGACGTCCCGCCGCGCATGAGAGTGCTGGGAATGGCGTGCAGCATGTCACCTCACTCCGCCAGCGATTGCGCGCGGTAAACGAGTCCGCGCTTGGCCAACTTATCCCGCATATCGTAGATGTCGAGGCCGAGCTCGCCCTTCTGCAGCCGGGCGCGCACCAGGGCTTCCTTCGCCTCGCGGCCTTCGCTCGCCTTGAGCACGGCTGGGGCCTCGAGGCGTGGAACGACGCACACCCCGTCGTCGTCAGCGATCACCACGTCGCCCGGATGGACGAGGGCGCTTGCGCAGACGATCGGAACATTCACCGAACCCAGGGTCTCCTTCACGGTTCCCTGGGCGTGCACGGCCCGGGACCAGACCGGAAAGCCCATGCTCGTCAGATCGCGCACGTCCCTGACACCGGCATCGATGACGAGACCCCGGACCCCGCGCGCGGCGAGCGACGCCGCGAGAAGCTCGCCGAAATATCCGGCGTCCGAATAGGAAGTGGGTGCGACGACGAGCACGTCCCCCGCCTGGCACTGCTCGACCGCCACGTGGATCATCCAGTTGTCCGCCGGCGGGACACTCACCGTGACCGCGGCGCCGCCGATGCGGGCACCCGGATAAATCGGGCGCAGGAGTGGCCCCAGGAGTCCGCTGCGGCCCTGCGCCTCGTGAACGCTGGCTACGCCGTGGCGCGCGAGGGCGTTCACCACCTCGGGATCGGCACGGCGAATATGGGTGTACACGACATTCATGGCGGCACCCCCGAGCGGCTGGAAAGGCAATTCTCCGGCCGCCTCCTGCGGGTCGGGTAATTGCAATTCACGGCCGGGTATAAGAAATTGTGGACATGACGGTCAAGATCTCGCAGGGCCCACGCGCGACACCGAACCTGCGGCATCTCATGCTGTTCGATCAGGTAGTGCGGCGCGGCAGTGTGAGCGCGGCGGCGCGCGCGTCTCACCTCAGTCAGCCTGCGGTGACTCAGGCGGTCGGGCAGATCGAGGCCGCCTTCGGGGCGCGTCTCATGCAGCGCAGCTATTCCGGGCTCGCGCTCACGGGGGAGGGGCGCGCGGCCGCGCAACGGGTCGAGCGGGCGCTCGAGATGCTGCGCGACGCCCTGGTGGCGGTGCGGGCCCGGGCCGGAAATGCGGCGTCCGCGGACGTCCTGAGGGGCATAACGACGACGCAACTCCATGCGCTCATCGCCGTGGTGGAGGAGGGCGCCTTTGCCCGGGCGGCGCGGCGCGCCGGCCGCGCCCGGGCCGCCGTGCACAGGGCTGCGCGACAGCTGGAGAGATCTCTCGGCACCGATCTGTTCGAGGTCACGAGCTTCGGCGTTCGCCCCACCCGGGAGGCCGCGAGGCTCGCCCTGCGCACTCGCCTCGCCTTTGCCGAGATCGCCCAGGCGCAGGCAGAGGTTGCAGCGGCCCAGGGCACCGGCAGCGGCTCGACGGTCATCGGGGCCATGCCGCTGGCACGCAGCGTGCTCGTTCCGCGAGCGGTGCTCGAATTTGCTGCGCTGCGGCCCGAGCACGCGATCAGCATCCTGGACGGTCCCTACGAGAGCATGCTGGCGGCTTTGCGCCGTGGCAGCGCGGACGTACTGATCGGCGCGTTACGCGATCCCATCCCCTTCGACGACATCGTGCAGGAGCACCTGTTCGATGACCCGCTGGCGATTGTCGTGGGGCGTCGGCATCCCCTTGTCGGGGGCGGCGCGCCCACTCTGGCGGCGCTATCCCGATTTCCCTGGATCGCGCCGCGGCGCGATTCCCCGCTGCGGCGGCACTTCGACGCGCTCATCGAGCGACTCGGCGCGCAGCCTACGCTGGCCCCGATCGAGTGCAATTCCCTGGTCGCGGCCCGCTCGTTGCTGCTCGCGAGCGACCGGGTCATGCTCTCCTCGGAGCACCAGATTCACCACGAGCTCGAAACGGGGCAGCTGGGCGCCTTGCCGCATCCGTTCGGAGAGGTAACGCGGTCGATCGGGCTCACCGTGCGCCGCGACTGGCGACCGACGCAAGTGCAGTCGCAGCTCGTCGAAGGGCTGCGCCGCCACGCCCGGGCGGCGCGGGCGTTGACCTCGAGGGGCAATCCGCGCACCGCATGAGCGGCCGCGCCCTTGGAGCCCGCTTGACCGGCGGCCGTACCAATGGTATGCAACACTTACAAAATGTAAGGGCGAGCCCGATGCCCAGCGTCACCTTGTACCACTGGGAACCGAACGCCAATTCCGGCAAACCGATGCTGGCGCTGATGGAGAAGGGCGTGGCGTTCGAGAGCCATTACCTCGACCTCCTCAATTTCGATCAGCACCAGAGCGATTACCTCGCCATCAATCCGCAAGGGACGATCCCGGCGATGCTGCACGGGGATCGCGTGCTCACCGAGTCGACCGCGATCATGGAATACGTCGACGAAGCGTTCGCAGGTCCGCGACTCATGCCCGAAGATCCTCGCGACCGCTGGCGCGTGCGCTGGTGGATGAAGCTCATGGATCAGTGGCTCGGTCCGAGTTTCTCGATGATCGGCTGGAAGGTGTTCGTCGGGCCGGCGGTCAGCTCCCGCGATCCGGCGCTGCTGAAGGCGGCCATCGAGCGGATCCCGCTGCCGGAACGCCGCCTCGCCTGGCGCAAGGCGATCAGTGGTGAGTTCGGGGAAGAGGAGCTCAAGGAGTCCCAACGCCGCGTGGCGCTCGGCATCCGCATGCTGGAGCAGGAGTTGGAGAAGCGGCCGTGGCTCGCGAGCCACGAGTACAGCCTCGCCGATATCAACGGGTTCAACCTCGCCTATGCGCTGCCCTTGGCGCAGCCGGCGCTCTCCAACGATGAGCTGACGCCCAACATCCTGCGCTGGCTGCGCGCGGTCTATGCGCGTCCCGCCACCAAGGCCTGCTGGGCCATGGGACGAACCAGCATGGTCAAGCGCGTCGAGATCCTCGAGCAGCCGCACATCGGCGCGGGAAAGATCGCATGAGGATGACCCTCTACCACGGGGAGCCCAACGGCCCGTCCCTGACCGTGCTGGCGGCGCTGTTCGCCAAGGAAGTCGAGGCCGAGCTCGTGCACATCGATCTCGCGAGCGGCGCACGCCATACCCTCTCGTGTGCGCAGGACCCTCAGGTGGCGATGAGCGTCGAAGGCGAGGGGCCGGTGCTCGTGGTCGAGGGCGAAGCGATGACCGACTCGGTGTTCATCGGCTGCTATCTCGATGATGTGGGGCGGGGAGCGAAGCTGCGTCCCGCCGATCCGTACGAGCGCTGGGAGACGATGCGCTGGTGCAGGCAGATGATCGAGCGGACGGCGCCGGCCGCCGCGTATCTGGGTTGCCGGGCGCACCGACCGAAGGCCGACGCCGCCCTCCTCGAGAGGATCGGCAGCGTCGACTTGCGCGCGCGCTGGGAGCAGATCGGGGCCGGCAGCTTTTCCGAGGCTCACCTCACCGACAGTCGTGGCAAGATCAACCAGGCCGCGGAGAGGATCGAGGCGCGACTCGATGGCCGGGACTGGTTAATGGGCACGTTCGGAATCGCCGATCTCGAGAGTTACGCATGGCTGGCCGGCATGGTGCGGCTGCTGCCCGCAGCATTTGCCGGAAAGCCGCGCACGGCGGCCTGGCTCGAGCGCGTCAGGGCGCGGCCCGCCGTCGCGCAGGCGCTCGCGCTCTCGCGGAGCGCCGACCCGGCCGCGAGCTGGAGCGTGGGTCCGGAAATCAATCGCTGGGGCTGAAGGAAGCAATGATGGCCATCAAACTCTACACGGCAGCGACGCCCAACGGCTGGAAGATCTCGATTGCGCTCGAGGAAATGGGCTTGCCCTACGAGGTGCGCGTGATCGATTTTGCGAGCCAGGAGCAGAAGGCCGACTGGTACATCAAGCTCAACCCCAACGGCCGCATCCCGACGCTGGTGGACGAGGATGGCTTCACGCTGTTCGAATCTGGCGCCATCCTGATCTATCTGGGAGAGAAGACCGGTAAGTTCCTGCCTCGAGACGTGCACGGCCGCAGCCGCGTGATCCAGTGGCTGATGTTCCAGATGTCCGGCATCGGTCCGATGATGGGGCAGGCGAACGTGTTCCTGCGCTACTTTCCCGAGAAGATCCCGCCGGTGATCGAGCGCTACCAGCGCGAGGTGACTCGGCTGTTCGGGATACTCGACCGGCAGCTCGCGAGTCACGAGTACATCGCGGGGGAGTACTCGATTGCGGACATGGCGCTGTGGCCGTGGGTCTCGGGCCACGAGTGGTCCGGTGTCGGCATCGACGAGTTCCCGAGGCTCGAGCGCTGGCTGGCGGGGGTCGGCGCGCGGCCGGCGGTACAGGCGGGGC
Source organism: Gammaproteobacteria bacterium 13_2_20CM_66_19 (assembly GCA_001914695.1). Taxonomy (GTDB): domain Bacteria; phylum Pseudomonadota; class Gammaproteobacteria; order Steroidobacterales; family Steroidobacteraceae; genus 13-2-20CM-66-19. The sequence goes on along the minus strand of MNCZ01000030.1, from coordinate 6,417 downwards.
GCGACGTGCCGATCAAGCGCGATCGGGCGGCGGAGATCGAACAGGCGATGAAGGCAGCTCCCAAGATGCTGGCTTGAACATGATTGACCTCAGCAAGCTTCGCGCGATCGACGTGCACGTGCATGCCGACGTCGCGTGCCACGAGCCCGAGGATCCGGTCATGGGCCGGTTCTTCGACGCGGCATCCGCCTATTTCAAGGCGCCGCGCGAGCGGCCCAGGATTCCCGAGATCATCAGCCACTATCGCGAGCAGCAGATTGCGTTCTGCCTGTTCACGGTCGACTGCGAGAGCAGCATCGGCGCCAAGCGCGTCAGCAACTACGAAATCGCCGAGTACGCCGCGAAGAACGCCGACCTCGTCATCCCTTTCGCCTCGATCGATCCGCGCAAGGGCAGGATGGGTGCGCGCGAGGCGCGCGAACTCATCGAGAAGCACGGGGTGCGGGGATTCAAGTTCCACGGCGTCATGCAGGACATTCATCCGGCCGACCCCGTGGCCTACCCGCTCTACGAGGTGATCGCCGGGAACAAGCTGCCGGCGATCTTCCACACCGGCCATTCGGGCATGGGCACGGGGCTGCCCGGCGGCGGCGGCGTGCGCTTGAAGTGGGGCCAGCCGATGCTGATCGACGACGTCGCGGTCGATTTTCCCGACATGAAGATCATCCTCGCCCACCCGAGCTGGCCCTGGGTGGACGAGAGCCTGTCGATGGCGCTTCACAAGGACAACGTGTACCTCGACCTCTCCGGCTGGAGCCCGAAGTATTTCCAGCCGCAGATCATCCAGTACGCCAACGGTCCGTTGAAGAACAAGATGCTGTTCGGCTCGGACTTCCCGCTGATTCGCCCCGAGAAGTGGCTGGAGGCGGCGCAGCAGGTCGGCTTCAAGGCCGAGGTGCTGGCGGGCATCGTGAAAGACAACGCAGCGCGGCTCCTGGGGCTCGCATAGCCCTCGGCATTCACACATCACGGGTAGCGCGGCCATGACCCTCAAGTACTATCACGCGGAGCCGGCGGCGAACTCGCTGAAGTCGATGATTCCGCTCATCGAGAAGAGCCTGCCGTATGAAAGCATCTACGTCGATCTGCACAAGTTCGAGCAGCACGAGCCCTGGTTCCTGGCGATCAACCCGGAAGGGCAGGTGCCGGTACTCGATCACGACGGCGCCATCGTCACTCACACCACCGTCATCAACGAGTACCTGGAGGACGTGTTCCCCGAAGTTCCGCTCCGGCCGCGCGACCCGGTCGGCGCGGCGCGCGTGCGTTACTGGAATAAATTCTGCGACGAACAGGTGATGAACTACGTCTCGATACACGGCTGGCACCGCATGGTCAGCATCATCGCGCGCAGTATCGAGAGCGGCGAATTCGAGCGCCTCATGGAGCGCATCCCGCTGCCCGACCAGCGCAGGAAGTGGCGCGCGGCGCGCTCCGGCTTCAGCGAGGCGGATCTCGCCCATGCGACCGAGAAGATCCTCTTTGCGGTCGACAAGGTGGAGAAGCAGCTCGCGCAGACCCCCTGGATCGCAGGCGATGACTACACGCTCGCCGATATCAATTTCTACTCCTATTGCGGCATGGCGGTGGAGCGCATGTTCCCCGAATTGGCCATAGCTAAGCGTTGCCCGCGCCTCATCGCGTGGCGGGAGAAGATGACGGCGCGCCCGGCGGTGGCGCGCGCACTCGCGGGTGAGAACCGCACGGCCCCGGGGCTGCGGACCTGGACGGGGGAAGCGCGATGAGCGGCGGCGTGAGGATGCGCGCGTGGCAGCTGCCGGCGGGGTGCACGTCCGTCGGACGGCTCGAGCTGATCGAGCTGCCGAGGCCCGACCCGGCGCCGGGGGAGGTTCTCGTGCGCGTGCGCGCCAACTCCCTCAACTACCGTGATCAGGCCGTTGCGAAGGGAACCTATTTCGGCTCTGCCATCAAGGTGGCCGGGACTCCGCTCTCCGACGGGGCCGGGGTCGTGGAGGCCGTTGGCGCGGGGGTCACGGGCCTGGCTCCGGGTGATCGCGTGGCCGGGACTTTCTTCCAGAGCTGGCTCGAGGGGCCGCCGATCGCGGCCAAGGGCGAGGCGCTCGGCTGCCCGCCCGCCAAAGGAATGCTCGCCGACTACGTGACGCTCCCCGAGAAGGGTGTCGTGAAGCTCGCCAGCTCGCTCGGCTTCGAGGAGGCGGCGACGCTTCCCTGCGCCGGAGTGACCGCGTGGAATGCGCTGATGACGGGGGTGCGCCCGCTCGAGCGCGGCCAGACGGTGCTCCTGATCGGCACGGGCGGCGTGTCGCTGCTCGCGCTGCGGATCGCGAAGTCAGCCGGTGCGCGGGTCATCGCGACCTCTTCGAGCGACGCCAAGCTCGCACGCGTGAGACAGCTCGGGGCCGACGCCACGCTTAAGTACACCGAGCGGGAGTGGGGCGCCAGGGCTGTCGAGCTCGCCGGCGGCACCATTGACCACGTGGTCGAGGTGGGCGGGCTCGGGACGCTCGCGCAATCCATGCAGGCCGTCGGCTTCGGCGGCGAGATCGCCCTCATCGGCGTGCTGTCGATGCAGGGCGACGCCAACCCGATGGCGCTCATGCTCAAGGGTGCAAGCCTGCGCGGCATCTTCGTAGGCTCCGCCGCCATGGCGCGGGATCTGAACGCCTTCGTCGATGCGCACCGGGTGAAGCCAGTGGTGGACCGCGTGTTCGATTTCGCGGACGCCAAGGCCGCCTATGCGTATCAGTCCTCGGGTGAGCTGTTCGGGAAAGTGGTGATCGCCAATCGGGCGTGAGGAGGATGAGCGATGGCCGCGCGCAATCTCGAAGAAGTCCTGGCGGCAGCCGGAGATACCGTCAAGATGCTGCGCAATTCGCAGCTCGGCGCCTACGTCTACCCGGTGGTCGCGGCGGAATTCAGCAACTGGCGCAGCGAGCAGTGGGCGTGGCAACACGGCGCCGTGCTCTTCGACCAGACGCACCACATGGTGAACCTGTACCTGCGCGGCAAGGATGCGCTGCGGCTCTTGAGCGATACGGCGAGCAACTCGATGCAGGGCTTCCCCGTCAACAAGGCGAAGCAGTACGTACCGACCACGCCCTACGGACACGTGATTGGGGACGGCATCATCTTTCACCTGGCCGAGGAGGAGTTCCTGTACGTGGGCCGGGCGCCGGCCTCCGACTGGCTGCGCTTTCACGCTTTAACCGGTGGCTATGACGTCGAGGTCGAGCTCGATGACCGGTCACCGATGCGCCCCATGGGCAAGCCCGTGACCCGTTCCGTCTGGCGATTTCAGATCCAGGGGCCGAAGGCCTGGGCCATCATCGAGAAGCTCCATGGCGGCCCGCTCGAGCAGCTGAAGTTCTTCAGCATGTCCACCATGAGGATCGCCGGAAAAACCGTGCGCACGCTGCGGCACGGCATGTCAGGTGCGCCGGGACTCGAGATCTGGGGTCCCTATGCCGAGCAGGAGGAGATCCGCGCCGCCATTCTCGAGGCCGGCAGGGAGTTCGGCATGGTCCCCTGCGGGAGCCGTGCCTACCCCGCGAACACCCTGGAATCGGGCTGGATTCCCTCGCCCCTTCCTGGGATCTACACGGGCGAGAAGCTCAAGGCTTATCGCCAGTGGCTCGGCCCCGACAGCTACGAGGCCACCGGCTCGATCGGCGGCAGCTTCGTGTCCGACAACATCGAAGACTACTACCTCAACCCGTGGGAGCTGGGCTACGGCGCGTTCATCCGCTTCGATCGCGACTTCCATGGACGCGAAGCGCTCGAGCGGCTGAAGCCCGAGGCGCAGCGCAAGAAAGTGACGCTCGCCTGGAATCCGGAGGACATGACCAGGATCATGGCCTCGCTATTCAACCCTGACGGTGAACACTACAAGTTCTTCGACGTCCCGCTCGCCAACTACGCCTCATCCAACTACGACCGTGTGATCGATGGCGATGGCAGGACGGTAGGTCTGTCGATGTTCACCGGCTACAGCTACAACGAGAAGCAGGCCCTGAGCCTCGCCACGGTGCGCCCGGAGATTCCCATCGGCGCCGAGCTCAAGGTGGTGTGGGGAGAGGAGAACGGCGGCACGCGCAAGACCACGGTCGAGCCCCACCGGCAGACCGAGGTGCGGGTCATCGTGAGTCCCGTCCCGTACAGCCGTCTGGCGCGCGAAACCTACCAGCGCGGCTGGCGCACGCGGGGCGGTGCCTGAAGAGCGCTCAGCTCGCCTTCAGGCCCTGTCGCTGCTTACGGTAGCTCGCGCGGCGCGTCTTCTCGAAATCGATCCGTTTCGCGTGGCCGGGGTCGACAGGATAGTCGCGGAAGTCCTGCAGGATCTCCGCGAACACTTCGCTCAGCTCGTCCTTGAACTCCGGGTGCGTGAAGATGTAGAAGCGATCCTCGCGCATCGCCTCGAGCACGCGTGCGGCGACCACGTCCGGCTCCATGCCGAATTCATGCACCGCCGCCAGGCGCTTCACCGCTTCCGTGTTCACCGGCCTGGCGCCCGCCTTGAGCCTCTCGGGTCGTATCTCGTCGCTCGCGTAGATATGGGACTTGACCAGCCCGGGGCACAGGACCGACACACCGATGCCGTGCGGCGCGAGGCTGGCACGGAGCGACTCGGATAAGCCCCGCACGGCGAACTTGGTGGTGTTGTAAATACCGCAGACACCGGCGGCGAGGAAACCCGCCATCGAGGCCGTGTTCACCACGTAGCCGCCCCGCCCCGCGCGGATCATGCGCGGCACGAAAGTCATGACGCCGTTGATCGGGCCGGCGAGATTGACTCCCATGATCCAGTCCCAGTCGTCGTAGCTCGATTCCTCGATGGTCTGAAAGAGATTGACGCCGGCGTTGTTGAACAGGAGGCTCACGACGCCGAATTTCGCCTCCACCGCTTCCGCAGCGCGTGCCAGATCCTCTCGCGAGGACACATCCACCTGCACCCCCATGGCTCTCGGGTGATCGAGCGCCGTCAGCGCCGCGTCGATGGAGTCGCGGCGGATGTCGGCGATGGCAACGTTGCAGCCCTGCGCGAGCAGCGCCCGCACCAGCCCGATACCGACGCCGTTGGCGCCACCGGTGACGAATGCCGTACGGCCCGCGAAGTCTTTCATGTCTTGTCTTTCCTCGAGCGCTGGCGGGCCGTCTCGGCCGCGTGGATCGGATTCACGAACAGAAAGCCGAAGGTGCGCTTGTATTCCTCGTTCTCGGGGAGCTCGGGCACGGCCGCGCACATGGCCTGGGCGCGATCCTCGACACCCTGGCGGAACTCGCTGTGGGTCAGGATGTAGAGCTCGTCGTTCAGTATCCCCTCGAGCACCCGCTGGCCGACCTCTTCCTTGGTGCGGAACAGATGAAAGAAGTTGCCGGCCTGCTGGCGGCGCTTGTCGGTCTCGGTATAGCCCGTATCGGCGAGTGAGGCGGGGCGGGTCTTGCCCGCCTCGGCGATGTTCGATTGCACCGCGCCCGGGCAGAACGCCGAGCACACGATGCCATGCGCCTCGAGCTCCCCACGCATGCATTCGATCATGGCGACCACGGCGCCCTTGGAAGTGCCGTAGAGCGTGGCACCCGGATGGGGCACGAGCCCGGACATGGAGGCGGTGTTGACGATGTGCCCGCCCTCGCCGTGTCTCATGATGCGAGGCAGCACGGTGACGATGCCGTTGACGACGCCACCGAGGTTGACGCCGAGCACCCAGTCCCAGTCGGCGAAGGTCGCGAGCTCGGTGGGGCCGACGACCCCGACGCCGGCATTGTTGCAGAGGACGTGAATCTTGCGGAAACGCGCTTCGGCGGCGTCCGCGGCGCGCGCGTAGGCGGCGCGGTCGGTCACGTCGAGCTCGAGCGCCAGCACGCGGTCGGGCGCACCGAGCTCGGCGGTTGCGGTGGCGAGATGGTCCTCGCGGATGTCCGCGATGACGACCTTCATGCCCGCGCCGAGGAGGGCCTTGGCGATGCCGAGCCCGATGCCGCTGGCGCCCCCGGTCACGAATGCGGTCTTGCCGGGCAGGTTCTGCATGGTGCGGTTCCCCCTTAGCCTTCGGCGGCGGTGCGCGGCACAAAGCGCTGGACAAACCGCCGCAAGTCATATTGTATCCAACACATACAGTCCGGCGCTTGTCCAGCACAGTGCGGACGAGGGGGGAGCCAATGGTCGCGGAGGTACCCGGGGCGATCGGTCAGGGGGCGCAGCCCACGGCGCAGGTGCAGGGGTGGCCTGCCCGCAGTGTGGCCTATTACGGCCTCACCGTGATCATTCTTGCCACGGCGCTGAATTTCCTCGACGCGCAGATCTTCAGCATGATGGCCCAGCACATCAAGGGCGATTTTCACCTGACGGACGAGCAGCTTGGCTTCCTCCTGGGGCCCGCCAACATCGTCTTCTACGTGCTGGTCGGGATCCCCCTGGCGCGCCTGGTGGACCTG
>MNCZ01000113.1 GCA_001914695.1 Gammaproteobacteria bacterium 13_2_20CM_66_19 | reverse complement strand
AGGATCAGAACCTGCTGCAGCTCTTCCTCAACATCGTCGAGTTCGGCATGACGGTCCAGGAAGCGACCGAGGCGGCCAACATCACCAGCTACCAGATGCGCGACTCCTTCGCGGACCACCAGTCCTTCCCCGGGAGGCTCACGCTGAACGCCAGCACCCCGCCCTGGGTACGGAAGGAATTGAGTGAAATGGGCTACACGCTCGAATTCGAGGAGCGCACCTCGGGACCCCTCAATGCGATCTTCATCGATCGCCAGCACGGGACGCTCTGGGGCGGCTCGAGCAACTATGGCCAGAACTACGGCATCGGGTGGTGAGCTGACGGCGCGGGCGTCCCGATCTCACAGCATCCCCTGCCCCTGATACCACCTCACCGCGTCCTCGAAGGCCGCCTGTGGCGACCGCCAGCGATAGCCGAGCTCGCGGACGGCCTTGTCGCTCGAGAAGTACATGCGATGCCGGGCCATGCGCACGCTCTCGACCGTGAGGCGCGTTCCGCGGTGGGTGAGGCGCGAGAGGCCCTCGGACAGATAGGCGAGCGGCAGGACGCCCCAGTGCGGCAGGCGGATGCGCGGCGGACTGCGGCCGGCGAGGCGCGTGATCCGGACCAGAATCTCGCGCAGCGTCAGGTTCTCCCCACCGAGGATATAACGCTCGCCGAAGCGGCCGCGCTCGAGGGCTAAGAGGTGCCCGGCGGCGACATCGTCGACGTGCACGATGTTGAGCCCCGTGTCGACATAGGCCGGCATCCGCCCGCGGGCCGCGTCCAACACCATCCGCCCGGTCGGCGTCGGCTTGAGATCGCCCGGTCCCACGGGCGTCGAGGGGTTGACGATCACCACCGGCGCTCCCGTGCGCGCCTCGCCGCGCACCAGCTCCTCGGCGAGGAACTTGGAGCGCTTGTAGTGACCGATCATGTCGGTGAGAGCGACGGGCGTCTCTTCGCTCCCGGGCGAGCCATCGGCGGGGAGCCCCACGGTGGCGACGCTGCTCGTGTAGACGATCCGCGCCACCTTGGCGCGACGGGCGGCCTCGATGACATTCCGTGTCCCCTCGACGTTGGTGCGGTAGAGGAGCTGCGGGTCGGGCGTCCAGAGCCGATAGTCGGCCGCGACATGAAAGAGCGCTTCGCACCCATCGAGCGCCCCATCGAGCGAGGCGCGGTCGGTGAGATCGCCGCTCGCGATCTCGACCGGAAGCTCACGGAGGTTTCGCCGGTCGGACCCTGCACGCACCAGCGCGCGCACTTGCCAGCCCGCCGCCGTCAAGGCCCGGGCCACCGCCGAGCCGACGAAGCCCGTCGCGCCGGTGACCAGCGCCCTCATGGCGGCGCGGCCGGAGCGGCCGCGCGCAGCTGACGCGGCGCCAGCGCCCCGGCGCGCGCGACGGCCGCGAGCGAGCGGCTCGCCGCGCGGTATCGCCAGATGAGCCGGATGAGCGCGGGCAGATCCGCCGGCGCACGCGCGAGGGCGCCGAGGAGGCGCGAGAGCCTCACGCTCCCTTCGCTGGCCGCGGCGATCGCGGCCATCGGCAGCGGATCGTTCGCGGTATCCACGATCGCACGCACTGCGAGGAAGGGGAGCCCCTGCGCCCGGGCAACCTCGGCCACCGCCGCGCTCTCCATGTCCACCGCGGCGGCGCCCGTCTCCGAGAAGGCGATCGACTTGTCGGCGGCGGAACCGAGCGGGCGCCGGGAAGTCAGGAGTCTCCCCCCGGTCACGGGATGACAGGACGCGACCGCCGTGGCGAGCCTCTCGCGCCACTCCCGGGCAGTCTGATAAACCACCCCGTCGGCCGAGATGACTTCGCCCGGCAGGAACAGCGCCCCGGCAGGAAGTGCCGGGTCGAGCCCTCCGGCCACGCCCCAGCTCAGGAGCGCTCTCGCGCCCGCATCGACGAGTTGCCGGGCGCCGGATGCGGCGGCGGCACCGCCCATCCCGCTCACGACGAGCAGCGTTCCATCGGCTGAGCCGGGCATCAAAGGGCCGAGATGCCGCGACTCGGCGGCGAACGCCGCGACGATTCCGAGTCGAGTCAATGCACGGTTCCGGGTCCTGCCGCCGTGCTGTTGCGATACGCCGCGAGCGCCCAGAGCGGAAAGTAGGCGCAGTACCCGTGATAGCGGAGGTAGAACACGCGCGGGAAGCCCGGAGCGGTGAAGCTCGGGTCGCTCCAGAGGCCGTCCGGCCGCTGCGTGCGCAGGAGGTACTCGATGCCGCGCCGCACGGCGTCCGATCCCGCCTCTCGCGCGGCGATCAGCGCGAGCACCGCCCAGGCACTCTGGTGCGGGGTGCTCGGCGCGCTCGCCCCGGCGCGCCCGGGCTCGTAGCTGTCGTTGCTCTCGCCCCAGCCGCCGTCCGGATTCTGCCGGCTCTCGAGCCAGCTCACCGCGCGCCGGACCGCGGGATCATCGGGGCCGATACCGGCCTCCGCAAACGCGGAGAGCACGGACCACGTGCCATAGACGTAGTTCGTGCCCCAGCGGCCGAACCACGAGCCGTTCGCCTCCTGCTCTCGGCGCAGGTAGTCGATCGCGCGCGTGAGCGCTCCGCGGTCCTCGGGCCGGCCCACCCGCGCGAGAGCGGTGACCACGCGCGCCGTGACGTCGCTGGTGGGCGGGTCGAGGAGCGCGCCGTGGTCCGCGAACGGAATCTCGTTCAAGTAATAGCTCGTGTTGTCCACATCGAAGGAGGCGAAGCCGCCGTTCTCGCTCTGCATCCCGACGAGCCAGTCGAGGGCGCGACTCAGCGCAAACGAGAAGCGCCCGGGATCGGTGGACCGGTGCATCGACCAGGCGACGGCCGCGGTGTCGTCGAGGTCGGGGTAGTAGCTGTTGGCGCGCTGGAAAGCCCAGCCCCCGCCCGGGAGGTGCGGACGACGCGTCCGCCAGTCGCCCGGATCGTCGAGCAGTTGCCGCGGCTCGAGCCACTCGAGTCCGCGGAGAGCGGCGGCGCGTGCGCCGGCGGAGCCCTCCTCCTGCATCGCGAGGCTCGCGAGCGCGGTGTCCCAGAGGGTTGACGCGCACGGCTGGCAGTAGGCGCTCGAGTAGTCCTCGACCAGGAGCTTTTCCAGCGCGCGCTTCGCGCCGCGACGGTGCGGATGATCCGGGGAGTATCCGCGCACGCTGAGCGCCTCGAGCGCGTTCACCATGGCCGGAAAGATCGCCCCCAGGCCCTCCTCGCCGTTCAGCCGCTCGAGCATCCACGCCTCGGCCCGCTCGAGCGCGTGCTCGCGCAGCGCTCGGGGTATCAAGCCGTCGAGGCTGCGCGCGAGGCGGTCGAGGCAGAAGAACGCCCGCGCCAGCGCGGCGCAGCCCCCGAGCGGGCGCCGGAAGTAGCGCCGCTCTTGGCTAGGGGGCGTCGTGAAGAGCTCCCGGATGTCGACGTTGCGCGGATTCCTCGCACGGGGCTTCAGCGTGCAGAGGATGAGGAGCGGCACCATCACCGTGCGCGACCAGTAGGACACGCGGTGGATGTTGAACGGGAACCAGCGCGGCAGCAGCACGATCTCGACCGGAATGTAAGGCACCCCGCGCCAGGGAAGCTGTCCGAAGAGCGCGAGCGCGATGCGGGTGAAGACGTTGCATGCCGCCGCGCCGCCGCGCTCGAGAATCGCCGCCCGAGCGCGCGCCATGTGGGGCGACTCCGGGTCATCGCCCGCGAGCTTCAGCGCGAAATACACCTTGACGCTGCAGCTCATGTCGAAGGCCCCGCCGTGATAGAGCGGCCAGCCTCCGTATCCCGCCTGGCGCTGCCTGAGGTAAGCGGCGAGCTTCGCCTCGAGCGCGGGGTCGAGCTCTCCCAGGAAGTGCATCATCATGATGTACTCGGCCGGGATGGTGCAGTCCGCCTCGAGCTCGAGCTGCCACGATCCATCCGGACGCTGAAGCCGGATCAGCTCATCGCGCGCCGCGGCGATCGCATACTCGAGCGGTGAGAGCTTCTCGCCCGGGAGTTTGCGCGCCGGCGCGTCCGCACGGAGAAGGCCTTCCGTGCCGGCGAGAGCTGCGGATGTTCCGGCTTTGCGGCTCACAGGACCGGCTGCCGCCAGCTCGGGGCGGAGTCTTCCCGCGCCGCGCCTGCCGCGCTCACCTGCCGGAATCCGTCCCCGATTCCCGGAACCGCGAGCGGCAACCCGCGGGCCGCGAGCTCGAAGAGTCGTTTCAGCATGCGGTCGTCGCCCACCACGAGGCTCGTCGAGATCCGTGTCAGCCAGACTACAGGGCGCGAAACCTTGACCTCGGCGCCGCTGGTGTAGGCCGGATTGGCCGCGATCCGGCGCAGCGTCAGCACGGCGAGTCCGAGCGCCCAGAGGCAGAAGCGCCGGATGCCGGGTTCGGTTCGCGGAATGAGCAGGGTGTACGCGAGCGCATTGCGCAGGTGTGCGTGAGCCACGCCGATGAGCTCGGAGAGACCCGCACCGAAGCCGGCGCCGGTGCGCCCGGGCGAGAGCTCCGCCAGCACGACGCCGTGGCGGGCAAAGGTCTCCTGCGGAAGCCAACAGGCGCCGCGGCTGCGGTCCTCCCAGAAATCCTTGAGGATGTTGGTCATCTGCAGCCCCTGCGCGAACGACACGGAGAGCTCGGCGAGCGCGTCGTGCCGGGCGGCGACCGCCGGGGAATAGGCGCAGAAGAGCTCGGTGAGCATCTCGCCCACGACGCCCGCGACGTAGTAGCAGTAGCCGTCGAGGTCGCTCGAGCGCGGCAGCCCGCGGATGCTCGCGCTGCGCTGAAACTCGTGCATGCCGCGGCACATGAGAGCGATGCAGCGCTCGATCGCGGCGCGCTGGGCGCCGAGCCCCCAGGTCACGCGGACGATGCGCTCGAGGTTCCTCACCAGGTCCCGCTCGGCCGGCAGCGTTCGGTCCGAGAACCGTCCGTCGAGCGCGCACGCGAGCGCGGCCGGATCCTTGGCGCCCGACACGACGGCCGCGAAGCGCTCGAGGAACTGGTACGTCTCCTCGGGCGAGACCGCCGGCTCGTCCTCGATCGTGTCGGCAATCCGGCACAGAAGATACGCGTTGGTCACCGCGGTCCGCAGCCCCGGGGGGAGCTGGGGAATCGTGAGCGCAAAGGTGCGCGACACGTGCGGGAGGATCTCCTCCTGGTAGCGCTCGTCGGAATTTCCGAAATCCATCTGGGAAGCTCCCGCCGTTCGACGCTCAGCGGAGCCCGGCACGCGCGCCGTCCGACTCGCCCCGGGCGCGTCCTATCGCTGCGACCGGGACGGCGACACCGCCGCGATCCGCTCCGTCGTGCAGCACGGGCAGATCGGGCGCCATCGGCCCCGTGAGCCGCGGGCCCCGCAGGGCCACCTTGAGCGCCTTGAGCGGATGCGCGAACGCATCGTCGACGGCCGTGCCCTCGAAGCCGCAATGCGCCATGCAGTTGTCGCAGCGCGGGTTGCGCCCCACTCCGTACCGCTCCCAGTCGGTCTCGTCCATCAGGGAGCGGAAGCTCGGGGCGTGTCCCTCGTCGGTGAGCAGGTAGCACGGCCGCTGCCAGCCGAAGATGTTGTAGGTGGGATTGCTCCAGGGCGTGCACTGATAGGGCTGGTTGCCGGCCAGGAAATCGAGGAACAGCCCCGAATGATTGAGCGACCAGCGCTCGCCGCGAGCTCGTGCGCGGCCTCGCCTGAAGATCTCGCGGAACAGCCGCTTGCTCGCGCTACGCCCGAGGAACACGTCCTGGCGGGGCGCATGGGTGTAGCTGTAGCCGGGCGAAACCGTGATGCCCTCGATCCCGAGCCGCATCGCCGTATCGAAGAACTCAGCCACCTCGTCCGGATCCGCGCCGTTGAACAGCGTGCAGTTGATGGTGACGCGAAAGCCCCTGGAGCGCGAGAGCTCGATGGCCGCGACCGCCTTGTCGAAAACCCCTTCCTGACACACGGACTCGTCGTGGCGCTCGCGGTTGCCGTCCAGGTGGATCGAGAAGGTGAGATAGGGCGAGGGCCGGTAGTCGTCGATGTGCCGCGAGAGCAGAATCGCGTTGGTGCAGAGGTACACGAACTTCCGCCGCGCCACGATTCCCGCGACGATCTGCGGCATCTCTTTATGGATGAGCGGCTCGCCCCCCGGAATGGACACGATCGGAGCGCCGCACTCGTCCACGGCCCCAAGCGCCTCCTCGACGCTCAGGCGCTTCTGCAGGATCTCCTTCGGATAATCGATCTTGCCGCAGCCCGAGCAGGCGAGATTGCACTGGAAGAGGGGCTCGAGCATCAGCACCAGCGGATAACGTTTCTCGCCCCGGAGCTTGCGCGCGGCGATGTAGCGACCGACACGGTAGATCTGCACCAGCGGGATACCCAAGCGCTCCTCCCCTTACTCTCGTACTTGACGCAGGGCGAGCACCGCGGCGCGGTGCTCACGCCAGGTGCGCTCCCACTCGAGCCTGAACCACGGGGTGAAGTTCCCCGCGGCCGCTCCGGCCAATTCGGCCGCGAGCGCCTCGGGACTCACCCAGCGCCAGTCGACGATCTCCTCCCGGTTGATCTCGAGGGGCACCGTGCACCGTCCGATGTACACCGAGCACAGCTCGTGCTCCGCGCCCGAATCGTCGAATTGCGCCTGGTACTGGAATTTGAACAGGAAGTGCAGTGGACAACTCACCCCCAGCTCCTCGCGCAGGCGGCGGTGAATCGCCGTCTCCAGGCTCTCGGAGCGCCGCGGATGACTGCAGCAGCTGTTCGACCAGTAAAGCGGCCACAGCCGCTTCGAGGCGGCCCGCTGCTGCAGCAGCAGCTCGCCAACTTCGTTGAAGATCAGCAGCGAGAACGCCCGGTGCAGGACGCCCCGGCCCGTGTGGCACTCCGCCCTGCCGAGATGGCCGACCTCGCAGTCGGCATCGTCCACGAGGATCAGCGGCTCGAGATCCGCTGCCATCCCGCCAACGCTGTCGCGCAGGGCCCGAGTCAGGTCCGTCAAAGAGTCTCCTCCGTATCGCGGCGCACACGTGTACAGTTACTCCGCGCACGGGAACCGGCAGTGCTCGCCTCGCCCCCCGGCGCGAATCCTTCCCACAAGCCGGGCAGATGATACCCTCACCACAAAGCCTCGCGACAGTATCGGGGACCGCTCTCGCGGCGCTCGCCGCGCTCTACACCACCCTCGCCGGTATTGCGCTGCGACGGCCGGCGAATCCGGGGCGCGCGGGCGCGCGGCAGCCAGGGCGAGAGCCGATGCCGGCAGTTACGATCCTCAAGCCGCTCTGCGGCGCGGAGCACGGCCTGTACGAGCGGCTGCGCTCGTTCTGCGAGCAGCATTACCCTGATTTTCAGATCGTTTTCGGGGTGCGCGACCCCGGCGATCCGGCCCTCACGGCCGTGCGCCAACTGCAGCGCGATTTTCCCGGACTCGATCTCGAGGTCGCCGCCAACCCGAGCCAACACGGCACGAACGCCAAGGTCAGCAACCTGATCAATATGATGCCGCACGCGCGTCACGATTATCTCGTGATCGCCGACAGCGACGTGCAAGTGCCGTGCGACTACCTCGAAAGAGTGATCGCGCCTCTCGCGGACGAGGGAGTCGGCATCGTGACGTGTCCGTACCGCGGCGCGCCGCGGCCGGGCCTCTGGTCGCTGTTGGGATCCATGTTCGTCAACGAGTGGTTCATGCCTTCGGTGCGGGTCGCGGCGCTTCTCGGGTCGCGCGAGTTCGCCTCCGGTGCGACGATTGCGCTGCGCCGCGTATCGCTCGAGCGCATCGGCGGCTTCGCGGCCCTCGCAAACCGCCTGGCCGACGACTACGCCCTGGGCGAGCTGACACGGCGACGGGGGCTCACCACCGTGCTGTCCGGGCTCGAGGTCGAGACCTCGGTCGACGAAGCCGGCGCCGGGGGCCTGCTGCGCCACGAGTTGCGATGGCTGCGCACGATCCGCGCCGTGCGGCCGGTCGGCTACGCGCTGTCGGGCATCACTTTCGGCCTGCCGGTCGCGATTATAGGTACGGCCCTCGCGCGCGGCACCGCCCTCGCGGTGGCGCTGCTCGCGGTCACGGCAGCGGCGCGAGTCATGATAGATTCTGCGCCGCGCCGGTCCTGTTCCCCATGGATGCAACTATGGGTGATACCGCTAGCCGATCTGCTCGCGTTCGCGCTATGGTGCTGGAGCTTCGCGACGCGCGAGGTCGAGTGGCGGCACACGCGCTATCGCGTGGCGCGCGATGGTACCGCCCAGCCGCTGCCCTGACGGCAACGCCCGTGCCCTGACGGCTCCGCCCCTGCCCTGAAGGATTCATCGATCGTGAGAACACTTTTCCTTCATCCTCCCTCCTACGACGGTTTCGACGGAGGCGCCGGCGCCCGTTACCAGATGAAGCGCGAGGTACGCTCCTTCTGGTATCCGACCTGGCTCGCGCAGCCCGCGGCACTGGTGGAAGGCTCGAAGCTGATCGATGCCCCGCCGCACCGCCTGAAATTCGATGGAATCGCTCCGGAGCTCAACAACCGCGACCTGGTGGTGATGCACACCTCCACCCCATCCTTCAAAGCGGACGTGAGGACGGCCGAGAGGATCAAGACGGTCAAGCCGGACATCAAAATCGGCTTCATCGGCGCCAAGGTCGCGGTCGAGCCTGAGAAAAGCCTGATCGCAGCGCCCGCCGTCGACTTCGTCGCCCGCAACGAATTCGACTTCACGATCAAGGAAGTCGCTGACGGGCGGCCGTGGAAGGACATCAAAGGGCTTTCCTACCGGAACCCAGCGGGCCTCATCGTTCACAACGAGAACCGCGAGGTTCTCGAGAACATGGATGCGCTTCCCTGGGTGACACCGGTCTACAAGCGCGATCTCACCATCGAGAATTATTTCGGCGGCTATCTGCTGCATCCCTACATCTCGTTCTACACGGGACGCGGTTGCAAATCGCGCTGCACTTTCTGTCTGTGGCCGCAGACCGTGGGTGGGCATCGTTATCGCGTGCGCTCGGTTGAAGACGTCGTCGGTGAGATGAAATGGGCGAAGGACGCTTTCCCGAATGTGAAAGAATTCTTCTTCGACGATGACACGCTCACCGACAACCTGCCGCGTGTCGAGGCGCTGGCGAAGGAGCTGGGAAAGCTGGGCGTCACCTGGTCGTGCAACGCCAAAGCCAATGTTCCACGGCGGACACTGGCGGTCATGAAGGACAACGGCCTGCGGCTGCTGCTGGTCGGTTACGAGTCCGGCAATCAGCAGATCCTGTTCAACATCAAGAAGGGCATGCGGGTGGAGTTCGCGCGCCGCTTCACCAAGGACTGCCACGAGCTCGGGATCGTCATCCACGGCACGTTCATTCTGGGGCTGCCGGGCGAGACCCGGGAGACGATCCAGGAGACCCTCGACTTCGCCAAGGAGATCAATCCCCACACGATTCAGGTTTCGCTCGCGGCCCCTTATCCGGGCACCTTCCTGTACCGCCAGGCCAAGGAGAACGGCTGGCTGTACAACGAGGAAATCGATCTTCTCACGCAGGAAGGCACCCAGATTGCGCCGCTGAACTACCCGCACTTGAGCCACACCGAGATCTTCGCCTCGGTCGAGGACTTCTACCGCAAATTCTATTTCCGCCCGTCCAAGATCGCCTCCATCGTGGCCGAGATGATCGCAAGCCCTGCGATGATGAAGCGTCGGTTGCGCGAGGGAATAGAGTTCTTCCAGTTCCTGCGGTCGCGGCGGGATGCGGCCTGAAGGCGCTCGGATGCGCTGCTTGAAGGGACTCATCGTCACGGCTGACGATTTCGGGCTGGTGCGCGAAGTCAACGACGCCGTCGAGGCCGCGCACCGGGACGGTGTTCTCACCGCGGCGAGCCTGATGGTCGCCGCTCCCGCGGCGCGCGACGCCGTCGAGCGTGCGCGGCGCCTGCCCTCGCTCCGGGTCGGACTGCACGTGGTGCTCACTGAAGGCGCACCCGTGCTGCCCGCGTCCGATCTGTCCCACCTGGTCGACGGCCGCGGCATGCTGCGGTCGGACATGGCGGCACTGGGCGCGACCCTCGCCTTCAGCCGGCGGGCGCGGCGGCAGCTCGCCGCCGAGATCGGCGCACAGTTCGAGGCCTTTCGCGACACCGGCCTCACCCTCGATCACTGCAATGCCCACAAGCACTTCCATCTCCATCCCCTCGTCGGGAGGCTGCTCGCCGAGGTCGGCGCTCGTTTCGGGCTGCGGGCGATGCGCGTGCCACTCGAGCCCACTTCCGTGCTGCGCAGGATCGAGCCGCACACCCCGATTCTCCCGGCGCGGCTCACCGCGCCCTTAGCGCTCGCGCTGCGGCGACGCGTGCGCGCCGCCGGCCTCCTCGCGCCCGATAGCGTCTTCGGGCTTCAGTGGTCCGGGCAGATGACCCGGGAACGGCTGTCGGGCCTCATCCGCAGACTCCCCGACGGCTTGAGCGAGATCTATGTGCATCCGGCCACCGGCCCCTTTCCCGGCGCGGCGCCCGGATATCGCCATCGCGAGGAGCTTGAGGCCCTCGTGGCCCCCGAGGTGCTCGCAGCCTGCCGCGACTCTACGCTCCGCGTCGGGGGATTCGCGGATTTCCTCGCCCGGAGTGTCCCCGACCACGGCGTGCGCGACCGCCGTGTCATGTCGTGAGCGCGACAGTTCCGCAAGTTCGCGCCGCGCGGGACTCGCGGCCCGAGGCTCCGATCCGGCCGGGAAGCGACGCCCACAAGACGCTCTTCTGCCGCACGCTCCTCGACACCTTCGATCCCTACAGGCCGGCGGTGATCGATTGGCCGCAGCTCGACTCCGGCGCACGCGAGCGTCTCGTGAGCCTGCCCATCTGGGACATTGCCGTGCAGACCGAGGGCCGGGCGCGGCTCAACGTCGCTTCCTTCGCGGCGGTAACTTCGGATCCGCTGCTGCGCGAGGCGATCGAGCTCAACGCCTTCGAGGAAGGCCGCCACAAGGACGTGCTCTCCCATCTCGTCGCGGCCTATCGTATCGCGCTCGCGCCCGAGCCGGAGTACCTGGCGCCGCGCGATCCGGAATGGGCCTTCGTGAAGACCGGCTACAGCGAGTGCATCGACAGTTTCTTCGCCTTCGGCCTGTTCGAGTCGGCGCGACGCTCCGGCTTCTTTCCCGAGGCGCTGGTCGAGAGCTTCGAGCCGGTCATCCACGAGGAAGCCCGGCACATCCTGTTCTTCGTCAACTGGGCCGCCTGGCATCGCCGCAACATGCCGCTGTGGCGGCGCCCGTGGTTCGAGCTGAAGGTGCTGTGCGTCTGGCTGTGTCTCATCTGGGAGCGCGTGAGCATCGCCCGTGACGTGGGCAACGGCGTGCAGGACAACAATTTCACCGTGACAGGGGCGAAATCGGTCGGCGACGACCTCGACGTCGCCGCACTTCTCGGGCTCTGTCTCGCCGAGAACGACCGCCGCATGAGCGCGTATGACCGGCGTCTGCTGCGGCCCCGTGCGGTTCCGGCCCTGGCGCGACTCGCGCGCCGTTTCATGCGCCCGAAGGCCTAGAGAGCGCGCGCGCCGCG
Organism: Gammaproteobacteria bacterium 13_2_20CM_66_19; assembly: GCA_001914695.1. Classification (GTDB taxonomy): domain Bacteria; phylum Pseudomonadota; class Gammaproteobacteria; order Steroidobacterales; family Steroidobacteraceae; genus 13-2-20CM-66-19. The sequence continues at coordinate 2,164 of MNCZ01000113.1, read as the reverse complement.
CACCGAGTTCGATCCCATGAAATGGCGCACCCTCATCATCGCAGGTCTCGGGCTCGCGCTCGTTCTCTACCTCGTCTGGTACGTCGGCCTCGGCGCCATTCTCGCGGCCGCCGTCGCGGTCGGGTGGGGAGGATTTGCGCTCCTCTGCCTCGGCTCGGTCGCGTTGTTCGGGCTCCTGGGAAGTGCGTGGCACGTGCTCCTCCCGGCTTCCAGCGGCGCCGGAGCCTGGATCTTCGTGCGGGCGCGGCTGGTGCGGGACTCGGCCTCGGAAGTGCTGCCCTTCTCCCAGCTCGGCGGGATCGCGATCGGCGCGCGCGCGCTCGTCCTGCAGGGCGTCTCCGCGCCGCTCGCGTCGGCCTCGCTCATCGTCGACGTGACCACCGAGATGCTGGCGCAGATCGCGTACCTCGCGCTCGGCATCGCGATCGTGAGCGCACGGCTGCCGCGCACGTCCATCGTGACGTCGCTGACGCGCGCCGCGCTGATCAGCCTCGCGCTCGGGGCGCTCGCCGGCGTGCTGTTTCTCGCCGTCCAGCGCTATGGACAGCGGATCACCGTCAGGATCGCAGCAAGCGTCGCGCGCGGCGCAGGGCAGGTCGTCGCGGCGGTCGGTGCATCGCTCGATGCGATCTATCGCTCACCGGGGCGCGTCGCGGCCTCGCTCGGGCTGCACATTGGCGGATGGATTGGCAATGCGCTCGTTGCCTGGATGGCCTTTCGCCTGATCGGCTCGCGCATCGAGCTGGCATCGGTCGTGGCCATCGAGAGTCTGGTCGCCGCGGCGCGCAGCGTCGGGGTCCTGGTGCCCAATGCACTCGGCGTGCAGGAGGCCGCATACACCGTGCTCACCCCGCTCTTCGGCGCCGGCGCCGAGCTCGGGCTCGCCGTGTCGCTGCTCAAAAGGGCGCGCGACATCGTCCTCGGCGTGCCGGTGCTGCTCGTCTGGCAGGCGATCGAAGGCCGGCGCGCAGTCGCGGGAGCCGCGGGCGCGGAATCCGACGAGTCTCTGGGCTGATGCGCGCGCGGTCCGGTGAGCGCCGAGCGAATCAGTTGATGCGATCCTGGACGGCGAACAGCACACGCATTTTCTGAGTGTCCCCGGTGGACTTGCGGATCTGCACTTCCCGCCAGTGCTTGGCCGGCTTCAGCGGCATCTGCAGGATCGCCTGACGGGCCTCGGCCACCTGGTGCTTGAGCAGGGGCTTGAGCACCTCCATGGGAGCCACTGCCTGCTTCTCTTCCTCAGTCTCGGCGAGCGCCGCGTCGCAGAACGCCCGGAAGTACTCGCCATACCACTGCTCGTAAATCTGCAGCGGCTCCTCCAGGGCGTAATCCTCCATCAGATGCTCGGCCAGGTACTGTGTGCACAGATAGCTCGAGCTGCAGCGCACGTAACTGCTGTGCTCGGCGAGCACTGCGTTGACGTAGTCGCGGGAGCCGTAGAACAGTGAAAAGAAGCGGTGTCGCTTCCTGCCGGTGATCTCGCGATCGCGCAGGTAGTCGAACATCGCCTTGCGGTGGACGAGCGAGAGTGCGGTGGAACGCAGGGCCGTGACCTGTCTATCGACGTTCGTCTGCCTGGACACACTGCGCATGAGCCGATCGTGTTCCGCTTCCCAGCGGCGATAAGCGTGCGGGTGTCCCAGGATACGGCTGGCTACCAGCGTATCCGCCGGCGAGTCGAATATTACCGACATCTCCACACGCGCCTCCGACTCTTCCATGAGCCGCGTGTGGTTGTACGCATGAATGACCATGCGTCTCCCCACGGTTGCTGAGCGTTTTCGCGCGATAAGTTATGTCGAAATTCGGCGACCAAAGCAAGCGGTGTAAACCCGCGGATGTAAATGAAAGCCCCCACGAATTTGCGCCAGAACTAAGGAATTTCCCGATGGGCTATGTGTGCGAGGGCCGGGACGGCCCTATCCGGGTGATTTTTATGCGTCCGCAGCGCAGCAAAGCCCCAGTCGCGAGAGCGTCGCTCTCACCGTGCCCCCGCTCGGGCGCAGCGACGCGCCTCGGACTCGGCGTTGGGCAGCAGGGCCGCCCTCACCGCCCTGGTCCAGATCGCATAGCCGGCCGCGCTCATGTGCAGGCCGTCGGCAACGAAGATGTCCTTTGGCCTTCCGTTCTCGAGCATCGGCGTGACCACGTCGATGTAGTG
>MNCZ01000055.1 GCA_001914695.1 Gammaproteobacteria bacterium 13_2_20CM_66_19 | reverse complement strand
GTCGCGCAGCACGCTCTGCGCCTCGAAGCCGCGCGCCTTCTGCGGATCGAGCGAGTCGGGGTCGGGTCCCCCGCCGCGAACCAGGATAGCTTGGTGGGGCGCCGCGCCGCCCGCACCCTGGGTGGGCGAGCGGCTGCATGCGGCGAGCGTGGCGAGGATCGCGAGCGGTGCGAGGTGGACGATGAGAGCCGCGCGCGAGGTCATGCCCGCTTCGTGCGGCTCGCGTTGATCTCGGCGCGCAGCCTCGCGGTCGCCTTGCGGGCCGCGGTGGCGAAGTCCCCGCCCGCGGACGCGTAGAGGATGGCGCGCGAGGAGCTGACGATGAGGCCGGTGCCGTCCGGGGTCTGTCCGGCCTTGACCGCCTGCGCCACATCGCCCGCCTGCGCGCCGACCCCGGGCACGAGGAGCGGCATGTCGCCGACGAGTGCGCGCACCTCGGCGAGGTCGCCCGGGTAGGTGGCGCCGACGACCAGCAGGCAATTACCGCGCGAGTTCCAGCGCCGCGCCGCGAGCTCGGCGACGACCTGGTAGAGCTTGCGACCGCCCACCACGAGGTCCTGCAGCTCGCGCGCGCCGGGATTCGAAGTGCGGCAGAGGATAATGACTCCCTTGTCGGCGCGGCGGAGGAAGGGCTCGAGCGCGTCGCCTCCGAGATAGGGGCTCACGGTGACCGCGTCGGCGCCGTAGCGCTCGAAGGCCTCGATGGCGTAGCGCTCGGCGGTGTGGCCGACGTCGCCGCGCTTGGCATCGAGGATCACGGGCACACCCGGATGGGTCTTGTGGATGTACTCGATGGTGCGCTCGAGCTGGTCCTCGGCCTCGTAGGCGGCGTAGTGCGCGAACTGCGGCTTGTAGGCGCACACGAGGTCCGCGGTGGCGTCCACGATGGCCTTGTTGAACTGGAAGATCGGCGAGGGCTCGGCGGCGATGTGCGCCGCGAAGCGCTCGATTTCCGGGTCGAGCCCGACGCACACCAGCGAGTCGCTCTTCTCCCAGGCGCGCTCGAGCAGCTCGCGGAATCCGGTCATGCGACGCGCGGGTGCCTTCGGAGGCTGCGCTTCTTCAAGTGCACCAGCAGGATCGACACTGCCGCCGGCGTCACGCCGGGGATGCGTCCCGCCTGGCCGAGCGTCGCGGGCCGCGCCGTGCTGAGCTTCTGGCGCACCTCGTGCGAGAGCCCCGTGAGGGAGGCGTAGTCGAGGTCGGCCGGGAGCGCCATCGCCTCGTGGCTGCGCGAGCGCTCGATGTCCTCCTGCTGCCGCTCGATGTAGCCCGAGTAGCGCGCCCGGACCTCGACCTGCGCGCGCACCTGGGCGGGTACCCGATCGTCGAGTGCCCGCGGCCATGTCGGCGCGCCCACAACCTCGATCAGCGACTGGTACGTGACCCCGGGCCGGCGGAGCAGCTCGAAGGCCGAGGTGTCGCGCGCGAGCGGGGCGCCGAGGACGCGCCGCGCCCATTCCGCCGGCACCGACGCCGGCGTCAACCGCAGCCTCGTCAGGCGATCGACCTCGAGGTCGGAGGCTTCCCGCTTCGCCTCAAAGAGCGCCCAGCGCTCATCATCGACGAGTCCGAGCTCGCGCCCGAGCGGCGTGAGGCGCAGGTCCGCGTTGTCCTCGCGCAGCAGCAACCGGTACTCGGCGCGGCTGGTGAACATGCGGTACGGCTCGCTCGTGCCGCGCATCACGAGGTCGTCGATCAGCACCCCGAGGTAGGCGTCGCTGCGCTTCGGGATCCAGGGCTCGCGCTCCCTCACGGCGAGCGCCGCATTGATGCCCGCGACGAGCCCCTGAGCCGCGGCTTCCTCGTAGCCGGTGGTGCCGTTGATCTGGCCCGCGAAGTACAGCCCCGCGAGCGCGCGCGTTTCGAGCGAGGGCTTCAGCTCCCGTGGATCGAAGAAGTCGTACTCGATCGCATAACCGGGGCGCGTCAGATGCGCGTGCTCGAAGCCCCGGATCGTGCGCACGAACTCGCACTGCACATCGAACGGGAGGCTCGTCGAGATGCCGTTCGGGTAGACCTCGTGAGTGTTGAGCCCCTCGGGCTCGACGAAGATCTGGTGCGACGGCTTGTCCGCAAAGCGCACCACCTTGTCCTCGACCGAGGGGCAGTAGCGGGGCCCCACACCCTGGATCGCGCCGGTGAACATGGGCGAACGATCCGTGGCGGCCCGGATGATCTCGTGAGTTTGCTCGTTTGTCTTCGTTATGAAACAATTTACCTGTTTGGGGTGCTCATTAGCATGCCCAAGGAACGAAAAGGCTGGTGCGGGCTCATCCCCCGGCTGGACGGCCATGACCGACAAGTCAAGGGTCCGCCCGTCGATCCGGGGCGGCGTGCCGGTCTTGAGCCGCCCGACCCGAAGCTGGAGCTCGCGAAGGCGCGCGGCGAGGGCCTGCGAGGGCGCGTCCCCGGCGCGGCCGCCCGGGTACTGGGTGAGGCCGACGTGAATGCGTCCGGCGAGGAACGTACCCACCGTGAGTACCACGGCGCGCGCGCCGAAGGCGATCCCGGTGACCGTGACCACCCCGAGCACCCGGCCGCCCTCGACGATCAGGTCCCCGGCCTCCTGCTGGAAGACTGAAAGCCTGGGCTCCTCCTCGAGTAGCGAGCGGATGGCCTGGCGGTAGAGCTGCCGGTCGGCCTGGGCGCGCGTGGCGCGCACCGCCGGACCCTTGCTGGCATTCAGCGTGCGGAACTGGATTCCGGCGCGGTCCGCAGCGCGCGCCATGGCGCCCCCGAGCGCGTCGATCTCGCGTACCAGGTGTCCCTTGCCGATGCCGCCGATGGCCGGATTGCAGCTCATCTGGCCGACCGTCTCGATGCTCTGGGTGAGGAGCAGGGTGCGCGCACCCATGCGCGCGCAGGCCAGCGCCGCCTCGGTGCCGGCGTGTCCTCCGCCGACCACGATGACATCATGCGTGGACGCAAATCGCTTAGCCTTGCTCATCATTCTTAACCGCGGTTGCTTACGCTCGGAGGCCGCGAGGGACGGGTATTGTATGCAACCGATGCCGAAAGTCGCGCATGCCCATCACCCTTAGAGCCCCGGGCGCCGCCGTGCTGCTCTCGCTCGGCCTTCCCGCCGGCAGCGCGACCCCGCCGCCCGCGGCGCTGGAGCTCACTCCCTGCGAGATCGAGCACCCGCTGCTGCACACGGTGGTGGCGGCGGAGTGCGGCGTGCTCACCGTCGCGGAGAATCCGCACGTCGCCGGCGGGCGGCAGATCGGCCTCGCCGTCGCGCGCGTGCCGGCGGTCAGCCGTCGCAAGGAGCCCGATCCGCTCTTCGTCCTCGCGGGGGGTCCGGGGCAGGCGGCGAGCGAGTTCTATGCGACGGTCGCTCCCGCCCTTGCGCGCATCCGGCGCGAGCGCGACATCGTCCTCGTCGACCAGCGCGGCACCGGGCGATCGAACCGGCTCGGCTGCGCCGAGGGCGAGGAGCTGCTCTATCGCGCGGGGCAGGCTGAGATCGCCGCCGCCACGCGGGGCTGCCTCGGGGACCTCGGCGCGCGTGCCGAGGTGAGCTGGTACACGACGAGCGTCGCCGTTCAGGATCTCGAGCGCGTGCGCGCCGCCCTCGGCTACGAGCACATCAACCTCTATGGCACCTCCTACGGCACGCGCGTCGCGCAGCACTACCTGCGCCGCTTCCCCGAGCGCGTGCGCGCCGTGATTCTCGACGGGGTCGTGCCGGCCCCTCTCGCCCTCGGGCCCGAGGTGGCGCTCGATGCTGAGCGCTCGCTCCTCGATATCCTCGCGCGCTGCGCGGCGCAGCCGCCCTGCCGCAGCCGCTTCGGCGATCCCGCGCAGGCTTACCGGAGCGTGCGCGCGGCGCTCGCCCGCCGCGCGGTGCCGGTCAGCGTCTCCGACCCTTCCACCGGGGAGCCCCGGCGCTTCGATTTCACCGCCGAGCACCTGGCGACGGTGCTGCGCCTCGCGAGCTACAGCGCCGAGTACGCCGCGCTGCTGCCGCTGCTCCTCGGCGAGGCCGCCTCGCGCGCCGACTACGCCCCGCTCGCCGCGCAGTTCCTCCTGGTCGAGCGTGCCTATGCCGGAGCGGTCGCGACCGGCATGCACGACAGCGTGGTGTGCACGGAGGACGTGCCCTTCTATCGCGTGAGCGCGCGCGAGCGCACGCGCCTCGCCGACACCTTCCTCGGCACCGCGCAGCTCGATGGCCTGGAGACCGTGTGCCGCATCTGGCCGCACGGTGCGATCGACCCCGATTTCCACGCGCCGCTCACGAGCGAGGTGCCGGCGCTGCTGCTGTCGGGCGGCGACGATCCGGTGACGCCGCCCGCATTCGCCGCGCTCGCCGCGCGCGGCTTCGCGCACGGTCTCTCGGTCGTGCTCGAGGGCTTCGGTCACGGGGCGCTGACCGCTCCGTGCCTGGACCGCGTGATGGCGCAATTTCTCGCGCGCGCCTCGGTGGCCGGGCTCGACGTCGCCTGCACCCGCGCGGCGCGGCCGATGCCCTTTTTCACCTCGGTGAACGGGCCCGCGCCGTGAGCGGTGCGCACCCGGCGCGCGCTTGATCGAGGCCACGCACCTGGCCAAGCACTTCGGCGCGGTCGTCGCCGTGCGCGATGTGAGTCTGCACGCCGCCGACGGCCGGATCACGGGCCTCGTGGGGCCGAACGGCGCCGGCAAGTCGACGACTCTCCGGATGCTCTACACGGTGCTCAGGCCCGATTCGGGCGATGCACTCATCGACGGTTACGGCGTGATGCACTCGCCCCTCGAGGCGGCGCGCCGCCTCGGGGTGCTCGCGCACGGCGCCGGGCTCTATCCGAACCTCACGGCGCGCGAGAACATCCTCTATTTCGGCGCCCTGCACGGTCTCGAGCGCCGCGCCGCCCGCGAGCGCGCCGCCGAGCTCATCGCGCTCCTCGAGATGGAGGAATTCGCCGATCGCCGCGCCCGGGGCTTCTCGCAGGGCGAGAAGGTGAAGACCACGCTCGCGCGCGCCCTGGTTCACCGGCCGCGGAACCTGGTGCTGGATGAGCCGACCAACGGGCTCGACGTCATGGCGGTGCTGGCGCTCCGGCGTCTGCTCACATCGCTCCGCGATGACGGGCACTGCGTGCTGTTCTCGAGCCACGTGATGCAGGAGGTCAGCGCGCTCTGCGACGAGGTGGTGGTGATCGCTCACGGCACCGTGCTCGCGAGCGGCAGCGCGGCGGCGATCCGTGCGCGCACCGGGGCCTCGAGCCTCGAGGAGGCCTTCGTGCGGCTGATCGCAGGGCAGGCCGGGGACTGAAGCGGTGCGCGCGCTCCTCACGGTGTTCGCCAAGGAGTTCCGCGAGAATCTGCGCGAACGGCGCACGCTCATCTCGGCGCTCGTGCTGGGGCCGCTCCTCGGGCCGCTGCTCTTCGCCGGCGGACTGTCGCTGCGGATCGAGCGCGGCGCCGCCGAGAGCGATCGCCCGATCACGCTCGCGGTCGCGCACGGCGAGCGCGCGCCGAACCTGCTGTCCTTCCTTCGAGAGCACGGGATCGAAGTGCGGCCCGTCGACTACGACGCCGCCGCGGCCCGCGCGGCGGTGCGCGCCCATCGGCACGAGCTGGTGCTCGCGGTGAGCGAGGACTTCGCCGCGCGCCTCGAGGGCGGCACGCCCGCGCCGGTGCTGCTGTACGCCGACTCGTCCGACCCGTCGGTGTCCGGCGCTCGCGCGCGCGTCACGGCGCTCATCGAGCAGTACGCCTCGCTCCTCGCGCGGCTGCGCGCGCTCGCGCGCGGCATCGATCCGCTCACTCTGACGCCGGTCGCGATCCAGGACATCGACGTCTCGACGCCGTCCGGCCGCTCGGTGCTGGCGCTCGGCACACTCAGCTACCTCGTGCTGCTCACCATGCTGATGGGCGGCATGTACCTCGCCATCGATGCGACCGCCGGCGAGCGCGAGCGCGGCTCGCTCGAGCCGCTGCTCACGGTGCCGGTGCGGCGGGAGCTCCTGATCTTCGGCAAGATCCTCGCGGCCTGCGCCTACATGACGCTGTCGCTCGCCCTCACCGTGGCCGCCTTCGCCGTCATGCTGCGCTTCACGGGGCTCGAGCGCTTCGGCATGAGCGTCAACTTCGGTCCGGGCGTCGCGCTCGCCGTGGTGCTCTGCTGCTTGCCGCTCGTGCCGGCGGGGGCCGCGCTCATGACCATCGTGGCCGCTTCCACGCGCAGCTACCGCGAGGCGCAGACCTACATCGCCCTGGTGCTCATCGTGCCGACGCTGCCGCTCGCATTCGCGGGGGTCATGGGGCTGCGCCCGCGGCTTGGGCTGATGGCCGTTCCGTCGCTCAGCCAGCACTTCCTCATCACGAGCCTGCTGCGCGATGAGCCGGTGGCGCCTGCCTATCTGGCGCTCTCGGTCGGCGCGACGCTCGCGCTTGCGGCGCTGCTCCTCGCCATCGCCGGACGGCTCTACCGGCGCGAAGCGCTGCTCGGCTAGGCCCGGATCGCGGGCTCGGCGGGGACCCGCTCGAGGCGGCCTTTAGAGCTAGCTGAGGCGAGCTGGCGGAGGCGTTGGCGTGCGCGCGAGCAGGGTGTGGAGGTCCGCGACGTGGCTGTCCGCGAAGGCGCGCGCCTCGACCTCGAAGCGGTTGTTCCAGTATCCGTGTCGCAGCCATTCGCCCGCATAGCGAGCGAGGGTGAGGGTACCCGCCTCCCACTGACGGATGACGTGGCAGTACTCGTGCAGCATGAGCCAGGGATTGGCGAAGAACTCGGTGGCGCTGCCGGAGAGATAGATGCGGCCACGGCGCGTGGTCGCGACCGCGCGCCCGTGGGCTCGCGCATACCAGGAGTGCTCGATGACCCGCACGTGGCCGATGCGCGCGCCGAGCACCCGCTCGAGCGCTTCCCGCACTCGCTCCGGCACTTGAGCGTCGTGTCCGGCCCTCATCGCACCGCCCCGTCTCTAAGCGCGCGTGTGGACCCACCCCATGCTCGGCCGGAAGCGCAGCGCCCGCACCGGACCCTGCGCGACGTCCTCGGGCAGCACCTCGACCCCGGCGTCCACGAGGTAGTGGTGCACCAGCTTGATGACGGTTTCGCTCACCCCGCGCGCGTGCGGGGCGTCCCCGAGATGCGCCACGATGCGCGCCTGCAGTTGCCGCGCCCCGGGCGCCGCCTCGCGCAGCGCCTCGAGGCAGCGGTGCACCATGAGGAGCTCGGTGGCGAGGGTCGTGTCGGTCACGTCGGCGGGCTTGGATTGCCTGACCATGAGTCGCAGGTGCAGCAACGCACCGCACTCCTTGTCGGCGTCGTACACGCACACCGCGATCGCCGAGCGCAGCTCGGCCACGAGCAGCGCCCCGCCCGAGGTAACCTCGAAGCGGTCGGGGGCAACTTGGATTTCGGCGCCGGCCATCCCCAGTTGTATACCGCCCCCGGCCTCGCGCATGCGCGCCCTCCTGTCCAAACTATGAACTGCCGCACGAAGCACGCGTAGAATATGCCAATGCGCTCTGCCTGCGTCGGGAACACGACGTGTCTGGTTGCGGTGCTGCTGGTGGGCGCTGCTGGCTCAGTGCCGGCGCGCGCCGAGACGCCAGCCCCAACACTGTCGTCGATCCGGGTCACCGGGGATGCCCGGGTCACCGCGAAGCCGGACAGGGTGCAGATCGACGTCGGCGTCACGACGCGCGCGACGCACTCCCAGGACGCGGCAGCCGAGAACGCGCGCCAGGTCGAGGCGATGCTCGCCACAGTGCGCAAGGCCGCCGGTCCCGGCGCCGTGCTCAAGACCATCAGCTACTCGCTGAATCCCACGTACCAGTACCACCCGAAGGGCGAGGAGCCGACCCTCACCGGCTACAACGCGGTGAACGTCGTGCAGGTGACGCTGGATGAGCTCGCCAAGATCGGCGTCGTCATCGACAGCGCGACGCAGGCCGGCGCGAATCAGGTCCAGGGCATCCAGTTCACGCTGCGCGACACCGAGGGCGTGCGCGCCGAAGCGCTGCGGGAGGCGGCCACCAAGGCGCGCGCCGAGGCGGAGGTGCTGGCATCCGCGCTCGGACTGAAAGTCGTGCGCATCCTCACCGTCGAGGAGAGCAGCCCGCGCGTGGTGCCGGTGCGCGCCTTCATGGCCGGCGCGGTGCGCACCGCGGCCGCCCCGGCGACGCCGGTGGAGTCGGGCACGCTCGATGTGACCGCCGACGTCGTGCTCACGGTGGAAGTGAGCCCCGCCGCACATTAGGCTCACCAGTGTCGGGGAGACGCTCATGACTACCGTGCGTCAATTGCTCGATGGCAAGGGCCGGCAGGTGTACTCGGTGGGGCCCCAGGCTCCGGTGCTGGACGCGATCCGCCTCATGGCCGAGCATCGCATCGGGGCGCTCCTCGTCATGAACGGCGAGTCGCTCGCGGGCATCGTTTCCGAGCGCGACTACGCGCTCAAGGTGATCCTGCGGGGGCGCGGCGGCGACACGCCGGTGCGCGACATCATGAGCTCCCCGGTGCTCACCGTAACGCCGGATGCGACCGTGCAGGAGTGCATGCAGCTGGTCACGGACAGGCGCGTGCGGCACCTGCCGGTGGTCGAGGCAGGCCGTGTGGCCGGCATGATCTCGATCGGCGACCTGGTCAAGGCGGTCATCGCCGAGCAGCAGCAGCAGATCGAGCAGCTCGAGAGCTACATCCACCGCTGAAGGTACCGCGCGGGTCCGGCAGCGCCGGCGCGCGCCGCGGCCTCGGCCAGGGCGCCGCGCGGTGCGGCTACTTGCGCCAGTAAGCCGGGCGGAACAGCACGATCACGCTGAAGATCTCGAGCCGCCCGAGCAGCATCGCCGCCGTGCAGATCCAGATCTGCGGCGGCGTGAGCCCGTGGAAGTTGTGCACGACTCCCGGCGGCCCGAAGCCGTGCGCGGTGTTGTTGATCGAGGCGACGATCGCGCTGAAGGAGGAATCGAAGTCGAGCCCGGTGAGGAGCATCGCGAAGGTGAGCAGCGCCACGGTCATGAAGTAGAGGAAGATGAAGGCCAGCACCGCGTGTCCCACTCCGTCCGGGATCGGGCGCCCGCCGATGCGCACCGGCGCCATCGCGGCCGGATGGATCAGCAGCGTCAGCTCCCGACCCGCTTGCCGCGCGAGCAGCAGCGTGCGGAACATTTTGATGCCGCCGCCGGTCGAGCCGGTGCTGCACACGATGCACGACAGGAACAGCATCCAGTAGGGCGCGAACACCGGCCACCGCTGATAGTCCTGGGTGGTGAGTCCGCTGGTCGTGGCCTGGGAGACGACGTTGAACGCCGAGTGACGGAGTGAGGTCATGAAGTCCCCGTACACCCCGTCCTGGGTGAGGAGCGCGGCGATGCCGACGACGCTCACCGAGAGGATCAGGAAGATCGCCTTGCACTCGGGATCGGTCCGGTAGCTCTCGAGCGACAGGCGTTGCAGCGCGATGAAGTGGCGCGCGAAGTTGAGCGAGGCGATCAGCATGAGGGCGATCAGCGTGAGCTCGATCGCCGGCGAGTCGAACCAGGCGATGCTGCGGTCGTGGGGCGAGAAGCCGCCCAGCCCGACGGCCGAAAACGCGTGGCACACCGCGTCGAACCACGACATCCCGCAGATGCGCAGCGCCACGATGCCGGCCACGGTGATGACGGCGTACACCAGCCACAGCGACTTCGCGGTCTCGGTGATGCGCGGCGCGAGGCGCTCCTCGCGGCCGGGCGCCAGGCCCTTGTGCAGCTGCATGCCGCCGACGCCGAGCAGCGGCAGCACCGCGAGCGCCATGACGATGATCCCCAGTCCGCCGAGCCAGTGCAGCACGTGTCGCCAGAAGTTCAGCGACGGCGGCAGATCGTCCAGCCCGGTGAGTACCGTCGAGCCGGTGGTGGTGAGCCCCGACATGGCCTCGAAGAAGGCCCCGGTGAAGCTGAGCCCCCGCAGCGCCAGCAGCAGCGGCAGCGCCGCGGCGGCCGGCAGCAGCAGCCAGCCGAGCGTCACCAGCAGAAACCCGTCGCGCGGCTTGAGCTCGCGCCTGAAGGGGAGGGTCGCGATGGCGAGCGCCAGCCCGCAGCCGGCGGTGATGGCGGCGGCCAGCAGGAATTTCGGCCAGAGATGATCCGCGAGCAGCAGCGAGCAGCCGACGGGGAGCGCGTAGCTCAGCGCGAAGCTCGCGAGCAGGAGCCCGAGGAAATGCGCGACCGCGAGCACCGGCGGCGGTTTCCTTACCCGGCCGAGCGCAGGAACAGCCGCTCCACCGCCTCGAGGTGGCGGCGGTCGGCGAGGAACAGGATCACGTGGTCGTCGGCCTGCACCAGCGTGTCGTGGTGCGCCATGATCACCTCCTCGCCGCGCACCACCGCGCCGATCGAGGCGCCCTCGGGGAGCGCAATCTGCCCGACCATCTTGCCGACCACGCGCGAGGAGCGCTCGTCGCCGTGCACGATCGCCTCGATCGCTTCCGCGGCGCCGCGCTTGAGGGCGTGCACGCGCACCACGTCGCCGCGGCGCACGTGCGCGAGCAGCGAGCCGATGGTGATGGTCTGCGGCGAGATGGCGATGTCGATGCTGCTGCTCTCGACCAGCTCGGTGTAGGAGGGCTTGTTGATGAGCGCGATCACCTTGTGCGCGCCGAGGCGCTTGGCGAGCATGGCCGAGAGGATGTTGGCCTCCTCGGAGTTGGTGAGCGCGGCGAACACGTCGGCGCTGTCGATGTTCTCCTCGATCAGCAGCTCCTCGTCCGCTGCATCCCCGTGCAGCACGATGGCGCTCTCGAGGAGCTCGGCGATCCGGCGGGCGCGCCGCGCGTCGCGCTCGATGAGCTTCACCTGGTTGTGCGACTCGAGCGAGCGCGCCAGGCGGAAGCCGATGTTGCCGCCGCCGGCGATCACGATGCGCCGCGCCGGGTCGTCGCCGTGGCGCAGCTCCTCCATGACACGGCGGATGTCGTTGCGCGCCGCGAGGAAGAAGATCTCATCTCCCTCGGCGACCACGGTGTCGCCCTCGGGCGCGATGGCGCGGCCGTCGCGGTAGATCGCGACCACGCGCACCGCGACCTTCGGCAGGTGCCGCGCGAGCTCCCGCAGGCTCTGCCCGACGAGGAGTCCTCCGCGCCGCGCGCGCACCCCGACGAGCCGCACCTTGCCGTCGGCGAACTCGAGCACCTGCAGCGCCCCGGGGTGGTAGATGAGACGCTCGACGTATTCGGTCACCAGCTGCTCGGGATTGATGAAAACGTCGACCGACAGTCCGTCGACCCCAAACAGCGCCGCGCGCTCGGTGTAGTCGGCGGCGCGGATGCGCGCGATCTTGGTCGGCGTGCGAAACAGCGTGAACGCCACCTCACAGGCCATCATGTTCACTTCATCGCTCGAGGTGAGCGCGACGATGATGTCGGTCTCGGCCGTGCCCGCCGCCTCGAGCACGGAGGGGTGGGCGGCGTTGCCGGCGACGGTGCGCACGTCGAGCCGGTCCTGGAGCTCGCGCAGCACGTCCTCGTTCACGTCCACCACGGTGACTTCGTTGGCCTCCTCGCGCGAGAGGTGGTCAGCCGCGGTGCGACCCACCTGACCGGCGCCCAGGATGAGGATCTTCATGGCTTAAGGGCGCTCGCGCTCACGCTACAGCGGCTCGAGATTCGCGTACTGCACCATCAGCCACTTGGTGCCCTGGCGCTCGAAGCTCACCTGCACGCGCGCCTGCGCTCCGGCGCCCTCGACGTTGAGGACCACGCCCTCGCCGAACTTGCCGTGGCGCACGCGCGCCCCGAGGCGCACCCCGCCCGCTTGCCCCTCCTCGGAGCGGAAGCGTCCGACGGCGAGCGGGCGCGACACCTGGACGCGCGGCCGCACTTCCTCGATCAGGTCCTCGGGGATCTCGCGCACGAAGCGCGAGATCTGGCCGTAGCTGTCGACGCCGTGCAGCCGCCGCTGCTCGGCGCAGGTGAGGTACAGCTGCCGCATGGCGCGCGTCATGCCGACGTAGGCGAGCCGCCGCTCCTCCTCGAGCCCGTCGAGGTCCGTGAGCGAGCGCTGATGCGGGAACAGGCCCTCCTCCATGCCGGCGAGGAACACCACCGGGAACTCGAGGCCCTTGGCGGAGTGCAGCGTCATCATCTGCACGCAGTCCTCCCACTCGTCCGCCTGGCCTTCGCCGGACTCGAGCGCGGCGTGCGCGAGGAACGCTTCCAGCGGCGGCAGCTCCGAGCCTTCCGGCGTGAAGCCGCGCGCAGCGCTCACGAGCTCCTCCAGGTTCTCGACGCGCGCTTCGCCGCGCTCGGCCTGGTCGCGCCGGTAGTGCTCGATGAGGCCGCTCGCCTTCAGCACCTGGTCCACCTGCTCGTGCAGCGCAAGCGCACCGCGCTCGGCGGCGAGGCGCTCGATGAGCGCCATGAAGCCGTGGATGGCGCCGCCCGCCTTCGCGCCGAGCGCTCCGCCCGCCGCGAGAGAAGCCGCAGCCGCCTCCCACAGCGAGCTGCCGTCCGCCCGGGCGCGCTCGCGCAGCGCCTCGAGGCTCTTCGCTCCGACGCCGCGCGGCGGCAGGTTGACCACGCGCTCGAAGGAGGCATCGTCGCGGCGGTTGGCGAGGAGCCTGAGATACGCGAGCGCGTCCTTGATCTCGGCGCGCTCGAAGAACCGCAGCCCGCCGTAGACCCGGTACGGGACGCGCGCCGACAGGAACGCCTCCTCGAACACCCGCGACTGCGCGTTGGAGCGGTAGAGGATCGCGATCTCGCGCCTCGAGCCCCCGCGCGCCACGTGCTCGCGGATGCGGTGGGTCACGAACTCCGCCTCGTCCCGCTCGTTGAAGGCGGTGTAGAGACGGATCGGCTCGCCACGCGCACCGGCCGTCCAGAGCTTCTTGCCGAGGCGGCTGGCGTTGTGCCCGATGAGCCCGTTGGCGGCTTCCAGGATGGTGCCGGTGGAGCGGTAGTTCTGCTCGAGGCGGAACAACTGCGCCCCAGGGTAGTCGCGGCGGAACTGCTCGAGGTGCCGGGCGCTCGCGCCCCGGAAGCGGTAAATCGAGTTGTGGGTGATGACGCCGCCAGCAATGAAGTTATGCGTGCGCTCGATGTTGAGATCATAGACCTCGCCCGTGTATGGCTGAGCCTCGATGCGCTCCACGACGTCGAAGCTGTTCGCGTCGGTCGCGACCACCATGCCGGGTCGGATAGCCGCAGCCGTGACGAAGGGCAGCGAGCGCTTGTACATGAGCCCTTGCAGCACCGATTGCGCGTCGAGCTCATCGCGGATGCGCCTCGCGATCGTCATCAGCTCGCCAAAGTCCTTGCGCACTGTCTCGAACCGCCAGCTCCGGTGGTCGTGCTTGGCCGCACGCACACTGAGACCCTGCGCTTCGAGGATCCTGCGCACGGCGCGCGCGCCGCCCGCAACCGAGATTCGATGCATGGGGCTTGCGCCCCGACGGTCCGCACACAAGGTGATCACGATGTTGTGTCGGTTGGAATTTCGACCTCGTGGTCGATAGTGCGGCTGCTCGGGGTCTAAGCCTACGTCCTCCAGGAGTCTCAGAGCCGCGGAATCCGTGTCCAAAGATTGGAATAGGTGCGAGATATATTTCGCGTCGTGCACGAGTCCATTAACCGCTTTGCCCTTGCGGGGTGAAAAAGGCAACGTCGGCAACCCGTACCGCAGCGACGTCAGCATTTCGTCAAGCCTGGCGTCGTTCTCGGTTGAGTGAGTACGAATGATCCACGTGCCGTCGGCGTGTTCTTGTGCCGAGCGCTGCTTGAA
>MNCZ01000067.1:9113-11032 GCA_001914695.1 Gammaproteobacteria bacterium 13_2_20CM_66_19 | reverse complement strand
GAGGCGCGACTCCAGGCGCCAGTGCTCGCGCTCATCGGCTGGCGCCCCTTCGCTCCAGGCCGCGCATGCCGTGGCGCGCAGCAGCAGACTGTCTTGCAGAGTTTCTGCCGGCGGGAGCTGCGGTTCCTGTTCGACGAGCCCAAGCCTCAAGCCCTCGCGTCGCTGCAGTTCGCCGTCATCGAGCCGCGTCTTACCTGCGAGCACACCAAGCAGGGTCGACTTACCGGTGCCGTTGCGGCCGATCAGCCCGAGTCGCTCGCCGGCCCGTATGGTGAGTTGCGCTTCATCAAGGAGCGGCCGCTCGCCGAAGGCGATCTGCGCATTGAGAAGTGTGATCAGGGACATAGGCGCGTTGTCCGGATTGGACCTGCGATCAGAGCACCGACCACGTCAGCTGCGCCACGAAGCAACGAATCGCGTCTTCGCGAGAGCCGGGTGGCAGTAATATGGCGGCTTCGGGAACCCTCGCCATCGCCGGAGATAACGCCGTGCCTTCCACACTATCAGTTCGTGCCGCGTTGCTGCTGACGCTGGCTGCCGTTGCCGTCAGCGCGGTGGCGGCGGATGCCCAAGACCCGCTAGCCGCGGCGATTGCCAGTCCCTCGCGCACTCCGAAATTTACGGTGCGCGACCAGTATCGCCATCCGCTCGAAACGCTGCGATTCTTTGGAGTGCGGCCGAATCAGACCGTAGTCGAGATCTGGCCCGGCCGCGGCTGGTATATGGAAATCCTGGCGCCCTACCTGCGCGAACAGGGCAAGTACTACGCCGCCATCGAGGCTCCCGATGTACCGGGCGCAGCGAAGGAGGCTAAGGACAATGCGGCCGTGCTGCGCAAGCGGATCGCGGACGATCCGACTCACCTCGGCAAGGTGGTCGTCACCGAATTGCATCCGCCGCAGCTTACCGAGATCTGCCCGCCTGGGACAGCCGATGTGGTGCTGACGTTCCGTAACGTGCATAACTGGTTAGCAACGGGCGATCAGCAAGCGCACTTCAACGCATTCTTCAAGGCTTTGAAGCCGGGTGGCGTGCTCGGTGTGGTCGAGCACCGCGCCAAGCCGGGCACCAGTCTCGAGGAGATGCGTAAGTCCGGCTATATGGACGAGGACTACATCAAGAAACTGGCGGGGACTGCGGGCTTCCGCTTCGATGCGGAATCGCCGATCAACAACAACCCGAAGGACACCAAGGACTATCCGGAAGGCGTGTGGACCCTGCCTCCGACGCTCGGGCTCGGTGATAAAGATCGCGCCAAGTATCTGGCGATCGGCGAGTCGGATCGGATGACACTGAGATTCGTGAAGCCCGGCAGGTAAGCCCGACCACGGGACGGCGCTTCGAACCCCTGAAGCGAGGATGAACATGGACAGGATGCCCATGCCCGGTCCAGTATCGTGATTTGCCCACGGCTGTATTCGATCACACCGAGCTTCTGCAACTTGCTGGCGGCTTCGGTGACACCCTCACGGCGGACGCCAAGCATGTTGGCGATCAGTTCCTGCGTCATGGTCAATCGGTTCGCGGACAGGCGGTCGAGAGACAGCAGCAACCAGCGGCACAGTTGCTGGTGCACCGAGTGATGGCGATTGCATACCGCAGTCTGCGCCATCTGCGTGAGCAGCGCCTGCGTGTAGCGCAGTAGCAGAAGTTGCATCTGCCCATCTCGATGGAACTCTTCCTTGAATTTCTGTCCGATCAACCGGTAAGCGTGGCCAGCGCTCTGCACGATCGCGCGGCTGGGCGTGGTTTCGCCGCCCATAAACAGCGCGATGCTGATGAGGCCGTCGTGGAGACTGTCACCGTGGCCTCCAGGGTTGCGAAATCCAGAGCCAGAGTATAGTGCAATCGCCCTCCCCATTATTTGGTGGTGACATCGCCCTGGCGCTTCGATGCTCCATCCCGCGCACTCAATTCAG
>MNCZ01000067.1:0-8932 GCA_001914695.1 Gammaproteobacteria bacterium 13_2_20CM_66_19 | reverse complement strand
GGAAGCAGAACGCAGGAGGCGTCCGCCGCGGTATGCCGCGCGTATTGATAGTCGATGGCGATGTCGATGCCGCCAATGCTCTCGCGTCATTGCTGCAATCGTCGGGGTACGGTGATGCACGCGTCGCGTACACCGGAGCGACTGCTCTTGCTCTCGTTGTCGAGTTCGCGCCCACGGTTCTGCTTGTGGATCTCGATCTGCCGGACATGAGCGGCTATGACGTCGCCCGGCAGCTTTCTCAACATCCGCAGCTGCAGAACCTGAGACTGATTGCATTAACGGCCAGCAGTGAACACCCCGGCCGCGAACTCGCGCGTGAGGCCGGGATCGAGCGCTACTTGAGTAAGCCCGTCGGCTCCGCGGCCTTGGATGAGCTATTCAGCTGATAACGAACGCGAGCAGACGCATAGACCCTGCATCCACGGTCCCGACCGAACCTAGACATCGTTACGACGCCAGCACCAGACAGGCCGCAAGGCGCTGCCGTGCACCCGGTCGATCGGGGAGATGCAATCGCTGAGTGCGCTCCTCATGCGCACGAAACCTCGGCAAGACGGGGCGGATTACGATAGCCTGCGTTCAGGCTCGTGATCTTTCGGCTTGTCTGCCCTTGGCCCCCGTGCCGTTCCCGGCGCGTGTTCCGGCCGACGTCTGCAACCTCGGAAAGTCTTGCGAACCAAGGAGGCAGGGCTTCCTGCTGCTGCACGGCTTGGACATGTGCGACTTAAATTGAAATCCCTTCTCCACCCCGTCTTCGAGCGCCGCGCTGCGCTCTCACCCTGGAACAGTGACGAGATTCTGCGCGCGGAGCTCTTCAGCATAGAGCGCCTGGAGCAACATGCAGCGAGCCTCGCGGCCGCACAGCAGGTCGTCCAGCGGCCACGACTCCGTCCGTCTCTTCACGCACGGCTGCGCGACAACGAGACGGTGCTACTCGCGGCCTATCGGGCCATCGCAGCAGCCACAGGCGAAGGGCGCGCGATCTCCCCGGCCGCTGAATGGCTACTCGATAACTACCACCTCGTCGAGAAGCAAATCCGCGAGATCCGCCAGGATCTTCCGCCGAGCTTCTATCGACTGCTGCCCAAGCTGCGGGATGGACCGTTTGAGGGCTATCCGCGCGTGCTCGGTGTGGCCTGGGCGTTTGTCGCCCACACTGATAGCCGCTTCGATCCCGAATCGCTCCGTTGTTTTGTCCGCGCCTATCAGCGCGTTCAACCACTGACCATCGGCGAGCTGTGGGCGGTGGCGATCACGCTGCGGGTAGTACTGGTGGAAAACCTGCGCCGCGCCGCTGCACGCATTGTAAGTAGTCGCGCTGCGCGCCAGGGTGCGGACGCCCTGGCAGACCGACTTCTGGGCGTCAACGGTTATACCGCCGAGCCCGACGCTCTGCTCCGGCGCGACACAGACCGCGGGTCCTTCTCACCCGCATTTACGGTCCAATTGCTCCAGCGTCTGCGGGATCAGGACCCGCGAGTGACTCCAGCACTGCATTGGCTCGAGGAGCTCCTCGCCGCGCAAGGAACAACGGCGGACGCGATTGTGCGTGACGAGCAGCAGCGACAGGGCGCGTCAAACGTAACCGTCCGCAACCTCATTACGAGCATGCGATTGCTTTCGGACGTAGATTGGCCGGAGTTCTTCGAAAGTGTCAGCTTGGTCGACGATCTGCTGCGTTCCGGGAGCGACTTCGCCGCCTTGGATTTTCCCACGCGTGATCTCTACCGCCGCGCAATAGAGCGCTTTGCACGAGGCTCGAAACTGACGGAACTCGAAATTGCAGCGGCGGCGCTCTCGGCTGCGAATGAGTACGACGCAACGGGCGATGGACATGGCGATCGCCGCCGCACTGATCCCGGGTACTACCTGATCGCAAACGGGCAACCCGCCTTCGAAGCGACCATCGGCTATAGAAATCCGCGCTTCACCTGGCCCGGGCGGTTCGTACTGGCGGCCGGAGTTGGCAACTACCTGGCTGCGATCGCGGTGGTAGGGTGCACCGCACTGTCGCTGCCCTTATTTGTCCTTAACGCGTGGGGTACTCCCGGCGCCCACCTGGTGTTGCTCGCTCTCCTCGGTCTGATTCCGTCCCTGGATGTCGCCATCGCACTCGTGAATCGCGCCGTCATGCGGGCGTTCGGTGCAACAACCTTGCCCGGTCTCGCGCTGCGCGACGGCATTCCGTCACATCTGCGAACCATGGTGGTCGTTCCCGCTTTGCTCACCACTCGCGCCGCACTGGAAGCCCAGATCGCGCGCCTCGAGATTCACTACCTCGCCTCGCCAGACGGCGAACTGTATTTTGCGCTGCTCTCGGACTGGACAGACGCCCCGACGGAAAACGCCGCCGGGGA
Organism: Gammaproteobacteria bacterium 13_2_20CM_66_19; assembly: GCA_001914695.1. Classification (GTDB taxonomy): domain Bacteria; phylum Pseudomonadota; class Gammaproteobacteria; order Steroidobacterales; family Steroidobacteraceae; genus 13-2-20CM-66-19. The sequence continues at coordinate 6,575 of MNCZ01000067.1, read as the reverse complement.
CGAGGCGCTTCTGACGATGGCGGGCGAGGCAATCGCACGGCTGAATCGACTTCACGGCAACGGTTCAGCAGGCGAACGCTTCCTGCTGCTCCACCGCCGCCGGGTCTGGAGCGACGTGCAGACGCAGTGGATGGGATGGGAACGCAAACGCGGAAAGCTACACGAACTGAATCGCCTCCTGCGAGGAGCGACCGATACGAACTTTCAGGGTATCAATGGGCGTGCCCCTGAGGTTCCGTCGGGAGTTCGCTACGTCATTACCCTGGACGCCGACACCAGGCTGTCCCGGGACACGGCGCGTCGCCTGGTCGGCAAACTGGCGCACCCACTGAATCATCCCCGGTTCGACGCTGCAACCGGCCAGGTGGTCGAAGGGTATGCGGTGCTGCAACCGCGGGTCGCGCCGTCCTTGCCAGTCGGTCGCGAAGGCTCACTCTTTCAGCGCGTCTTCTCGAGCGCAAGCGGCATCGATCCATACGCTTCCGCCGTGTCGGATGTCTACCAGGATCTCTTCGGTGAAGGCTCGTACGCTGGCAAGGGCATCTACCATGTCGATGCCTTCGAAGCGGCCCTCGCCGGTCGGGTATCCGACGGCATGCTGCTCAGTCATGATCTCTTCGAGGGCGTCTTTGCGCGCGCAGCTCTGGTTTCTGATATCGAGGTAGTCGAGGAATTTCCAGCGAGGTACGACGTCGCTGCGGCACGCCAGCACCGCTGGGCGCGGGGTGACTGGCAACTGCTGCCGTGGGTCTTTGGAAGAGGCGACGCGGCGGGCGCCATTCGCGGCCGCCGCAGCCTGTCGCTGCTCGCTCTGTGGAAGATGCTGGACAATCTGCGGCGTACGTTGTCGGCACCCGCGAGTATCGCGGCCCTGCTGGCCGGATGGATGTTGCCACGCAACGCCGCGCTCGTCTGGACCACCTTTGTCGTATTGACGCTTGCCGTGCCGGCGCTGCTGCCAATTTTCGGCGCCATCGTACCCGGTCGCGCAGGCCTCAAGACACGCAGCCACCTGCGCGCGCTGCGCCAAGACATCAGGCTGGCTGCTTCCCTGAGCGCCTTCCTGATAGCTTTTCTTGCGCATCAGGCCTGGCTCATGCTCGACGCGATCGGTCGAACGCTGTTTCGTCTGTTCGTCAGTCGGCGGAATCTGCTGCAGTGGGTCGCTTCGGCTCAGACGAATCTCGGACCCCGGCTTGACCTGAGCACTGCCTATCGCGGCATGAGCGGAGGCGTGGTCATCGCGACAGTCTCGGCTGCGCTCATGGCGTGGCTCCGGCCGGACGCCTGGGGAGTGGCCATCCCATTCGTCATCCTGTGGATGGCTTCCCCGGCCATCGCCGTATGGATCAGCCTCTCTCCGCGCGTCGCGAATCGCCCGGCAATCTCCGATGCCGACGCCCGGATGCTGAGACTGGTCGCGCGCCGCACGTGGCGCTACTTCGAGACGTTTGTTACGGCAGACGACCACATGCTGCCACCTGATAACTTCCAGGAAGATCCGCGACCAGTCCTGGCGCATCGAACCTCCCCTACCAATCTTGGCCTCTATCTCCTGTCCGCGGTCAGCGCCCGCGACTTCGGCTGGGCAGGGACCAGCGAGATTGTTGATCGGCTGGAAGCAGCATTGGCGACGATGAGCCGCCTGCAGCGGTGTCGCGGTCACTTTTACAACTGGTACGACACCCGCGATCTGCGCCCTCTGGATCCCCGATACGTCTCGTCCGTGGACAGCGGCAACCTTGCAGGACACCTGATCGCACTAGCGAATACCTGTCGAGAGTGGATTGACGCGCCCATAGTCAATCGCCTGTCCTGTGTCGGGGTCCTGGATGCCCTGCACCTCGCGCGCGAAGCCTTTCAGGAGCTTCCTGACGAGCTGCGCACAAACACGACGACCTGTGTACACCTCGAACACGCCCTCCATGTGCTCGCCGCTGCGCTTGCAGATGAGACGGAACGCGCTGACTGCGCAACGTGGTTGAGGCGCACAGCCCCTCTGGCCGCGACCCTCGCCGACATCGCGCGGGCGCTGGCCGGTGAGCTGGGGGATGAGCTGGGCGGCGAGATTCTCTTTTGGGCCGACGCAACACGACGATCGATCCAGAGTTGGCAGCGGGATCTGAGCCTGACGGCTGAAGCTATCCGGAGTCTGCAGCACCGGCTGGCAACGCTTGAATCCACGGCGCGGGCAATGTACGAGGCGATGCAGTTCGGATTTCTGCTCGATCCCGCACGTCGACTGCTCTCGGTCGGTTACCGCGCGGCCGAGGGCACACTCGATCCGAGCTGTTACGACTTACTCGCTTCCGAGGCGCGTCTGGCAAGCTTCGTGGCCATCGCCATGAACCAGGTACCGGCCCGCCACTGGTTTCGGCTCGGACGCGCGGCCACACCAGTTGGACATGGCGCCGCGCTGATATCCTGGTCCGGATCGATGTTCGAATACCTAATGCCCTCGCTTGTCATGCGTGCGCCGTTCGGCAGCCTTCTCGAACAAACCAATCGTCTGATTGTTCAACGGCAAATACAGTACGGTGCAGAGCTCGGCGTTCCCTGGGGCGTGTCGGAATCTGCCTATAACACGCGCGACATCGAGCTTACCTACCAGTATTCGAACTTCGGCGTGCCGGGCTTGGGGTTCAAACGGGGTCTGAGCGAGAATGCGGTGATCGCGCCGTACGCAACGGCCCTGGCCGCGATGGTTGATCCGAAGCGCTCGGCACTCAATTTCGCGAGACTCATTGCCATTGGCGCGCGCGGTCGTTACGGCCTCTTTGAGGCACTCGATTACACCCGCAGCCGTCTGCCCGAGGGATCCCGGTTTGCGGTCGTGCGGGCATTCATGGCGCATCATCAAGGCATGAGCGTGGTTGCCATCGCCAACGTTCTCTTTGACGGAAGAATGCGCGAACGGTTTCACGCCGAGCCTCGTATTCAGGCGACGGAATTGCTGTTGCAGGAACGCGCGCCACGTGACGTCTCGGTCGCTCATCCCCGGGCCGAGGAGGTCAGCACCGCTGCGCGAATTAACGAGGGGCAACTCCCGCAAGTGCGGCGCCTGAGAACCCCGCACGACTTAACGCCGCAAACTCATCTACTCTCCAACGGTCGGTATTCGGTGATGCTCACGGCCGCCGGGTCGGGCTACAGTCGATGGCACGATCTTGGGGTGACACGCTGGCGTGAAGATTCCACCTGCGACGATGCCGGCAGCTATTTCTTTCTGCGTGACATCGAAAGCGGCGCACTGTGGTCCGCCGGCTATCAACCCAGCGGCGTGGAGCCCGACAGTTACCAGGTGAGCCTCACCGAAGATCGCGCGGAATTCATCCGCCGCGACGGGGCGATTACCACGGTCTTGGAAGTGGTCGTCTCGCCGGAGGATGACGCCGAGGTCCGCCGCATATCCATCGTGAATGCAAGCAACCGGATGCGTGACCTGGAAGTCACCTCCTACTCTGAACTCGTGCTTGCGCCCCCGGCCGCTGATGCGGCACATCCGGCATTCTCAAAGCTCTTCGTGCAGACCGAGTATGTGGCCAAGGTGGGTGCGCTCCTGGCGACGCGGCGACGGCGCTCGCCTGCCGAGCCTGAAGTCTGGATTGCGCATCACGCAGTCGTTGAAGGCGAGACATTGGGCGAGCCCGAGGCGGAAACGGATCGAGCCCGTTTCCTGGGCCGCGGACGCGGCATTCACGCACCCAGCGCCATGATGGACAGCCGCCGTTTGTCCAACACCCTCGGTGCGGTGCTTGATCCGGTGTTTGCGCTTCGCTATCGCGTGCGCGTACCGGCGGGCGCCACCGTGCGCATTGCGTTCTGGACCAGTGCCGGCTCTTCCCGCGAAGGCGTTCTGGATCTCGTCGACAAGCTCCAGGAAGCCAACGCCTTCGTGCGCGCCGCCACACTGGCTTGGACGCAGGCGCAGGTGCAACTTCGTCACAGCGGCATCGACGCTGCGGAGGCCTGCCTCTTTCAGCGGCTTGCAAGCTATGTGCTCTACCCCGATGCGTCGATGCGGCCGTCCTCCGATAGGATACGCCGCGGAGCCGGCGGACCCGCTGCACTGTGGACCCACGGCATTTCCGGCGATCTTCCGATCGTGTTATTGCGAATCGCTGACGTCGAGGATATCGCCATCGCGAGGCAATTACTCCGCGCTCACGATTATTGGCGGTCGAAGCGACTTTACGTCGATCTCGTTATCCTCAACGAACGAACCTCCTATCTTCAGGACCTACAGACGGCGCTGGAGACCCAGTTTCGAATGAGTCAGTCGCAGCCACAGGTCGGCGCGGACAACGCACGGGGCTCAGTATTCCTGCTGCGGGCGGATCTGCTCTCGGAACAGACCAGCGCGCGGCTCGCATCCGTTGCGCGTGTCGTTTTGGCCGCGCGCCGCGGCAACCTGGCCGACCAACTCGATCGTCTGCAAGTACCGGCCACATCTGCCACGCGGCCCTCGAGGAGCAGCGGCCCACATCTCGGGACGGCGACCCCGGCTCCCGTCACAGAGGCTCTCGAATTCTTCAATGGCCTTGGAGGATTCGCAACCGACGGACGGGAATACGTCACGCTCTTGGGTCCAGGACAGACGACGCCCGCTCCGTGGATCAATGTCGTCGCCAACCCCGGATTCGGCTTCCAGGTCGCAGCTGACGGGGGCGGTTTTACGTGGGCGGTCAACAGTCGGGAGAACCAACTGACGCCGTGGTCAAACGATCCCGTCGCGGACCGTCCGGGTGAGGCGTTGTATCTGCGCGACCGGGACAGTGGTGAACTGTGGGGACCGACGTCGGCTCCGATCCGGGATGATCGTGCCCACTATATCGCGCGCCACGGACAGGGCTACAGCCGGTTCGAACACACCTCACACGGCATCGACCTGGAGCTGCTCGTGTACGTCCCGATGGGCGACCCCATCAAGATCACGCGCCTGAAAATCCACAATAGCTCACAACGGTCGCGAAGACTTTCCGTCACGGCCTACGCCGAATGGGTACTCGGAGCTTCGCGAGCTGCCTCGGCACCGTTTATTCTGACGGCAATCGATCCCGAAACGAACGCGATGTTCGCCCACAACCCCTGGAGCACGCCGTTCGGCTCGTACATGGCGTTCGCGGATCTCGCCGGAAAGCAAACACAATGGACCGCCGACCGTCGCGAGTTTCTCGGGCGACACGGCACGCTCGACAGCCCGGCGGCGCTTACCAGACAAGCCCCTCTGTCTAAGCGGGTGGGCGCAGGTCTCGACCCTTGTTGCGCGCTGCAGACATCCGTGGACCTTGCGGCGGACCAGACCACCGAAGTGGTTTTTTTTCTGGGTCAAGCCGCGAGCGCAACAGAGGCGCAAGCTCTGCTGGTGCGTTACCGGTCACTCGATCTCGACGCGCTCTTCCGCACAGTCGTGCAGTACTGGGACGATCTGCTCGGAACGGTTCAAGTGAAGACGCCGGACCGCTCCTTGGACATCATCCTCAATCGCTGGATGCTCTATCAGACACTCGTCTGCCGCATGTGGGCGCGATCGGCCTTTTATCAGGCTGGCGGCGCCTACGGTTTCCGCGATCAGCTTCAGGACGCAATGGCGCTCGCCCTGACCCGGCCTGCTTTGACGCGCGAGCATCTGCTGCGCGCAGCCCGCCGACAATTCATCGAGGGTGACGTCCAGCATTGGTGGCTGCCACCGAGTGAGGAAGGAGCGACCGGCGGCCCCGGTGTCCGCACCCGCATTGCTGATGATCGGGTCTGGCTGGCGTACGCCACCGCTCACTACCTCGAGGCGACCGGTGACCTGGCGGTTCTGGATGAAAGGGTGCCGTTTCTGGAGGGCCAGGCACTGCGAGCGGATGAGCAGGACGCTTACTTTCTGCCGGTCATCTCCGATGACACCGCTTCGCTGTTCGAGCACTGTGCGCGGGCGCTGGAGCAGAGCCTGTCCGTGGGGGAACACGGCCTGCCCCTGATCGGCACGGGCGACTGGAACGACGGCATGAACCGGGTTGGCGCAATGGGACGGGGTGAAAGCGTGTGGCTCGGATGGTTCCTGTACGCCACGCTCGTCGCGTTCGCGCCCCTGGCCAGAGCACGCGGTCAGCGTACACGCGAGACCCAGTGGCTGACCCATGCGGCAACGCTCCGGAGCTCACTCGAGCGAGAGTCCTGGGATGGCGAATGGTATCGGCGGGGTTATTTTGACGACGGGACGCCGCTCGGATCGGCGGCGAGTACGGAATGTCGGATCGACTCGATCGCGCAATCCTGGAGCGTCATCTCCGGCGCCGCCGACCCAATCCGCGCCGCGCGTGCAATGACCGCGGTAGAAAGTCACCTCATTCGGCGTAACGCGGGTCTGGCGTTGCTCTTCGCGCCACCATTTGATCGAACGGTGCTCGACCCGGGCTATATCAAAGGATATCCACCCGGGATTCGCGAAAACGGTGGCCAGTACACACACGCCGCCACGTGGTCGGTGATCGCTTACGCCATGCTGGGTCAGGGAAACAACGCCTGGGAGTTGTTCTCACTCCTCAATCCCATCAACCGTACGAGCACGCGCGCTGATGTGCATC
>MNCZ01000118.1 GCA_001914695.1 Gammaproteobacteria bacterium 13_2_20CM_66_19 | reverse complement strand
CTGAACGTGAACGCATGCGCGGTTGGACCGTTGCGGCGCAGATGCTCGAGGCGGTCCAGCGCCTCCGAGACGCTCGGGCTGTGTCCGGCCGGAACCCACCAGAGGACCTGGTAGGCCTCGGTCGGCCTCTCGAACCATTGTCGCCGCCGCACCATCACGGCGGTGTGGGACGTTCGGTAGACGAATTCAAACAGCGACTCGATCGTCGCCCACACCGACATGTTCACGAGGAAATATGGATCTTCCGAGACCCGGATGTCGGTGGCGTTGCCACTCGCGGTCTGCAGCCGCCACACGAAGCCCGGCGTCGCGTCCGCGAGCGCATTGATCTCATCGAGCCTGGCCATGAATTCGGCCAGCTGCGGGCTGTCGGTAGGAGCGAGGATGCGGCCGACGTTGAGTTGCGCAATGTGCCATTCGTTCATGTGATGTCGTCCCCTGTCGGCCGTCGGACCGGCGACGCCTGGAATTATAACGGCCGTGATCGGACACACCCCGAGTGGGAACAACAGCCCGTCGATCCGGGCACGCGGACCGTCGAGTTGGCGATTGCAGGTGCCGGCCCGTAGAATCCGAAAGGAGGCGAGAAATCCGTGACAGCTCCCGCCGATGCGGCATCGCCGCGCTCCAAAGCCAGACTGGCCGGTATCTTTTACCTGATTACGTTCGTCACCGGCGGATTGGCCCTCTTCGGGTCCGGCAGTCTCCTCGGTGCGGCAGCCGGCCTCGTCGCGGGCGCGAGCTACATCGCCGTGACGCTGCTCCTCTACGGCATCTTCAAGCCGGTGAGCCGGGGTCTCTCGCTGCTCGCGGCCGTGGTCAGCCTGGTGGGGTGTGGCATCGGGCCCCTCGGCATGGTGGTGAGGCTCCCCGGGCAGGCCAACAACATCACCCTGGTGATTTTCGGAGTCTATTGCCTCCTCATCGGCTATCTCATCCTGAGGTCGACGTTCCTCCCGCGAGCCGTGGGTGCCCTGATGGTGTTCGCGGGTCTCGGTTGGCTGACCTTCCTGTCACCCGCTGTGGCGCGCGATCTCTACCCCTATGGGTTCCTTCCCGGGATCATCGGGGAAGGAGCGCTGACGCTCTGGCTGCTGCTGTTCGGTGTCGATGCCGAGAAATGGACCGAGCTCGCGAACGCGCACTGAGCTTGCGCAGTACCCTGTCGCCAGGGGTGCGCCGGTGGCCGCTGCTGTGAGGTCGGTCAGCAGCCTGTGACCGTTCAGTGACACTCCCGCCCACCCCGGGTGGTTAAGCTCCCGTGATGCACCAGATCGGCGTGGTCGGGCTGTCCTATCGTCACGTGGGAGTCGAGGAGGTCGCCCGCTTTGCGCTGCCGAGGGCGGAGATCCCGGCACGGCTACCGGCGCTGCGCACGCTCCTCAAGTCCGCGGAGATTCTCTACGTCGGCACCTGCAACCGGGTCGAGGTGCTCTACGCTACCGACGAGGGCAGCGCCGCCGGCGATTGCCGCGCGGACGTGTTCCGCATCCTGACCGGGCGCGAGCCGCAGCCCGGGGAGGCCGCGCGGATCCTGCGCGCCTGGACCGGCGAGGCCGCGGTGGAGCACCTCTTCCTGCTCGCCTGCGGACTCGACTCCGCGCAGACCGGCGAGCACGAGATCGCAGCGCAGTTGCGCGGTGCGTGGGAGGATTCGCGCGCCGCCGAGACCTGCGGACCGGTGCTGGATCGTCTGATGGGCGAGGCGCTCGGCATGGCGCGCCGCGTGCGCCGAATGACCGCCGGCGTCCGCTCCCCATCCCTCGGCGACCTCGCGGCCGACCGGGTGCTGCAGCACCTGGGCGGCAGGCCGGGGCGGGTCGCCCTCCTTGGCGTCTCGCCGATGACGCGCCGCTGTGCGGGTGTTCTGAGCGAGGCGAGGGTTCCGCTCCTGATCGTCAATCGCACGCTCGAGGCCGCGGATGAGCTCGCCGGGAACGTCGCGGGTGAAGCCATGCCGCTCGATCGCTTCCGCATCGAGCCCCCGCCTCTCGATGCACTGGTGCTGGCCACGGGGGGCGGCGAGCCGGTGCTCGACGCCGCGGCGCTGGCGCGGCTCAAGGGATCCGCCGGACTCGCGCCGCTCATCATCGATTTCGGTGTGCCCCCCAATGTCGATCCCGCCACCGCGCAGCGCGCCGGCCTCGCTCGAGTCGGAATGAGCGATCTCATCGAAGCCGCGCAGGGCCGGCGCCTCGCACAGCTGGTGCGGCTCGCGCCGGTGCGCCACGCGATCGACGAGCGCCTGACGCACCTGCGCTCCGAGCTCGCGACGCGCGCGATCGGCCCGCGCCTGGCGGACCTGCGCGGCGCCTTCGAGCAGATCGCAGCCGAGGAGGTGGCGCGTGCGCTGCGCCAGGAGTTGCGTACACTGGATGAGAGGCAGCGCGGACAGCTCGTGCGGCTCGCCTCCACGGTGGCGCACCGGCTCGCGCATCTGCCGCTGGCGGGGCTGCGGGCCGCCGCGGTGCACGCGAGCCAGGACGTTGTGGACGCGTTCTTCGATGCGGCCCAGCGGGGCCGCATGCGCGCCGAGCCGGCGACCGACGAGGTGCAGGAACCGAAGAGGCACTCATGACCGAGCCCCGGAACGACACCGTCAGCGGGTCGCTGCGCCCGCGCTCCGCGGAGCTCTACCGGCGCGCCTGCCGTGTGATCCCGGGAGGCGTGAACTCTCCGGTGCGCGCCTTCCGCGCGGTCGGGGGGACGCCGCTCTTCATCGCGCGCGCCGCGGGCGCGCAGGTCTTCGACGCCGACGGCCGAGGGTATCTCGACTTCGTCGGCTCATGGGGTCCGCTGATTGCCGGTCACGCTCATCCGGCGGTGAATGCGGCGGTGAGCGCGGCGCTCGAGCGCGGCACGACCTACGGCGCGCCGTGCGAGGCCGAGGTGGAGCTCGCCGAGCGCGTGGTCGGCTGGTATCCGGCGGTCGAGCAGGTGCGCTGCGTGTCGTCCGGGACCGAGGCGGTCATGAGCGCCATCCGCGTGGCGCGTGCCTTCACGGGGCGCGACCTGATCGTCAAGTTCGCCGGCTGCTATCACGGTCACGCCGATCATCTCCTGGTCGCCGCGGGCTCGGGGCTCGCCACCTTCGGCCGCCCGTCCTCGGCCGGCGTGCCGGAGTCCTTCACGGCCTTGACGCGCGTGCTGCCGCTCGATGACGAGGCGGCGCTTACCGCGCTCTTTCAGCGTGAGGGGACGCGCATCGCCGCGCTGATCATCGAGCCCGTGCCGGCCAATCACGGACTCCTGCCGCAGCGGCGCGAATTTCTCGCGAGCCTGCGCCGCATCACGGAAGAGCACGGCGCGCTGCTCATTTTCGACGAGGTGATCTCCGGGTTCCGGCTGGCGCGCGGCGGCGCCGCGGAGCTCTTCGATCTCTCGCCCGACCTCGCCACCTTCGGCAAGGTGATCGGCGGCGGCATGCCGGTCGGGGCCTTCGGCGGCGCGCGCCGCATCATGCAGCGCCTCGCTCCCGATGGGGACACTTATCAGGCCGGCACGCTTTCGGGGAACCCGGTGGCGATGGCGGCGGGGCTCGCGACGCTGGAGGTCCTCGAGCGCGAGTCCGGGTGGGAGCGCCTCGAGGCGAAGGGCGCCGAGCTCGAACGGCTGTTGCGGCCGGTCCTCGCCGAGGCGCCGTTCCCGCTGCACCTGGTGCGGGTCGGATCGCTCTTCTGGATGGCGTTCCACGGGGCGGGCGCACCGCGCACGGCGGCGCCCCTCTCCCCGAGCGAGACCGCGCGCTTCGCCACGCTCTTCCATGCCATGCTCGAGCGCGGGGTCTACCTCCCGCCCTCCGCCTACGAGGCGTGCTTCCTGTCGCTTGCGCACACGGACGCCGATCTCGCGCGGTTCGCCTCGGCGCTGCGCGAGTCGCTGGCGGCGAGCGGATGAAAGCCGCGCGCGTTTTTCAGCTGACCACGCTCGCGCTGCTGGTGGTGTCGGCGGTGCAGGTGGGGTATTGGGTGTTCGATCAGCGCGCCTACACCATCGACAAGGTGCACGCCGCGCGCGCGGCTTACGCCGAGCAGGCGGCCGCCGCTCAGGCGCTGCTCGATGCCGGGGTGAGCGCAGAGCGCATCCAGCAGATGCTGCCGCCGATCGTGGTCGTGGGCGGTCACGCCTCGCTCGCGCCGAAGGTCGAGGAGATGCTGCGCACCGAGGAGCGCCGGCGCTACAACCGATACGCCTGGGAGGGTGCGTTCTTCATGCTGGCGCTCGGGGCGTGCATCACGGTGATCGGGCGCGCCCTGCGCGCCGAGGCGCGCGTGCTCGAAGAGCAGGACAACTTTCTCGCGCTCGTGTCCCACCAGTTCAAGACCCCGCTCGCGAGCCTGCAGCTCTCGCTCGAGACCATGGCGCTGCGCACGCTCTCGCCCGAGCAGGCGCGCACCCTCATCGACCGCATGCTCGCCGATCTCGCCCGCATGGAGGCGATGGTGACTCAGATCCTCGAGAGCGCGCGTCTCGAGCGCGGACGAGTCGACTTCAAGTCCGAGCCGCTCGATCTCGGCGCCGCGGTGACTCGCGTCATCGCGCACCTCGAGGAGCGCGCCCGCCAGGAGCGCATCGCGATCTCCTGCGACATCGAGCCGGGACTCAAGGTGGTGAGCGATCCGCTGGCGCTCGATGTCGTGGTGCGCAACATCCTCGAGAACGCCCTTTCCGCCGTGACGCCCCACGGCGGGGGCAGCATCGCCTTGAGCGCGCGTGCGCAGAACGGTGAGGTCGAGCTCTCGGTGCGCGATTCCGGGGTCGGCTTTCGCAGTGGCGACGGCACTCGGCTCTTCGAGCGCTTCACGCGGCTGCATCCCGGGGGCGGCAGCACCCACTACGGCACCGGACTCGGCCTCTTCATCGTGCAGCGCCTGATGCACCTGGCGCACGGCCGGGTGAGCGCCCACAGCGACGGCGTCGGACAGGGAGCGCGTTTCGTGCTCACCTGGCCCGCGGCCGCCCAGGGGCAGCGCTCGTGAGCGCGACGGCGCCCGCAACGCGCGTGCTGGTAGTGGAGGACGATCCGCACCTCGCGGCCGGCGTCATGGAGAATCTGCGCGCCGAAGGCTATGAGGTGAGCGCCGCGGGGGATGCCGAGCGGGCGCTCGAGTGGCTCCGCGGGCAGCACTGCGCGCTCATCGTGCTCGATGTGATGCTGCCCGGCATCGACGGCCTTGCCATGTGCCGGACACTGCGCGAGCAGGGCAACAACACGCCGGTGCTGTTTCTCACCGCGCGCGGCGATCCGGTGGACCGGGTGCGCGGGCTCGAGGCGGGAGGCGACGACTACCTCGCCAAGCCCTTTCATCTGCAGGAATTCCTGCTGCGGGTGCGCGCGATCCTCCGGCGCTGGGACTGGTATCGCAGCGCCTCCGCCACCGCGGCCACCGCGGTGCTGCGCTTTGGGGGCAACGAGGTGGATTTCCGCGCCTTCCACGCCCGCGCCTGGAACGGCGACGCGCAGGAGCTCACCGAGAAGGAGGCGATGATCCTGAAGGTGCTCGCCGAGCACGCCGGCGAGATCGTCTCGCGCGAGGACCTGCTCGAGCGGGTGTGGGGCTATGACGTCTTTCCCTCGACCCGCACGGTCGACAACTTCATCCTGAGGCTCCGCAAGCGCTTCGAGAAGGATCCGGCCAACCCGCGCCACTTCCTCACCGTCTGGGGGGTCGGCTACCGCTTCCTCACGGAGGGCGAGCCGTGAGCGCGCCGCGGCCATTGCGCATCGGCACGCGCGCCTCGCAGCTCGCGCTCTGGCAGGCGCGGCACGTCGAGAGCCTGCTGCGGGCACGGCCCGGAGCGCCGCCCGTCGAGCTGGTGCACATCAAGACCGAAGGGGACGCGAAGACCGATGTGCCGCTCTGGCAGGTCGGCGGCCGGGCGTTCTTCACCAAGGAGATCGATCGGGCGCTGCTCGCGGGCACGGTGGATGTGGCCGTGCACAGCCTCAAGGACCTGGCGACGACGATCGAGCCGGGCGTCGAGCTCGCCGCAACGCTCGCGCGGGAGGATCCGCGCGATGCGCTCCTCAGTCGAAACGGCGCGCCACTCGGTGAGCTCCCGCGCGGCGCGCGTGTCGGCACCAGCAGCTTGAGACGCCGCGCCTTTCTCGCCCGGGCGCGCCCGGATGCCGTGCCGCTCGAGCTGCGCGGCAACGTGCCGACGCGCATCGAGCGGCTGCGTGCGGGCGACTACGACGCCATCATTCTCGCCGCTGCGGGCTTGAAGCGCCTCGGGCTTCACGACCACGTCACCGAGTATCTCCCGCCCGAGGCCTTCCCACCCGCGGTGTCGCAGGGGGTGATCGGCGTGTGCGCCCGCACGGGAGATGAGCCGACGCTGCGCTGGCTCGCGGCTCTCGATGACGGCAAGGCTCGGCTCGCCGCGAGCGCCGAGCGGGCACTCCTTCGCAGGCTCGAGGGCGGCTGTCAGGTGCCGCTCGGCGCCCTGGCGTCGGGCGATCAGCGCTCACTCGAGCTCATCGCCTGCGTGTGTGCGCTCGATGGCTCGAAGGCGCTCAGCGCGAGTGCCGTGGCCTCCGCCTCCTCGGGAGCGGGGCTCTCGAGCGCGGACGCGGCGGCGCTCGGTGAGCGCGTCGCGGCGGAGCTGCTCTCGCGCGGCGCCGCGGGGCTCATCGCGCGCGAGCGGGCGTCGCTCGCGGTGGAGGCGCCGTGAGCCGGGTCCCGGACCTCAAACCCGTCGTGGTCACGCGCGCCGAGACGAGCGACGGCCCCTTGACGCGCGAGCTGAAGAGCCTCGGACTCCCGACGCTGCTGTGGCCGGCGGTGAGTGTCACGCCCGCAGACCCGGGTCCCCTTACTGCGGCCCTGGCGGCGGCGCGCTCTTTCGGGGCTGCCGGCCGCGCCCGCCGGCGTGCGCGTCGCGGCACTCGGCAAGGCGAGCGCGCAAGTGCTGCGTCAGCGCGGCTGGCCCGTGGACCTCGTGCCCCACGAGGCGAATGCGGCCGCGCTGATCGCCACGTTCGCCGCGCAGTGGCAGCCGTCCGATGCCGGGGTGAGGGTTCTCTATCCCGCGAGCTCGCGGGCGCTGCCGACCATTGCCGCCGGACTCACGCAGCTCGGGGCGCAGGTGACGCAGGTCGAGGCGTATCGCACCGAGGGGAGCGCCCTCGACGTCGACGACTGCCGCGCCTGGATCGCGCGCGGGGGAGTGGGCGCGGTGACCTTCGCGAGCCCCTCCGCGGTGACCGAGCTCGCGCGGGCGCTGGGAGTGGAGGATTTCGAGCGGCTGCTCTCGGGAGCCGCGGCGGTCGCGATCGGCCGCACCACGGCACGCGAGCTCTCGGCCCGCGGCCATACGGCGGTCGTCGCCGAGTCGGCGACGCTCGAGGGACTGGCGCGGACGACGCTGCGCGTGTTGCAGAAACGAGCCTGATTGCGAAGGAGACACTGAAGACCTATGGGATTTCCTCAACACAGACCGCGACGCACCCGCCAGTCGGACGCCTGGCGCCGTCTGGTGCGCGAGACGCGACTGACGCCCGAAGCGCTCGTCTACCCGCTGTTCGTCGTTCCCGGGCGCGCCGTGCGCCACGCCGTCGAGAGCATGCCCGGGATCTTCCAGCTGTCGGTGGACGAGGCGGTGAAGGATGCGAAAGCGGTGGCCGCGGCGGGCGTGCCGGCCGTGCTGCTCTTCGCCGCTCCCGCGCACAAGGACGGGAAGGCGACGAGCGCGACCGATCCCAAGGGGCTCGCCGCGCAGGCCATCGCGGCCATCAAGGAGGCCTGCCCTGATCTCATCCTGTGGGCGGACGTGTGCCTGTGCGGCGCCACCGACCATGGACACTGCGGTCACGTGCTCGCGGGCGGCGCCATCGACAACGATTCGTCCATCAAGACTCTCGCCGAGGTGGCGCTCAACTACGCCCGCGCGGGGGCGGATGCGGTGGCGCCTTCCGACATGATGGACGGGCGGGTCGCGGCGATCCGTGCGCGGCTCGATGAGGCGGGTCTCACCTCGACGCCGATCGTCTCCTATGCGGCGAAATTCGCCTCCTCGTTCTACGGCCCGTTCCGCGAGGCCGCCGAGTCTGCGCCCGCATTCGGCGATCGCCTCTCCTATCAGATGGATCCGGCCAACGCGCGCGAGGCGCTCCGGGAGGTGCTACTCGATGTCGAGGAGGGCGCGGACCTCGTCATGGTGAAGCCCGCGGGTCCCTACCTCGATGTCATCCGCCAGGTGCGGGATGCGGTGAGCGTGCCGGTGGTCGCGTACCAGGTGTCGGGAGAGTTCAGCCTCATCAAGGCGGCAGCGGCGCGCGGCTGGATCGACGAGCGCGCCGCGGCGCTCGAGACCCTGACCGGCATTCGCCGCGCGGGCGCCGATCTCATCATCAGCTATTTCGCGCCGGAGGTGGCGCGGTGGTTGCGCGCATGAGTGCCGGTGCCCCGAAAGGCGTCGCGGGGGCGGAAGTGCCGGCATTTCTCGCCGCCTGCCGCCGTCAGGCGGTCCGGCATCGACCCATCTGGATCATGCGGCAGGCGGGGCGCTACCTGCCCGAATATCGGGCGCTGCGGGCCAAGGTCGACTTCGAGGCGCTGACGCGCACACCCGAGCTCGCCGCAGAAGCGACGCTCCAACCGCTGCGCCGTTACGAGCTCGATGCCGCGATCCTCTTCAGCGACATCATGACGCCGCTCCAGGGGATGGGCATCCAGCTCTCGTTCGAGCCGGGGCCCGTGGTCGCGGAGCCCATCCGTACCGATGCCCAGATCGAGGCTCTCCCTGAGCTGGTCGCGGCCCGGGACGTGCCCTTCGTCCTCGAGACGATCCGCCTCGTGCGCGCGGCCGCTCCGCGCGGCACGCCCCTCATCGGCTTTGCCGGC